>NZ_VXCZ01000001.1:0-469539 GCF_052850795.1 Pseudomonas sp. 910_23 | reverse complement strand
TGGCCAGATCGCCCGGCTCGACGTAGGCAAAATCGACAATCCGTTGCGTTTTCAGGGGCAGTATTTCGATGCGGAAAGCGGCCTGCACTACAACCGCCATCGCTATTACAATCCGGATATTGGTCGTTACCTGACACCGGATCCGGTGAAGTTGGCGGGTGGGGTCAATGCGTACCAGTACGTGCCCAACCCTACCGGGTGGATTGATCCGCTGGGATTGAGCACAAATTGTCCGGGCTCAGGAAAGAAAAAACCGACCTGCTCTTTGCCTGCTGAACCGGATATACCTGATGTCTCTCGTAAAGGGGCGTTCAGGCAAGCAAAAAGGGATGCCAATGTACCGATGACTCAAAACCCCGATGTGATGACACACCCGAAGTCAGGAAGAACGACACAGTACATAGTAGAAAAAATGACTGATTTGAATGATGACAATATATTGGATGAGAGCGGTAGATTCATAAATTCAAGAGTTTATCAATTCACGAGGGCAGATGGCTCTAAAGTACTTATTCAAGACCATTCTGCCGGGCATAAATTTGGCAGACCAGACGGCATAGGTGACCAAAAAGCGCATTTCAATTTGCGACCAATAGACAAGCCTCGAAACGGAACCGTAAACGGCGGCAAGGATCATTACAACTTTAGGAAAAACCGATGAAATACTGGAACGAACTTGATCATAATATTTTTTTTGAAAAGATTTTTAGCACGCCTATAGAAATCGGAAAAATTGCTCTTTTTTCTTTGCAAATAGAAAATGATCGACCTTCTGTGGGATTAGGGTTCGACATACCCGAATTCCCAGATATCTTGCCAAAAAAATGGGAAGGGAAAGGCTATAACACCTGCAGAATGGGCATCGATTGTCATGGTATTCGCGAATTAAAAATACACAACATCCCCCTTAGAGAGGTGTTTTTTGTTGATATTACTAAGCAAAATGACCTTTTTCATTTCCAAGCAAAGAATGAAAGTTCTCTAATTGAATTCAAGGCTAAATTCATTTCACTTTGCGATCCGAATGTATACATAAATGGTCCAGACGATTATTTTTTCTAGATAGAACAAAAATAGCGTAATCACTATGCCCCCATAGCCAGCCCCAATGCGCCACCCGTTGGTTTGGATGAGGCCTTTCGCAGAACAGGCATACCGGAGACTGAATACAGCGTATCAAAATGGGGCAAAGACCAATATGGCAAATCATTTCCAACGGAATGGCGTGTACAAAGCGGGCCCAATAGGGGAGTGGAAGTGAATATTGACGACCTTCTGCTTGTGCCAAGCAAAGAAAGCCCAAAATCACCTCATATCGGCTATCAAACTCCTGGAAAGAGGTCCGGTGGAGGTGCAAAGAGAGGCCATATACTGCTCAAACTGGTTCCTCTTAGCCGCTCCAAAAAAGGTGTCCCTTGATGAGCTACTTGGAAGAGGAAATAGACGAAGCATGTAACACCTTGAAAATCAGCTCAAGGAAGCTTGATGCGAATGAACTCAACGTATTGATAAATTCTCTGACGAGAAAATTTTTCAAATCACAAAGCAACGTGCTTGATTCCACCGAACTGAACGAAAAACACACAGAGCATAACCCTAACTTTTGGAAAGAAATGCCGTATCGCATCAGCAAGAATGGTTTACTTCTGCTGGTATTCGACTCAACATATAGGGCATGGGAAATTGATAACACACCAGTTTTAGCATCTGTTTTAGGCGAAACCACCGGTTATCCATTTTGGATAACCGATAACGAACTGACGTTTTTAGTACACATGGATGACCATGACTGTGTGATTTGGGCATGAGATCAATCCGCCCAAATTGTTCTCTATAACCCCCATAGCCAGCCTTGATTCGCTACCCCGCCCGCCCGAACCTAAACTCTGTTCAAGTCATTTCAACGGACAGAGGATTCACCATCATGGGCAAACGTCACCCCAATCTCCCCGCCTGGCAATGGCGTCACTACCCACAAAACCATCAGCACCCGACCAACCTGGCGTTGCACCTGATTGCCGTGCCGCTGTTTATCGTCGGTTTCCTGCTGATCGTTTCAGGGGTGTTCAGCCTGAGCCTGGCCAGCTTGGCTATCGGTGTGGTCGGCATCGTGGCGGGCCTGGCGTTGCAGCGTCACGGCCACAGCCTGGAAGCCCAGGCCAGTGAGCCGTTCAGCGACCGTAAAGATGCGGTGCAACGCCTTGTTGTCGAGCAGTTCGTGACCTTCCCGCGCTTTGTGTTGAGCGGTGGCTGGTGGCGTGCCTGGCGGCAACGTCACCACCACTGAAGGGGCTTAGGCGAACACCACCACGGTCTGGCGGCTGAGGGCGATCAACTCGCCGGTCGGGCTCCACAGCGCAGCGGCCGCATGGCCGTAGCCGTCGCGGGCATGTTCGATGTTGACGTGGTATTGGCACCAATCGAGGGTGGTCAGGTCTTGCAGCGGCTGGATGAACTCGATGGTCCAGGTCAGAGTGCTGCCCGGCGCAGGCTTTTTCAGGTGCGGCAGCAACGCTGGCGGCCAGGCGTCGACCAGGGCGAGGATATGCGCTTCGGTCAGCGGCTCTTCTTTCACATCCCCGCGCAACCGCACCCAGCCGCCCATGTCGCGGGATTTATTGCCGGTAAAAGGCAGGCCGCCCACGGCCCAACGCATCGCCAGGTGGCGCATGAACTCAGGGGTAACGCCCTTGATGTACGGCAGCTCCTGGCACTCATCCCAATGTTTGAACACTGGCGCCGGTTCGCTCGCTACGTCGATTTCCGACGTTCGAGACGCGCCAAAACTGGCCTGGACCAAGGTCGCTACTTCACCGTTCTGGACCACGCGCCCAAGCAACTGGCTGACGGCCTTGCCCTCGCGCAGCACTTCGACTTGATAACTGGCAGGTACATCCGGCGCCACCGGGCCGACAAAGGTGATGGCCAGGGAGCGCAACGGACGATCCGCTGACACCAGGGCACGCAGCGCCTCGTATTGCAAAGCGGCGACCAGGCCGCCAAAGGTGGCACGGCCCTGGGCCCATTCGGCAGGAATGGTGACATCCAACGGGTTGCTTCGGGCAGCGTCGAGCAAATCACTAAAGCGCATGGCGACCTCACATCAAGAAAATCGATGGGGAATCTTAACCATCGAGACGGACCGGCACACCACCCATTCCGGCCAAAAGCCGGACCGCGTTAAAAACAATCGGCGCTGAGTTTGTCCAGCACACGGTCAGCCCGCCCCTGGGCCTTGAGCATGGTGCGCTGCCAGATGGCAACGCAAGGTTGCAAATCCGCCTGCCGCCCGGCCTGGGCCAGCCACTGCCAGCAGTCATGCCAGTCGCCCAGGGCGCTTTGGGCTTTCTTCAATCGCGACATGGCGTTGGCGGGTAGCTTGTCCAGTTCGGGGTAAGCCTCGGCGGCGTAGCGCACACGCTTGATCAGCAACCGCAACCGGTGGCGATCATGCTCGGGATCCTTCAGGGCTCCATCGAGTTTCTGCCATTGCTTGGCCAGGCGTTTCTCGATGCGCGGGCGCAGGCCTTTGAGCAGTTTCTGGTGCTGGGAGGCGCGAATAAAGCGTGGGAATGCATCCAGAATCAGTAACAGGTGCGCCAGTTCCGGGCTTTGCGCCACATGACGATAGGCCTCGGGTTGCAGGCGCAGGCGCCGATCAGCCGCCTCGTGATAACCGTGCTGATGCAGATACGCCGCCAGGACCTCGCGGTCACGCAGCGGCGTGGTCAATTGGCCAACCGTACTGGCGGCCAATTCAAGCTGTTCCACACCGGGCAGGCCGCGCAAAGGCCGCAACAAGCTGCGCAAGCGCCGCACGGTGGTGCGCAAATCATGCAGGGCTTCATCGTCAGTGACGGCGGCGAGGCGAGCCTGGCAGCTCAGTAACCCTACTTCCAGGCCTATGACCTGGGCGACTAACTGATTGACCAACGCTGACATCCTGCCCTCACTTTCCAATGAATAATCCTACTCGCCGCTACAGGTCAACGCCCGGCGCGAGACTCACGAATATAGAACCGCGCCTTCTGGGCTTTGTTGGAGCACCCTTCAAACGCTTCAAACTGCTGCTGGGTCTTGGCGCCAGTCAATAGCGACAGAGCCTTGGAGTAACTCACGGTGCCAGCAAAACCTTCAGCCTTGGCCAGATCGAGTTCTTTCCAGGCGGCATCCAATTGGGAACCGCAGCTGTCGCGGTAGGCCGTCTTGCCGGCACAGCCGGCCAAGGCCAGCACGATCACAGGCACACACATCCAGGCTTTCATTGATGACACCTCAAAATAAGCAAAATCATTTGTAGCCTGTAGACGTTGCCCACAGGGAAAAGTGCCTTGTCCCTAGCCTGAAATCGGTCGTACCTATTGCCAGAGCATACCCGAGCGCAAAGGTTATCCTCTAAAAATAACCGAAGATTGAAGCCGCCCCCCGGATGGGTGCATTGTGGGCACCTGTTTTGCGAAGGACTGGGACATGAAAAAACGTGTTGCCTTAGTGCTGGGCTCCGGGGGAGCCAGGGGCTACGCCCATATCGGGGTGATCGAAGAAATCGAACGACGCGGCTATGACATCGCCTGTATCGCCGGCTGTTCGATGGGCGCGGTGGTCGGCGGTATCTATGCCGCAGGCAAGCTGGACGAATATCGAAACTGGATCGAAAGCCTGGACTACCTCGACGTATTGCGCCTGGTAGATGTGAGCTTTCGGCTGGGTGCGATTCGTGGCGAAAAAGTTTTCGGGCAGATTCGCAAAATCGTCGGCGAGATCAATATCGAAGAGCTGCGCATCCCCTACACTGCTGTGGCCACCGACCTTACCAACCAACAGGAAATCTGGTTTCAGGAAGGCTGCCTGCACCAGGCCATGCGCGCATCGGCGGCGATCCCGAGCCTGTTCACCCCGGTGATGCAAGGCAACCGGATGCTAGTGGACGGCGGGCTGCTCAACCCGCTGCCCATTGTGCCGGTGGTGTCGAGCCACTGTGACTTGATCATCGCGGTCAACCTCAACGCCACCAACCAGAAGCACTATCGGCTGCCGGTGATCCAGCGCCCGCCGGCGTTCAAGAGCCGCTTCAACAGCCTGGCCAAATCACTCGGATCGCACCTGCCATTTCGCCGCAAACAGGCCGAGCAGTTGATGAAGCTCGAACAGGAAGCCTTGCAGGCCCAGGCAGCAGAGATCAACCCGTGGCTGGAGTCGGCTGAACCCGAATCCCAGCAACCCGCCGCCGCGCCGGAAAAAGCCGGCGCACCGAAGTCGGCGACCGGCTCGTTCATCATCGATAACGTCGGGCCTGCGTCGCTGCTGGACCTGATCAACCAGAGTTTCGAGGTGATGCAAACCTCATTGGCGCAGTACAAGATCGCCGGCTACCCGCCAGATGTGCTGATCAACGTGCCGAAGCGGGTGTGCCGGTTCTTCGAGTTCTACAAGGCGCCGGAGCTGATCGCCTTGGGGCGGGAGATTGCCAGTGATACGTTGGATCGGTATGAGAGTGAGCAGAGTTGAGCGCGTGGGTGTTGCTGATGGCGTCATCGCAGGCAAGCCCCACATTTTAATCTGTGAATACACTCGAAATGTGGGAGGGGGCTTGCTCCCGATAGCGGTGGGTCAGTGAGTAGATCTGTTACTGACCCACCGCTATCGGGAGCAAGCCCCCTCCCACAAAAACTCAAGCATTCAGCAACCGATACCCCACCCCCGCCTCGGTCACGATAAACCGTGGCTGCGTCGGGTCATCCGCCAATTTCTGGCGCAGGTGCCCCACCACGATACGCAGGTAATGGCTGTCTTCGGTGTGAGTCGGGCCCCAGATGTCCTTGAGCAATTGCTGCTGGGTAATCACCCGCCCCGGATGCCGGGCCAGTTGCGCCAGCACTGCATACTCCTTGCGGGTCAGCGCCACTTCGGCACCGTCCAGCAGCACGCGGCGATAAGCCAGGTCCACCGTCAGCGGGCCGAAATTCAAGGCGGCTTCCTGGGCCTCTCCCGCCGGTGCCTGACGCAACAACGCACGCACCCGAGCGAGGAATTCCTGGATGCCGAAGGGCTTGGTCACGTAGTCATTGGCGCCACCGTCAAGAGCCTCGACTTTCTGGCCTTCACTGGCCCGCACCGACAGCACCAGCACCGGTACCGTCGACCACTCGCGAAACTCGCGCAGCACCTGCTGGCCGTCCATGTCGGGCAGCCCCAGGTCGAGCACCAGCAGGTCCGGTTTGTTCAGGGCCGCTTGCGCCAGGCCTTCGTTGCCGGTGCCGGCCTCGATCACCTTATAGCCCTGGGAGGCCAGGCTGATGCGCAGGAATTTGCGGATCTGCGGTTCGTCATCAATGACTAGAATCGTCGCGGTCTGGCTCATGGTGTCCGTCAAAATTCGTTAAAGAATCACCCCATTCAGGAGCCATTCAAAGGTCAGTGTCCAAGCCAGGTTGAGATTGTAGCGGCAGAAACAACGTGATGCAGGTACCCCGCCCATCAATGCCATCGGCCACGCTGATATGCCCACCATGCGCACCGACCATGCCCTGGCAGATCGCCAGGCCAAGGCCGGTGCCCTGCCCGCCCCGATCACCGCGGGCAGCGGTATAGAACATGTCGAAAATCTTCGCACGCTCCTCCTCGGGAATCCCCGGCCCTTCATCCGCCACGGCAAAAAACAACTGCTCATCCTGCACGCCAGCGCGCAACTGCAAGCGACCCTGGGGCGGCGAAAATCGGGCGGCGTTTTCCAGCACATTGACCAACGCCTGTTCGATCAACGCCGCATGCACATACAACAAGGGCAGTTCCGACGGCACCTCGGTGCTCACTTGCAATGGCGCCAGCACTGCGCGCAAACGCCCGAGGGCACTGCCGACGATATCACCGGGCGACACCCAGTCGCGCGCCAGTTTCAGCGCGCCGTGGCCCAGCCGCGTCATGTCCAGCAGGTTCTGGATATAGCGGTCCAGGCGCTCGGCCTCATCACGGGTGCCTTCAAGCAATTCGCGACGATCCTCCATGGGAATGGCTTCGCCGAGGGCCAGCAGGCTATCGATACTGCCGCGCATGGAGGTCAACGGCGTGCGCAAATCGTGGGACACCGACGCCAGCAAGGCGCTGCGCAGTTGTTCGGTTTCGCCGTGCAGACGCGCCGACTCCAACTCTTGCCCCAACTGCGCTCGCGCCAGCGCCTGGGCCAGCGGCTGGCTCAAGGCAGTGAGCAAACGTCGGCGTTGCCCGCTCAACTCCAGGCCCGGCTTGGCGCTGACACCAAGCAAGCCCAGCGGCCCCTCTTCACCCGACAACGGCCACCACCACCAACGTCCGAACGGCAAGGTGCCGGTGCCCATACCGGCAGGCTGATCATGCTGCCAGGCCCAATCGGCTGCTGCGCGTTCGGCTTCGGTGAGGGTCAGCGGGCCACCGGTCTCGACCGTCCAGCCGCCCTGACCGTCGCGATTGACCAGACACAAGTCAAGGTCGCGCCAGCCTTGCAGATGGTGGGCGGCGGCGCTGATCACGGCTTGGCGATCGGTGGCCGCCGTGAGCTTGCGCGACAGGTCGAGCAGCTCGCTGGTTTCTTCCTGGGTATCGCGCAACGCCTGCAGCTGGCGGCGCTGGCGCGCGGCGAGGTTGCCGGTCAGGGCTGCCATCAGCAGGAAGAACAGCAGGGTCAGCACATCCTCTTCGCGCTGAATGGCGAAGGAAAAGTTCGGCGGGATAAACAGAAAATCGTAGGTCATGAACGACAGCGCCGCGCACACCAGCGACGGCCCCAGGCTGCTGCGCACCGCCACCAGCAATACGGCAGCGAGAAACACCAGCGAGATATTCGGCAGCGGCAACACACTGGACACCGCCCAAGCCACGGCCGCAGCAACCACCGTGGCAACCACCGCCAAAGCGTAATCGAACCACACCAACCCACGCACATCCGGCAAGCGTGTCGGCGCCGGTATGTCATCGCTGTCGAGGACGTTGATTTCCAGGCCACGGGCATTGCGCAACAGCCGCGCCGCCAAGCCACCACCGAACAAGCGCCGGCGCCAGCGCATCCGCGACTGCCCCACCAGCAACAAGCTGGCACGGCGTTCGGCGGCGTGCTGGATCAGGGTCTTGGCGACCTCCCCGGCCCGCAGTAACACCACTTCGCCGCCCAACCGCTCCGCCAGTTGCTGGGCGTTCTGCAGACGCAGGCGCGATTGCTCATCCCGCGCTCGGCCGTTGTCGACGTGCACCAGGCTCCAGGGTAAATGCCGACGCTGGGCCACGCGACTGGCATGACGCACCAGGCGTTCGGCTTGCGCATCACCATCCACGCCCACCAGCAAACGCCCACGTACCGCCGGCGCGGCCTGTCCGAGTTGGCGATAGCCCTGGGCCAGATCATCGTCGACGTGGGCGGCGGCGGTTTGCATCGCCAGTTCGCGCAGGGCCATTAGGTTGGTCTGGGTGAAAAACGCATCGATAGCCGCACGCGCCTGTTCGGGCACATACACCTTGCCGTCACGCAGGCGTTCGAGCAGTTCGCGGGATGGCAGGTCGATCAGCAACAGTTCGTCGGCCTCTTGCAGCACCCAGTCCGGCAAGGTTTCGCGCACTTGCACGCCGGTGATGCCACGCACCTGATCATTGAGGCTTTCCAGGTGCTGGACGTTGACCGTGGTGAACACATTGATACCGGCCGCGAGCAATTCCTGAATATCTTGCCAGCGCTTTTCATGACGGCTGCCGGGGGCGTTGCTGTGGGCCAGTTCATCTACCAGCACCAGCTTGGGCTTGGCGGCGAGCAGGCCGTCGAGGTCCATTTCTTCAAGCATTACGCCACGGTACTCGCTGCGTAGCAGCGGTTGTTGCGGCAGGCCGCTGAGCAAGGCTTCGGTCTCGGCGCGGCCGTGGGTTTCGACCACACCGGCAATCAGGCTTACGCCTTGGCGCAACTGGGTGTGGGCCGCCTGGAGCATGGCGTAGGTCTTGCCCACGCCGGGCGCGGCGCCGAGGAAGACTTTGAGCCGGCCACGGCCAGCCCGGGGCAGATCGGCTAACAGGGCATCGGCGCGGCCGGAGTCGCTCATACGGGTTCCTTCAGGCAGGTATTTTCAGGTCAATGAAGATCAACTGTGGGAGGGGGCTTGCTCCCGATAGCGGTGTATCAGCGACAGATATTTCGACTCAACCACCGCTATCGGGAGCAAGCCCCCTCCCACAGGGGTTCAGAGTTTTTCCAGGGCCATGTTGAGGGCCAGGACGTTTACCACCGGCGGCCCTACCAACGGGCTTTCGATGTGCTCATCCATCAACCGCTGCAAGGTCGCCACCGGCACATTGCGCGCTGCCGCCACTCGCGCCAGTTGATAGGCAATCGCCTGCGGTGGCAAGTGTGGATCAAGGCCGCTGCCGGAGGTCGTCAGCGAGGCCAGTGGCACCGGGCCCTGGCCAGGCACTGATTGTTTGCCGGCTTCCTCGACTATGCGGGTCGCCAAGGCCGGATTGCTGGGGCCCAGGTTGCTGGCACTGCTGGACACCGTCGCAAAGGCTCCTGCTGACGGGCGTGGATGAAACCAGCGGTCGCCGGTAAAGTCCTGGGCGATCAGGCTGGAGCCGCGCACCTTGCCGCTGGCGTCGTGCACCAGGCTGCCATTGGCCTGATCGGGGAAGGCCACTTGCGCCACGCCCGTGACCACCAGCGGGTAGGCGACGCCGGTGATCAGGGTCATGAGTACCAGCAGACTCAGGGCGGGGCGGATGATGTTTGTCATAGTCAAATCCTCAATAAATCAGACAGGTCAAACCAGGTGCAGCGCCGTCAGCAGCATGTCGATGGCTTTGATACCCACGAACGGCACCAAGAGCCCGCCCAGGCCGTAAATCAGCAGGTTGCGCCGCAGCAAGGCCGCCGCACTCGCCGCTTGCACCCGTACACCGCGCAGCGCCAGGGGAATCAGCACCACGATAATCAAGGCGTTAAACACAATGGCCGAGAGGATCGCGCTCTGCGGGCTCTGCAAGCGCATGATGTTGAGCACGCCCAGTTGCGGGTAGATCGAGGCGAACAGCGCCGGCAGGATTGCGAAGTACTTGGCCACGTCGTTGGCGATGGAAAAGGTCGTCAACGCGCCACGGGTTACCAGCAATTCCTTGCCGATCTGCACCACGTCCAGCAGCTTGGTCGGGTCGCTGTCGAGGTCGACCATGTTGGCCGCTTCGCGCGCGGCCTGGGTGCCGTCGTTCATGGCCATGCCGACGTCAGCCTGGGCCAGCGCCGGGGCGTCGTTGGCGCCGTCGCCGCACATGGCAACCAGGCGACCATCGTTCTGCTCATGGCGAATACGCGCGAGTTTCTTCTCTGGCGTGGCTTCGGCCAGCACGTCATCCACCCCGGCTTCAGCGGCAATCGCGGCGGCGGTCAGGGGGTTGTCGCCAGTGACCATCACGGTGCGAATCCCCAACTTGCGCAACTCGGCAAACCGCTCGCGGATACCGGGCTTGACCACGTCCTTGAGATGGATCGCACCGAGCAATTTGCCATCGGCGCAGACCAGCAATGGGGTGCCGCCGCTTTGGGCGATCTTGTCGATTTCCCGCGACAGCGCAGGTAAAAGCTCGCTGCGTTGCTGGCCGATAAACGCCAGCAGCGAATCCACGGCGCCTTTGCGGAACACGCGGCCCTGATAGTCGACACCCGACAATCGGGTCTCGGCGCTGAAGGGTACGGCGGTCAATTCATCCAGGGTTGGCTCGGCCTGCGGGTGCAAGGCACGCAGGTATTCAACGATGGATTTGCCTTCCGCCGTGTCATCGGCCAGGGATGCCAGCAGCGCGCCTTCAGCCAATTCCCGACCACTGACGCCAGGCGCCGCGACCACGGCCGAGCAACGACGGTTACCAAAAGTGATGGTGCCGGTCTTGTCCAGCAGCAACACATGCACGTCCCCCGCCGCTTCCACGGCGCGACCGGACTTGGCGATCACATTGAGACGCACCAGGCGATCCATGCCGGCAATCCCGATGGCGGACAACAAGCCGCCAATGGTGGTAGGAATCAGCGTCACCAGTAGTGCGACCAGAAACACCAGAGGCAGGCTGCCATTGGCAAAATGCGCGAACGGCTGCAAGGTCACCACTACCAGCAGGAAGATCAGGGTCAGGCCGATCAGCAGGATATCCAGCGCGACTTCGTTGGGGGTTTTCTGGCGTTTGGCACCTTCCACCAACGCAATCATGCGATCCAGCGTGGACTCACCCGGGTTGGCGGTGATGCGAATCAGCAGCCAGTCCGACACCAGCCGTGTGTTGCCGGTAACGGCCGAGCGGTCACCGCCGGACTCGCGGATGACCGGGGCGGATTCGCCGGTGATCGCTGCTTCGTTGACCGCCGCAATACCTTCGACGACCTCGCCGTCACCGGGGATCATTTCCCCCGCGGCAACACGTACCACATCGCCCTTGCGCAGGCTGGTGGCCGGCACCACCTTGAAGCTGCCATCGGCCTCCTGGCGCCGGGCGCTCAAACCTTCGCTGCCAGCCTTGAGGCTGTCGGCGCGGGCCTTGCCGCGGCCTTCGGCCAGGGCTTCGGCGAAGTTGGCGAACAGCACGGTGAACCACAGCCACACGGCGATTTGCACCGCAACAAAGGTGGGCACGGTGGTATCGGGCACAAAGCACAATACGGTGGTGAGGATGGCGGTCAGTTCGACCACCAGCATCACCGGCGAGCGTTGCAGTTGGCGTGGGTCGAGCTTGACGAAAGCCTGGACCAGCGCCGGGCGCCAGAGCGCCGAGATGGCGGTTTTGGCAGGCTCCTGGGTTTTGACCGGGGCCGCGTTTTTTGCAGGCATATTCATTTTCATGTCCCTTTAGAAGCCCATGCTCAGATGTTCAGCGATAGGCCCAAGCGCCAGCGTCGGCAGGAAAGTCAGGCCGCCCACCAGCAAAATGGTCACGGTCAACAAGGTCACGAACAGCGGGCCATGGGTGGGGAAGCTGTTCTGGCCAATCGGTGCGGCCTTCTTCATCGCCAGGCTGCCGGCCAGAGCCAGCACCGGGAGGATGTAGCCAAAGCGACCGATCAACATGCCCAGGCCGAGCATCAGGTTATGGAACGCGGTGTTGGCACCGAGGCCGGCAAACGCCGAACCGTTGTTGGCACTGGCCGAGGTGTAGGCGTAAAGCAACTGACTGAAGCCGTGGGGGCCAGGGTTACTGATCGCGCCCGCCGGGCCCGGCAGGCTGGCGGCGATGGCACTCAACACCAGCACGCCGACCGGCATGACCAGCAGGGTCACCACCAGCAATTGCACTTCCTTGGCCTGGAGTTTCTTGCCCAGATATTCCGGCGTGCGGCCGATCATCAGGCCGGCGAGGAACACCGCGATCAGTACGTTAAGCAACATGCCGTACATGCCAGCACCGACGCCGCCAAAGATCACTTCGCCAACCATCATGTTGACCAATGCCACCATCCCACTCAGCGGGCTGAGGCTGTCCTGCATACCGTTGACCGAGCCGTTGGATGCCGCGGTAGTGGTCACCGACCACAGCACGGTGCCGGTGGTACCGAAGCGTGTTTCCTTGCCCTCCAGCGGTGCGGTTTGCTCCACGGCCGGGTTGTTCAAGGTCGGATTGGGCTGGTATTCGGACCACAGCGACGTCGCGCCGCCGATCAGGAACAGCGCCAGCATACACGCGAGGATCGCCCGGCTCTGACGCAGGTCTTTGACGTAGTGGCCGAAGGTAAATACCAACGCCACCGGGATCAGAATGATCGAGGCCACTTCGAACAGGTTGGCCCAGGCTGTCGGGTCTTCGAACGGATGCGCCGAGTTCACCCCGAAGAAGCCGCCGCCATTGGTGCCCAGTTGCTTGATCGCAATCTGGCTGGCCGCCGGGCCCAAGGGAATCACTTGGTCCACGCCCTGCAGCGTGACGGCGTCAACATAGTGGGCGAAGGTTTGCGGCACGCCCTGCCACACCAGGAACAGTGCGAGCACCAGGCACAACGGCAGCAGGCCGTAGAGGGTGGCGCGCGTCATGTCGACCCAGAAGTTGCCCAAGGTCTGGGCAGATTTGCGCCCGATCCCACGGCACAAGGCAACCAGGACGGCGAGACCGGTCGCCGCACTGACGAAGTTCTGCACAGTGAGGCCGGCCATCTGGCTGAGATAACTTAGGGATGCCTCACCGCTGTAGTTCTGCCAGTTGGTATTGGTCATGAAACTGACCGCAGTGTTGAACGCCAGGGTCCATTCCTGGCCCGGCAACTTCTGCGGGTTCAGTGGGAGGGAGCCCTGGAATAACAGGATCGAGAACAACAACAAGAAGCCCGCCAGGTTGAACGCGAGCAAGGCCAGCATGTATTTCTGCCAGCTCTGTTCCTGCTGCGCGTCCACGCCCGAAAGGCGATAACAGGCCTTTTCGACAGGCCCCAACACCGGCGTCAACCACGTGCGCTGGCCTTCCATCACCTTGTAATAGAACCGCCCCAAAAACGGTGCCGGCACCAGTACCACGGCAAAAAAGGCGATGATCAGCCAATAGTCATAACTGTGCATAGCCCGCTCCTAGTTCCGATCCGCGCGTAACAGCGCAACCAGCAGATAAATGAACAGCGCCACGGCCAATAGCAGTGACACTCCGTCCAGAACGCTCATGGAAATTTCCCCGTCTTGCGGCGATTGCCGCGTGTGGGGGCATTGTCCCTAGGAGGGGTGTAAAGGAACGAGAGCAAGGCGTTGGGTGAGGCGTAAAGATGGCGTAAAGAGTGGGTTTATCCGGGGTTTACAGGGGGCCTTATGGGGTAACCATCCAAAGGTGCCAGGTTAATGATCGCGAGCAAATCGACCCTTGCACTGCCACCTTTTGACCCACTGAGTGATTACAGAGGCGTGAACAAGTCGGAAACTCCTCCTGGCACCGCGGCCACGTTGGGATTTACCTGCGACTCTTTAAGCACTGACACTTGATACTCAGGTAAGCCCGATTCACCGTCGAAGTGCGACAGCATTGCCTTGCTCTGGCCTTTTCTCAAGGTCATTTCCAGGGCCGCTTTCATTTGCGTCTCGTCGGTGAATATCGCAAGACCATAGTTAGGGTCAAAATAGAACCATGTCTTGTTCCCATTGAGATCAACCACAACACGGGCCATCAAGCCATGGTCTGGGGTGCTGATTAACAAAGTTTTCGTTTCGCGGCTACTGGCCAAATCGGAAATGATACCGGTGGAGGGAACCTGTTTAAGTTCACCGGGTTGAAGGTATTTAGTTTCGATTTTTTCCTGAAGCCGGCTCAGCTTACTACGGAAGGTAGCGACTTGAGTGGCGCGCAGTTGTTCGGCATCGGCTTTCGCCGGGTCCAGTTTTCGCAACTCTGCAATGTCCTCGCCCGGAGGCACGGGGCGCATCGCCTGACTTAGATTTTCAAGAAAAATTTCGTGTTTGCCCTGCTTGAGGGCTTCCGCCATCAGCGTAGACAGCGCCGCGCACTCCCCCTCCGACAACAAGTCAACTCGACTGAGGTACAACCCTTGAGGAATACCCTTGATCACTATAGGCGGGCGGGCGTCTGTTAATCCAATGTCTTCGCTGAAACGTTTGAAGTTTCTCTTGCTCGCCTGTTCTCTTATCTTTTCCATATGCCTGACCAAGTAACCAATTTGTTCAGGTGTGCGTTCGGGTGCGATAGCCAGCTCTGCCACCTGATCGAGAGTCAATTTTTCCGTCAACTTGTCTAGCCCTGCCGGCTGCCCTGCGCGATACCCTCTCGCATAGCCGTCTTTGTCAGTGAGGGCCGCTTTAAGATGGGCCATCTTGAACCTGTCGGGCAGTTCTTGGAGATCTGCAATTCGTTTTGCCAGACTACCGAGTTGGCCCGGCGTACGGCGCTGGGCTACCGCAAGGCGTTTTAACTGATCGATGGTCATCGCTGGAGAGTAGCCATAGACGGCTTCTGGGTTTAACTCTCTCCACCCCTTTGAGTACGTGGCGAGGTCTTTACTCTTTGCATCGGCTATAACGTTATTGTAGTCAGTGCGAAAGTTTTTGTTGGGCGGCGCAGGAGGCGCCAATGTGTTTGTTATTCTTTCCCACGACAGGTAATCAGAGAATCCTTTGATTTCCCCTTTGATTGCACCTTGTTCGGGCTTGAAACCCTTCGCGGTACCATATGGGCGACCGCTGATGGGGTCATAGAGACCCCACTTACCATTCTGGAAGACCGCAGATCCATGTAGGGTCTGCTCGCCAACCTTGAATGTACCGTTGGCTACCGCGTCATAACGCTTACTGAGGTTGATGAGTTCCGGCCGGCCTAATGTGCTCTTGACGAACCGGAAGTTGTTAATGACGTGGCCAGCGCCCTGGGTGACCACTTTCGCCCCCCCCACAATCAAGTCACCAACACCGGCTAGCGGATTGAGCTCGGATAGAAGGCTTGTGCCCATTATTTTGGTGACCTTGAGCACCTTTTTCAGTGCGTTCCCCCCTTTAGCCAGCACTTTCGCTGCTTTGGCAGCAGCACCGACACCAGCGGTGATAAAACCAAAAATATCAAATGCAACATCGGTGATTCCTTCACTGTAGTTACCGTCTATAAAGTTGACAATTGCCGATCGAAAGGGAATAAAGTCGAGAAGAAAATTCCCTATGACTTTCTCCTGTTCCGCCCCCTGTTCGGACCGCGTCGCCCCCATAGCGGCTTTCCGAATGGCAGGGTTATCGAAGTCCAGTGCCTTAACAATCGAGTCAGCAATATGGTTGGCTCGCTCGTCGGTGAACAGGTACGGTGCAGACGGTGCGGAGGCTCTGGGCTGATCAAGAATGTGTCGTTTGATATCATCAGCACGTCTCACGCCAAACGGTAATATAGCCGCTAGCGTATTACTGCCATCGATCCATTTACTTAAATCTTGATCGGGGAAAAACTCCTCGATTTTAGTAACCTCGTTCTGAATGTACTCAGGATCACGCGGCACCTCAATATTGCCAAGGTTTTTGATCAGACCTTTTTCCGTATCGAACTCATAGTTACTGGTGGTGCCGTTGCGTTTAGCGGTTACTAGTACCTTGGAACTGGTATGAAACAACGTATTACCCAACGTTCCGATTTTATAGCTTTTCTCTTGATAATATTGGATTTCGCCAAAGCTGAGATTTTTTTTATCTTCCGGTGGCAAGTTGGTAAGGGCGTTCATAATAGACAGCTTTTTGACTGACTTATGGTTGGCTGTTACCGTTGAAAATGCCTCATCAAAATCTTTTTGAATACTAAATTCCGGACTCTTAGTAAAAGCGGTAAACCTCGCAAGATCAATGCCATCGCCCTCTTTAATAATTTTCCAGCGTTCATCCATTGCATTCCCTTCCATGACGATATCCAGCATGGAATAAGAAATGCCAGGAGCGTAGGACGCGTAGGGCGAAGTTTTGGCGAATTTAGGCTCCTCGAACGCTACGTTTTCCCCAAACGTCTTCTTGAGTAACGCCAGGGCGATCTCTCGACGGCTTGGCAGGGGCGTATCCAGTAAAGCCGAGGCTTTTTCGAGTTCTGTTTGCTGATGGTTGAAAGCCGCTTGCGCTTTGTTGATGTCGTCCTGGGTGTAAAGCGCATCCTGTTTTCCGTTGAGAATGTTATTGGCCACAGCCCAATTGAGCAGTATCGCCGTTTGCGCAAGCTTGGGAGCCGCGTCTCGGGCGTCGGCGGCGATCATCACTTCAGCGTAGGTCATATGGGCGACGCTGCCGGGTGACTGGGCTTCGATGGCGGCGACCGCAATGCACAGAGTCGCCCACGCCACACTGCCGTAGACCACACTGTCGGGGACATCTTTGACCAGTAATTGCGGCGCTGCCCGCATCAGCAACAGGTACGCCCCCGCCTTGGCCATCGCCGATGATGCACGGCCGGTTTCAATCAGGTGCCGGCTCAGGCCTTCGATGATGGCTGAGAGGGGCTGGCCCCAATATTTTTTATCGGTCAGGTCGAAACCGGCTACCCAATTTCGATGCGGCCTGGTGAGAGACTCGGGGTCCAGCGCCAGATTCATGAGTGCCAGCGTATAGTCATTGACGCTGATGTCCGTGGAGACGCCACCCAAATTGGTTTGCATCTCTAGTCCCAGCGCATGCCCTTGCGGGGAGCCCACGAGGGCCTCCAGCATCGTCACTGGATCCTGCAATACGTCCTGAGAGAGCGGTTGACGCGTGTTCAAGTAGTCCAGCAGCCCCATCTGCGTGCTGACCTTATAGTCACTGGCGACGGCCCGCACCGTCTGCTGCTCGCGGGCAGTCATAGGAATCGGCCAGGACAGGCCGCCCCCGAAATTGCCTAACGGGTGCTGCTGGGCCCTTGCAATTGCCGTTTGTGCCAGGGAAAGCAGCTCGTCCAGGGTCTTGGGCAGGGGCAAGTCATTTTCGTTGATGAATGCCTCCAGACTGATCGATTTACCGGGTTCGCGGACAGATGACTGGTAATGAGCAGAGTCCGGGGCAATTCTCATCGGCGTACTTTTCAAGATGGCCGATATGTCCTGCGCCGTGGCATTTTCCGGTAGCGCCTGGCCGGCCTGATTAAGCTGTTGTGCCAAATACTGCCAGTTGCTGCGATTCGCTGTCCGTTGCTGCATCACCTGGAGATTGTCCTGCTCGCTCAAACGCTCCAGCAGCCACTCATTGTGTACCCGCAGAACGTAATCGGCGCTGAAATGTGGCGCCAGAGCAGACGCCTGATCCAAGTCCCTGAGCGTTTGCGATCGTTGCCAAGGGCCCGTGTTCGCTACACCCCTATCATCGTCGAATAGCGCTTGCAGCTCGGTGTTTACCTGCTGCTGCTGGCGTTCGAGCAGCTGCGGTACGCCTGCGGCAATGACGTCGGTGGTGAGTGGAATAAGGGTTTGGCTCAGCTCGTTTTCCCAACCAGGCTTGAGGCTTTGCTCGACCGAAATCGGCAAACTCTGCTTGGCCTGTTGCGCGGCATAAGCGTTGTTGCTGAGGCGCTGGCGCCAGGCTTGCAGGGCTTTGGCCGGGCTGTCGAACACCTCGTAGCCATCGCGGGGGGTATAAAGCACCGTGAGGCCGCGTTGCTCGCTGGGCGATAGTGCCCTGTTGGTGTCCGAGTTATTGAACGGGCGCTGTGTCGACGAACCGTCACTACTCGTGATCAGGAAGGCGCCTGCCATCAACGTACCGTCGGGCTTTGGCGTATCGAGCTTGAGCGGATACACCCCAGGCCGCTCTCCATCCTGCATGGCACTTTCCCGCGCCTCCAGAGTGGGATATTCAATCGCTTTGTCGATCAGCACTTTGGCGGCCGGGAGCATTGTGCCTTCTTCTACCTGAAGCGCTGCAAGGGTAGACAACATCTGCCGTTGAATACGCAGTAACTCGCCTTGCCGTGCCTCAGGGTTCGCTTCGCCAGAGCGTGGCTCCGTCCAGAATCGGGCAAGGCTCGAGGGCAGCTCTTTTTCGATGGTTTGGGCAATCGACAACAGGCTACCGGCAGCGTCCAGTTGTTTATCGCGTTCGGCCGGCGCGTCCCCCAGATAAAAACCGCAGTCTGTGGTGGCGGGGCTTGTGGAGGCGTCCGAGCCACCGAGCCCCTTGGAGGTCTTGAGCGCGTTAAAGAGTGCCGCAGTGGCAGGCTCTACAGAGAGCAATGTGCGCTGCCCCTGCTCATCAGTGTGATAGCGATGAAAATAGAGTTTAGTGGCGTCCAGCGGCGTCTGTTTGTAGAGCGCCTCAGCGAGTTGCTGTTCGATGACGCTCGCAAGTGTCGGCTGCTGGCCCGTCAGTGCGTGGATTTGCTGATTCAGCGCCCGAAATTGGTGAAGCAACTGAAGGTGTTTTTCGCTGATTTGCCGGCCGTTTTTCAAGCCTGCCGGGGTCACGCTGATGGGGGCAATGCCCTTCACATGAGGAATCGTTGATGGCTCATTTGCCGGCGATAGGGCATTGGCCTCGGGCAATAGAACGCTTTGCGAGGGGGGCAGATCCCGGCGCGCATGAAGACCAGTCACAGCTGAAGTCATTTCGGCTTTCTCGGATGTATGAACCCATGCGTCCCTGACGATTATTCATGTAACACTCTTCCTGAATGGGCACCGCATAGTGAAAACTGAGCAGGGAACAGTTCCGACAAGGTCGATCAGTAATAGTAAGTAAGCGTAAATGGACCGCCTCGAACAGCCCGTTGATTGCAACCATGTCATGGGCCAAGACATGCACCACCGTCAGGTCATGGCGGATAAACCGACCGGGCTGGCGCACATATCTGGTGCGCACCGGAAAACTTCAAACACAAAACCATCCTCCAAGCGACACTGGCGCCGCTTTACGACGTATCCCCATGGCATGGCACGCCTGCTGCAACACGCTGAACCATTTCCAACGGTTCAGGGAGCGCAGCACAATGAACACACAACTCAAACCCACCTTAGGCACCCTGCATCTCTGGGGCATCGCCGTGGGGCTGGTGATTTCCGGCGAGTACTTTGGCTGGAGCTACGGCTGGGGCGTGGCCGGCACCTTAGGCTTTCTGGTCACTTCGTTGATGGTCGCCGCGATGTACACCTGCTTCATCTTCAGTTTTACCGAGCTGACTACCGCCATTCCCCATGCCGGAGGCCCCTTTGCCTACAGCCGTCGCGCCTTTGGTGAAAAAGGCGGCTTGATTGCCGGGCTGGCTACCTTGATCGAATTCGTCTTCGCCCCGCCCGCAATTGCCCTGGCCATCGGCGCCTACCTGAACGTGCAATTCCCGGCACTTGATCCCAAGCACGCCGCCGTCGGCGCTTATATCGTGTTCATGGGCCTGAACATCCTCGGGGTCAAACTTGCCGCGACCTTTGAGCTGGTGGTGTGCGTACTCGCCGTCGCCGAACTGCTGGTGTTCATGGGCGTGGTCGCCCCGGCGTTCAGCTTCAGCAACTTCGCCCTCAACGGCTGGGCCGGTTCCGACACCTTCGGCGCGCCGGCGATTGCCGGGATGTTTGCCGCTATTCCCTTCGCCATCTGGTTCTTCCTCGCCATCGAAGGTGCCGCCATGGCCGCCGAAGAAGCCAAGGACCCCAAACGCACGATTCCAAAAGCCTACATCAGCGGCATCCTCACCCTGGTGTTCCTGGCCATGGGCGTAATGTTCTTCGCCGGTGGCGTAGGCGACTGGCGCACCTTGTCGAACATCAACGACCCACTGCCCCAGGCGATGAAAACCGTAGTCGGCGAAAGCTCCGGCTGGTTGCACATGCTGGTGTGGATTGGCCTGTTTGGGTTGGTGGCGAGCTTCCACGGCATCATCCTCGGCTACTCGCGCCAGTTCTTCGCCCTGGCCCGCGCCGGTTACCTGCCGCCCTTCCTGGCCAAACTGTCGCGTTTTCAGACACCCCATCGAGCAATTATTGCCGGCGGCCTGGTCGGCATCGCGGCCATCTACAGCGACGGCCTGATCAACCTGGGCGGCATGACCCTGACCGCCGCCATGATCACCATGGCGGTGTTCGGTGCCATCGTCATGTACATCATGAGCATGCTCAGCCTGTTCAAACTGCGTAAGACCGAGCCCCTGCTGGAACGCACCTTTCGCGCACCGGGCTACCCCATCGTGCCGGGTATTGCACTGGTACTGGCAGTGGTGTGCCTGGTGGCGATGGCCTGGTTCAACGCCCTGATCGGGCTGATCTTCCTGGGCTTTATGCTGGCAGGCTTCATCTATTTCCAACTGACCGCGCAAGACCGCGCCGACGCCCCGACAGATGCGATGTTGACGGGACTATAGCGCCCGCGAGGCAGAACGGGCCTACACTGAACTACTCAGAAAGCCCGTGACTCAAAGCAGTCATTACCGTGGGAAACTTTCCCACGGACATCTGCCTCAAGGAGAGCCTTATGCCGTGGTATGCGTGGTTGATTATGGTAGTCGCAATCGGGTCGATCGTCGGAGGGCTGATGATGCTGCGCGACAGCGCCAACAAAGTCGAACTCACCGACGAACAACGTAAACGCGTGGCCGAGCGCAATGCGCAGGCGGATGCCAAGGATGCGCAGGATCGCTGAACCTTGAGTTACTCCCAATCCGCCTTGGCGATATGCAAACCGTGCTGCCCCTTGTAGGCAGCACGTTCCGGCTGGCTCCAGCCATTGAGCAACTCATCCTCCAACCGGTAGATCTCCACCCCCAACGGACGACACACCGTCAGCGGATCCTGCGCATCCGGCCCCCACATCGGTAGCGATAAATCCCCGCCAGGGCACGTCGACAACGCACACAGCAAATCAATCTCGGCAAAAAACTCCAGGTAATCACCCTTCTGCGCCGGACAGGCTTTCATAAAGTACATGTCATCGTGATTGAGGCCCGTGCACTGGAAAATATTCAACACGTCATGCACGTCGAATTCCGTCAGCCCATGGGGCAATACCGCACGGGTCAGGTTCGAGTGGCAATGGTGATGAAAGTCCTCCCCAGTCAGCATCCGGTTCACATAGGGATCGCAGCGCGTACCGAGCAAATCGTGCAAGCGTCCGCCGTATTCATCGATGCCGTAACTGGCGAGGCTGTCGTCGGTGATGGTCACCAGTGGCCGTAGAAAAGGCAGGTTCGACCACAAGCGATCATGGGTGCTGACATGGGCACCCTGAAGCTGCCGAGTGCGCGCAGCCCACAAACGCTCGCGCGGGTCATTGGCGTTCCATACGTTGAAGTCCCCCACCTGCGGGCCCACCGGCGTGGTCACACGGAACACATGCCCGGCCGGCACTTTCCATGCCCTGCCCGTACGGATAGGTACCTCGAACTGTTCGATCAACGTGCGCTGGGTTTTCTGATCACGAATGCGCTCATAGAACGCCGTGTCCACCTGCAATGCTGAGCCTTTGCTGACTTGGTACGCGGCCGGATAGTCTTTGTACATGGGGCAATCCTCCATCAAGGGTGATCAAACAAGGCGAGGGAAAGATGTTCCGAATCATCCAGGTACAGGCTCATCGCCTCGCTGGCGGCCTGGGTTTGGTTGCGGGTTAACAGCGTGTATATCTCATGGTCGCGCTCCAGCCAGGGTAACTGGAAACTCTGCTCATCCGGCGCGGCGCAAAACACCAGGCGCAGCTGGGTGATCACCTGGGCAAAAAACTCGTCGAACAGTGGGCTGTCCATCAACGCGACGATCTGTTGGTGGAAAACAAGACTGTGGGTAGCCACCGCTCGCCAATCTTCGCGCTCCCGGGCCAGGGTGGTGGCGTCGATAGCGTTTTGCATGCGGCCTGATTGAGTGTCCGTCAGCGGGCCGCTTTGGGCTATGGCCTGCAATTGCAGGGTGCGGCGGACTACGAAGAGGTCACGTACTTCTGCCCGCTGCAGGCGCCGAACCATTACGCCCTTATTGCGGACATAGCGGGTAAGCCCTTCTTGGCCCAAGCGATGCAGCGCCTCACGGATAGTATTGCGCGAGGCGTTGTAGCCCTTGACTAAGTCGGCCTCGACGAGCGACACACCCGGCAGCAGCCGCCCGCCGATAATGTCGGCGCGTAATTCCAGGGCGATTTGGTCGGCTAAAGACAAGCTGGACGTCATGTACACCTCAAGATTGTTGAACAATCGTTGAGTTGAATGTAATCACGTTTCATGCCAACGCGGCCTGAGAGTAAATAGACGCAGCTTTGATAAAGGAAAGGCCGGTCAATGACCGGCCTTCTGGGGCTATCTTCGCATCTTCAATTAATAACCAATCTGTCGCGATTCTTCTCCAGCAGTGCTTTACCGATGCCTTTTACTTCCAGTAACTCATCCACCGCCGTGAACGGACCGTTGCTTTCGCGATACGCAACGATTGCCTTCGCCTTGGAAGCGCCGATACCGAACAGGTCGCGGCGCAGGGTTTCGGCATCGGCGGCGTTGAGGTTGACCTTGGTGGATTGCTCGATCTTGGTCATTTGGGTGGAGATTGGGCTTGAAGCTTCCGGCTTGATGGAGGGCGCAGCAGTAGTGGCGACGGAGAGGCTAGTGAGGAAGGCGAAGATGAGGGATGAAATGTAGAGATTTTGCATTGGTGACGCTCCATGACATCGGTAAGAGAAAAGCAGCTTTCCGAAGCTGCATTTCTACATTAGGCGATAGATGGAGGGTGTCAAAAATGGGGGTATTGCAAGGTATGAAAGAGTTCGGCTTTTTGTGTACAGGCCAGTAAACGCTTGCCGTCAAGCAACGGTGGATGCCGACGATCGCCCGATAAATCTTCGCACAGAATCGCAAATTGAAGTTGCGAGCGGTGCCTGGAATATCCAACCACTTTCCTAATGACCATCGATAATATCAAGGTCCGCAGCAAACTCGGCGGCCCCGGCATTACCGATGGACAGTAGGCGGAACAAAGAGGCCGATGCAGTAGCACCGCACACTTCATATCACAGCGTTTGTTTTTTCCGAGTAGGCAACCGTGGGGGCGTTGGTCTGCTCCACTCGTTTCTTGCGCATAAACCTTTTCTCTACATGAACAAAAGTAATGGTCGACAAGGCGACGATGATTGGAATGGTCACGAAATTTGCCACCCAAAAAGTTACTTTATCAAGAGCAGCAAGATCAAAAAATACAGACAGGAGCTTGAAGGATAAAAACAGTACCGGCAAGTGGAGCAGGTAAACACTGTAGCTGATATCACTGAGCCTGTTCAGGAACTGGTAATGCAAGAAGTACGGATTTGAAATTGTAATGCATATGAAGAATATTGTTGCCAGAGCGAATCTCAACGCTCCGTAGCCGGGGACATCAACCAGCCCGCACACCCAAACAAATATACCCACTGCAATTAACATGGAAAAGAATTTAACCGGTTTATTCGTGATATTTTTTTTATGAACAACCGCTGCCACCATGCCTGACAGAAAGTAGGCCCAACACACCACGGCAGAGGTGCCCAGGTCAATGGCAGCAATCAGTATCGCCACCGTCATGATAATGGACCTATAGCGCGACCTGTAAAAAATTGCCACCATTGGCAGCACTGCATAAAAACGCCATTCATGAACCAACGTCCATGTCACGGAACTCAGAGGCACAAGCGATACGCCGCCAATTTTCATTGGGTTATCTATGAAATTAAACGTTACCAGACCAGCGATAGTGGTAATAGACTCTTTATCCAGGAAATCAAACCCTGCAAAAGAAATCGCAATAATAAATACCAAGAACGACGCCAGATAGTAAAGCGGAGCCACTCTCCTGATTCTGGCTACGAAAAAATCACCCCAATCTATATGCTTGCTCTTCATGACTTTGTCAAAGAAAAGAAAACCCGTTATGCAGAAAAAAATCTGCACACCAAAAGATCCAAGGTTCGGGTAAATTTGTCCCCACGCAGAAAAAACTGTATTTTTCACACCCAAATTTATTAGTACAAACGGCGCATGATTAATAAAAACAAATATAGCCGCAAGACCACGCAGGCCATTGATGAATTTATATTCATGCTGAACTTCTGCACTTTCTATTTTCGACCTGAATATCGACGAAAAAGTAATGAACATCAATATTATCAATAGCGTAAGTGCAATTACTTCAAGTGAATATTCGGTTTTCATTTAGAAAAATTACTCATGCAATGCCTTCCTGCTTTGGGCTATGTTGAAAAAGCTCCATGGATGATCAAGCCGCCGGCTCTGCCCGGCCGCTTATCACGAGGCAGCGCTCAATGAAAATGTCATCGTGCAGCGCCCCGAGCGGATTGTATTCCGTAAGCGGTGTGCAGGGGAAGAAAATGTAGAGCGCGAACGCTCCGTAAAAAGGGCGAGGTTATGCCAAAAAACGCTCTAAATGCACCTCGTGACAGACAATGAAGCTGATAGCTGAGTATTTCAACGTGTCGGCAAAAAAAGCCTTCTGATCAATAGATGTTGATTGACGTGAGTGCGCTGTAATTAATTAAATTATTTAACAGACCGAATGTTTTTAAAGCATAGATAACAGCACCGGTGTACTGTTATCTTCCTCCAAGACCTTACGTTATGGTTCCAGCCGCCTTTGTTGATAAGACCAGTCTACAATTTCACCATCGGGGGCATAGCCGCTAACAGTTTCGCGCAACAATTGACGTACTTTACTGTAATCATGGCTTTCAATAGCACATAACAACTCGGACAACCTCGGTTTCAATACGCTCCACGATAAATAATCTTCGTTTGCACTCATGATCATTGGATGTTGTGTGGCATCGACATTATCACCGATGAGTAATTCCTCGTAGAGTTTTTCCCCGGGCCGAAGCCCTGTAAACTCGATGGCGATATCGCCCAGCGGTTTTTTATCTGAACGAACACTCAGGCCAGACAGATGAATCATTTTCTCTGCCAATTCCGTGATTTTAACCGGCTCCCCCATATCCAATACAAAAACATCTCCTCCCTGGCCCATTGAGCCTGCCTGGATAACAAGTTGAGCCGCCTCAGGGATGGTCATGAAATATCGAGTGATTTTCGGGTGGGTCACTGTTATCGGCCCACCTGATTTGATCTGCTTGTGAAATAGAGGAATGACGGAACCAGAAGAACCCAGAACATTTCCAAACCGAACCATTGTGAAGCGTGTACGATTTTTAGGGGTAGCTGCACCGTTGAAGAGAGCAGGTTCTAGCTCACGGCTGAGCGCCTGCAACGTCATCTCAGCGAGCCGCTTGGTGCTTCCCATAACATTGGTAGGGCGAACCGCCTTATCAGTCGAAATAAGTACGAAATTAGCAACATTCGAAATAATGGCCGCTTGAGCGGTATTTAACGTACCAATAACATTATTCAGAAAACCTTCCGCGATATTATGCTCTACCATCGGCACATGCTTATAAGCGGCCGCATGATAGACGGTATTTACATGCCAGGTTTTCATCACATCAACCAATTTATCCTGGTGACGTATTGACCCCAGGATCGGCAGCAATTTTACCGCCAATGAATCCCTGAGTATGCGTGCCTCCAGTTCGGACATAATGCTGTATAAATTGTATTCACTGTGCTCAAAGAGAATCAGGGTGGTGGGTTGCAATTCAAGGATCTGGCGACACAGTTCAGATCCAATCGACCCCCCCGCGCCGGTAACCAGCACCACCTGGCCCTGTATGCAATGCTCCAACAGATCTTCTTGGGCGGGTACAGGATCGCGCCCCAACAGGTCGGCAATATCCACTTCTTGAATATCATCAACTTTGACACGACCGCTGGCCAAGTCCATGAAGCCCGGGACACTACGCACATGTAAAGGAAAGCCTTCCAGAAATCCGAGGATTTCCCGACGACGCCCGCGCGTCGATGAAGGTATCGCCAATAAAATTTCTTGAGCCCCTGTCGCATCGATCATACGCTGGATATGTTTGGGCTTATAAACCTGCAGCCCCGAGATTACCCGATCCGAAATAGTGGAATCATCGTCAATGAACGCAACGGGTCTCATCAAGCGGCCCATGCGTAATGCCGCGACGAGCTGATTTCCAGCAGATCCGGCACCGTAGATAGCTACACGCGGCAAACCATCGTCACGGTTGGTGAAAGGCACATGTTGAGCAGCGGTAAACCAATCTCCAAGGAAGAATTGGCGCAGCGCTAATCTCAAGCCCCCAATCATGATCAGGCTGAGCCACCAATAGTTAAAGATGATAGAACGCGGAATTACATTCTGGTGATTACTGTACCAATAAACGACCACACCAATAATTAGCGAAGACAGGCTGACGGCTTTGACGATAGCAATTAACGCATCATTTCCGAAATAGCGCAAAACCGCCCGATACATACCAAAATGTATAAACAGCGGAATAGTCACGATCGGCGCGGTCAAAAAAAGCCAGGTGTGCAGCATAAACGGATTGATCATTTCATCGAGACCTATCCGCACGACAAACGCCAACCAAAGCGCAAACCAAACTAAGAAGACGTCAGTAATCACCTGCAAAATACGTTTATACCTGCGCGGGAGGCTTAATAAGCGCGATCTCAGTGAGTTCATATATTTCTAAACCTCTCGCAGTTCTAACAATCTAAAATCTAAATAGACGCACATCACGATTAGGCTCTCGCCACTCCGAACCCTAACAACATTACTCTTTAACCCCGGCCTTGAACTTCAGAGCCACGACAACGAGTGGAACATAGGCGATCAACATACCGACAGCACCATCAATTCTGTCAAATGCAACAAGCCATGCAATCGGTGCGAGCCAAACCAGGTTTATCAAGATTACGCACAGTGTGACAGGGACGTGGGCATTAAAGCGCCGTGAGGCATATTGATAAGCGTGACTGCGATGTGCCTCATACACTTTTTCGCCGCGTAGTAGCCTGCGCATCAAGGTAAATGTCGCGTCAACGATAAATACTCCTAATAAGATCAGCCAGACCCATAGCAGCGTAGAGGAAAAAGAAGCCGCTTTAAGAGAAATAATGGCCAGCGTGATTCCCAGGAAGCCGCTGCCCGCGTCGCCCATGAAAATTCGTGCTTTTGGAAAATTCCAGTAGAAAAAGCCTGCCGTTGCCAACGCTAAATAAATAGGCGGCCATAACAACTCCTCATACCCCAATATCCAATAGATGAGAGCGGCAGAAGAGCACGCACAGATGGCTTCAGCACTTGCCAAGCCGTCAATACCATCCATGAAGTTGTAAAGATTCAACATCCACACTGCATACAAAACGGCTAACGCCCCGCCAATCCAGCCTAGGTTGACGTGTAATCCAAAAATCGTGACAGACGGTAGCCCGCCGATCCAATACACCGCCCATATCGCAGAGAGAAAATGTCCTAACAGGCGCCAGCGTGCAGGAATATGTCCGTGGTCATCCAGAAAACCTAACGCGGCTACCGTTATACCCGCCAGGAACGATGCAAGGAAAAAGGCGTTATCGATCAAATCAAAGGAACGCATCAACCCCAGGGATATCAGAAATCCCAGCACAATTGCCAGTCCACCACCACGAGGGGTCGGTACAGAGTGTGAACTTCTGCTGTTAGGAATATCCAATACATTGCGCTGGAGCGCATACCGACGCAATAATCCTGTGAAAAAAATGGAACTCGCTATTGAAATAATCGCTATCCAGAACGCCATCTGCCTATCCCTACCTGCAATAATTTCGAAGTGAATCACTTTAATAAACGGAACTTTCGGCCTGTTTCGACCAAAGCATTACTGGCTTCTTTCGCAGGAACCCAATTCAATAATGTTTGAGCTTTGGCAGCATCCACAACCAATGACCTACACAACTGCGTATATAACGATCGCTTCCCGAGTGCGCTGGCGACCGAACGTATTACAGTGTCAGGAAGGCTGAACAATTTTTCTTTTCGCTCCATGCCCGAGGCGAGAAGTTTGATAATTTCACCAATGGAAAAATCATCTCCGTCAGAAATTAAAAATAGTTCGTTTGCAGCCAAAGGGTGCTCAATACACAGCTCAACGAAATCCACCAGATTATCCAGCGCTATCATGCTGCGCTTGTTTTTCACGGCGGCGAAGGGTAACGGCAATCCAGACGATATCAGCTTCAGGAGACGATTAAAATTACCTGGCGCTTCAGCGGCATACACTAAAGGAGGCCGGACAACTGTCAACTCCATCGCCTCTGCAGCAAGTAACTCTGCTAGCTTTTGCTCTGCTTTTAATTTCGAGCGGGCATATTCTGCATGCGGCCGGGGCTCATCGCTCTCAGTAAAACCACACTTATCCGTCTCCGCACCATTTACTCCAATAGAGCTAATGAATATGAACCGACGGACACCTGCTTTTATCGATTGCTTGGCTAAATTAACGGCACCTTCGACATTTATTCGTTCAAACTCCGTAACTGGATCTTCGCTCCCCGCATTCAACACGTGCGCGCGCGCGGCCAGATGAATAACGGTATCAACGCCTTGCAGGGCACGATCCCAGTCGGTATTACCGTCTACCTCACCGGTCGAAAACATCTGGATATCAGATGGCACATCAGTAGAGGGCCTGCGGGAAGAGCCGACAACTGAGTATTTGGCTAAACTGACGAGGTGCCCGGATAACGCCCGCCCAATAAAGCCATTCGCACCAGTAATAAGGATTTTCATTTAGTCCTGTCTAACACTTTCTGGTAAATTTTCAGAATTTTATCCAACATAATATCGAAAGTAAAATTTGTGCGATATCTGTATTGACCTGAAATGCCTTGTTTTTTTCGAAGCTCAGCGGATTTAATCAATTGCGTCAATGCGTCGATCAGCCCTTGCTGATCCCCACGCTCTACCACGAAACCGTTATCACCATTCGCGACCAGCTCGGACACCCCTCCGACGTTAGAGGCGATGACTGCAAGCCCACTGCGCATAGCTTCCAATATAGTCAGCGGCAGTCCTTCCCAGTCAGAAATCAAGACGAAAATGTCAGATCGTGAAAGCCTGATCGGAACGTCATCACAAGCCCCGGAAAACACCACCTTCTCGCCAATTCCCAGCTGTGCTGCCAATTTCCGGGCGTTCGCAAGTGAAGGGCCGTCGCCCACCAATTCAAGCTCCCAGTTTTTGGCTTCCACTTTTGCAAGCGCTTCCAATAGGAATTTTTGGTTTTTGGGTACTTCGAACCTTGCAACCATGATCAAGCGTATTTGATCAGACTCGGTAAAGCCGACGCGATTGGAACAGACCTCGGGCATACCATTGTGGATGGTCAGAACAGTATCTTCATCGCCCACTTTGGCCTTCAAGGCAAGTTGCCTGTCAAACTCGGAAACCGTAAGGATCTGGTCTGAGAAACTAGCCATTACCCTCTCAATATTACGGTACACGAAACGACGCTTCTCAGACACGCCCTCCGTAAAAGCCCAACCATGTGCCGTAAAGATCGCTGGTAAACCAAGACTCTTAGCGGCCAGCCTGCCGAGGATGCCAGCCTTGGAGGAGTGCAAGTGGACGAGATCGGGTTTTAGCTTGGAAAGCATCGCTCTCAATTCAAAGAAGGCGCGAATATCCTTTCCAGGACTGATTTCACGAACGAGATATTTCAATGAATAGCACGACAGCCCCAGATCCCGCGCTCGAGAGTTAAAGACGCCCTCGCCACCCACGAGGATATCAACGCTATGACCTGCTTTAGATGAGCCCAAAGCCAAATCAAGGAGATGCACGCTGGCGCCACCTATAACATCCGAACGAGTTATGACATAAACAATTTTCACACTACGCACCTTTTCAAATAACTTGCCCAAGCCCAACTTACCGGGTCCAGAGATTGGCTATTTCTCATCGAGATGATCACACTAAAAACCGCTCGAGGATTGCTGATAACCAAGATCCTCAGGCCTTGGGCTGGGCATATAACTCCTCCCACCTACCAATCACAGACTCCATGGAAAAGTTATCAAGTACTCTTGATCTTGCCGAAGTGACGAGTGACTTTTTTTGCTCTGGAAGTAGATCAAGTGCCGAGTTGATAGCTTGACGTAGCGCCTCAGGATTGAATGGTTCAACAAGATAGCCGCTATCCCCCAGCACCTCCTTCACCCCTCCGCAGTCTGTGGCAACCACTAACGTTTCGCACGACATCGCTTCAGCGACAACTAGCCCAAAGCCTTCCCATGCAGAAGACAAAATATAGACATCCGCAGCACTGTAGAATGACGGAACGTCGTCGCGCCGCCCGAAAAAACTTATCTTTTCGCTCAGGTTGGCTTTGTTAGCATATAGCGCGAGATCAGCAGCCAAGGGGCCGTCGCCTACTATCCACAGACGTACATTGTCGTGGTCTTGTGAAACCAGCGTGAATGCATCTAATAGACAGGGATAGTTTTTGGCTTCAACCAGACGGCCGACTGCCAAGAGAACTTTAATAGAAGGATCCACAGACTCTCTGGCACGAACTTGATTTCGCACCGACTCATCAAATACAAAACGCTCCGTATCTATACCGTTGGGTACAAATACCATACGCCCGACAGGCGACGCGCCTTTCGCAATAAGTATATCAACCGCTTCTTGGCTTACATTCGTTGTGAGATCCGCCAAAAAATCAGTCAGACGGTAAGCCAGCATTTTCAGCTTACCTCCTTCATTTGAACTATGTGCCGTACAAATCAGCTTGGGAATTCTTACAACTGAACGAACCATTCTGGCTATTAAATTCGCATGTACCATGTGGCTGTGCAATACATCCGGCTCAAATCGCTTAATTAATTTGACCAGATTACTAATTGCACGCACCATCCCGAAGATGGTTTTATTGCCGTTTAGAGCCACCACCGTTACATCGGGCGCCTCTGGAAGCACATCCGCGTCGCCCGTCAAATAAGCAATCACGACGTTATGTCCTCGTGCGCTCATCCGGTCAGCCAGATTTACGACTTGCTTCTCGGCCCCACCCATACCCAACCCAGTGATAAAATATAATATATTCATCGAGGCCGCCCTAGAAGCATATACAAAATGCACTGCACGGACCTGATTAAATTCTTCAACTTATAATATACTGTTTTTTCACGCAAAAATTGCGACCAGTAATAAGTAAAGAACCCTTTTGGATTAGCTCTTAAATGGCGTGAAAAGTTACGACTGTATCCATCTTCCAGATAATCGCAGAGGTAAATTATTTTTCGTGTAAAAAAGATGATATCGCCCGCATCCCCCAATTTATTCCAGATATATAATTCCGGAACAAATTTTTCGTTCTTGAATATGGGAAACGGAAAAGCTGACATCACGTCAGTTCTAAATATGTAAGCCAAGTCACCCTTGAATAACTTGCCTGCTTCCGTCGGCGTCGAGACAAAGCTCTGCTCGACCGTGCTTAAGTCATTACCAAGCAGCTCACCGCTGAAATACGCCTTTCGATAGCACAAGCCCACTGTCTTATCAGTCGCCGTGGCGATTGAGGTAGTTATCGTTTCAACGGCGTCAGGCACAAGTGCATCATCGCTGTCGACTATAAAGATCCAGTTTTTTTTCGCAGCTGCTACCCCGCTATTGATAGCTGCGTGCTTTCCAGCATTACTTTGTCGCACCGCTGTCAGCGTGAAGCCTAGGTCTTTCTTTTTTAACTCTTCAATGAAATTCTGAGTTTCATCTGAGCTGCCGTCGTCTATCAGCACCCACTCAAACTCTTTTGAGCTTTGTTCAAGCAAGCTCTTGAGTAGCCTAGGGAGAGTACTGTAACGATTATATGTCGCCGTTAAAATTGTTATCACTCAGTGCGCCCCTCAAGATAAGTGACCGGCTTATATCGGTAAGACAATACAAGAAACGTCACGCACAACATGACTTCCGCCAAAATAAACCCAAGCACGATACCATTGACGTAATAGTTAATCGACAACAGACTTGCCAGAAGTATCGACACTACCGAGAACAAAAGCATTGCAGAGCTCGCAACTTTGTCCATACCGCGAGGTATAAGCATGCACAAACCCAATGCTTGATTAGTCATTCTAAAGGGGATTATCCATACAAAAATCTGCAAGGTCGTCGTCGCCTGCTCGAAATCAGCCCCCAATAGTTTGTTTATCAGGAACCCACCAGCTACGGAAATGGAAAATGCACTTACGCACCCCAGCAAGAACATCAACCCGACAATGATCCAGGAGAGCCTTGATGCTGATTTTGCAGAGGAAAGATACTGTCTATTCAAATACGGAAAAAACCCAATTAGGACTGGATTTATAAAACCCACAAATCCTCTTATGATTTTTTCAGCTGGGACATATCCTGAAACGGCGATTTTTCCGCAGAGCAGTCCTACAAGAGCAGGCCCAGCGCTAAGCAGAATATTGTTTGAGCTCTTATAGATGAAAACGTGAAACCCTTTGCAAATCTGAAGCCATCCACCTGACAAGCTGAACCGAACGCGGCATCCATTTCGGTAGCACAAATAATTTCCTAGCAATGTATTTGCCAATGCAAATGTGGCTAAAATCGATAACGCCACCAATGCGTCACCTGGGTCGTGAACAAAAACAAATAAGCATATAAGGCTTGCGACCCGCAGACCTACTTCTAAAAAGACCACAAGCGCAATTTTCTCAAGCCCTTGAAAAAACCAAAACGGGCTAAACCCAAAAGCTATAAAGTACAGAAAACCCAAGCCTATTACTTCAAGCTCGAAGGTCTGTGAATTGATAAACATATAAAAACACAGTGCCGCGATGCTTATAACCGATGAAATTATCAGCTTCGCGGACAGCACCTCACCAAAGACCCTAGACAGTACCGTCACATCAGTCTTCGCCAAAGAGACTTGTCTGGCAGCACTCAACGAAAAGCCGTATTCAACAACGAGTGAAGACAGTAAAGCAATTGATTGGACCAGTACGACCTTGCCGTATTCCTGTACACCCAATGAGCGCGCCAGTACCGGAATCTCCAGAATAGGCACCAAATAACCAAAGAGCTGTACAACAAAAAGCAGGCTCATATTTTTAAATACGGTAAACACGTTATCGCCCTATCTGCTTATCATACATAACATTCACCACTCCGGCATTGTCATACTTGTAAATACGAGACAGCCAGGACACCATCAGAATCCAATAGCCCCACTCTGACATCTCAGTACTTAGCGGGTGAAAGAGCATAATAAAAATATAACAAAGAACGCCCAACACTGCGGCAAACTTAAAGAATATATTGTTATTTAAATCAGAACCGTCCACCAGCGACAACAAGAAAAACACAAACGGCATTAGCATTAAAAATAAAAGTGCCAACTCACCCAGTACACCCACATCACCCAGCATGCCCAAATACACATTATGGATAACAATATTTTCCCCATCCACCACGCTAAATGAACTGCCGAATCCGCACCCGAATGGAAAGCACTTTTGGACGTTTGATATTCCATCCTGTATCATCGCCGATCTAACTGGATCACCCTCAAACAAACGATTCAAGACCAACAATGAATCATGATTCGTCAGGTCAATACTTGAAGAGAGCAGCACACAAACCCCCGCGATCAAACAAAGTATTGCGACCAGTAGCGTTCTGACAGGGAAAATCAAAAAGCGCAAAAGAAAAAAGGAACATACAACGATCGCAAACCATAGAAAACCGGTGCGACTGGAGTCCGCCAACAATATATACACCGACGCCATTAAAATAAGGCCAGCAAAAAGTGCATTTTTAATACGCGTCGTGAGTAACATTGCAATAATGTAGGGCGCAAAGAAAGCACACACTTTCCACATCACCCCTGGGTAGGCAAATTCACTGCCTTGCCGACCGTCGCCCAATTGAATATAGAGATCGGTAAAAAAGAATTTCGACAGCATAAACACAACAAGACTCACCACAATCGAAATCGAAGCAATTTTATAAAAGTCGTTCAACTCCAGCAAACCCGAACAGCTATATATCACGAGAAACAATATATAAATAGCTATGAATTTGACACCTTGATAAGCGGTATAGATATCCGAATTAATTACTCCGGAGATCATAAAAGCTAGTGTCATCAACGTAAAACCGAGGGTAATAGAGCTTACTTCTGGCGACAACTTCACTCTACCGCCGCTACCATAAATCCCAAATACTAGTACTCCACCCCACAGCAACCAATAGTTAAGCGAACCAATAATATTCCTAGTGTCACCCAAGGTCACGAGTACGCTGGCTGCCAGCACGGCCAGGAAGGCGTAACGCTTATTAGTTTTCATATCGACCTCAGAATACGCTCAGTTGAAGCATGCGCCGGTTGCCAATCGAGCCATTCTCAGGTACCGATTAGATGAAGGGGACCACTAGAGCAAGCCATAGGCCCGACAGCGAGTAAAAACAATTTTACACTGCAATCGAGGCTTCTATCTAGGATCTTCTGCTGGGTCAAGGCTAAGAAAACCAACACTACAACAGATGGCAATTTGCCTCTAGGATAAGGGGCCGCGATTTTTACGCTTGACCCCCCGATCGAAACCCATCCTATCTTGTATAATTGAAGAACTTGCTAAAGATCCGGCTCGCGCAATGCGTGCTTTATTATCCGGAAGAAAGCGATTGCAAACCCAACAACAAGACCAAGCAGTAATCCACCGATTATCAGCAAGGGACGATTCGGGCTTATCGGGGAAGTTGGCTCTAGTGCTTCTTTATCAATGGCCACAAGCTTAAGATTACTCATATCCTTATTCACACTCAGCAATCGTGCTTTCTCTGCGCGTAATGGCTGCACATCTGTCAGAAACAATTCATCCTTCACGCGACTCTTCAACACCTCAATCTCTCTATTGGACTCCAACAACTTTAATTCTTTGGCAATTTGAGAGATCCGTCGCTCAGTGAAGTCATTAGACTTTCGCTGTAGCAAGACTGCGCGCTCAGCTTCAAGCGCATTGACACCCATGAAATACAATGGAATCTGCTGATTGTTAATTTCCGTTCTCATGCTGACAGAACCGGAATGTGCATCATCACCCACGGAGGTAGGTGAAGCAGGCATCATAATATTCAGTTTCTTGGCAATTGTTATGGCCTCATTAAGCTCGGCAATTCGATTCGAATTTAAGCTATGAAGCTGCGTCCGCAGCCCTTGAAGCTCGTCTTGTAGCTGAGCTCGGCGAATTCTATCTGACTCGGAAAGGGATGCAATTCGTGCTTCTTTCCACGTGTCATAGTTTGAGCGGGCTGCGGCCAACCTGCCGTCGATCTCCTTTAAACGGTTATTGATAATAACCGTCAAGTCGGCCGATATATGATCACGCTCATTCGCTATTGCATACTCTACAAAACCATTGAGTATTGAAACACCATCAATCCCCTTTGGGTAGGTCAACTCAAGTTTCAAATAAGAACTAAGCGAATCAGCTTTATCTTTATCGGACAACATCAAACTTATAGATTTTTTATTGAACTCTTCGAACGTCTGCTGAAGATTACGTCCAGGGCGCACAAACCCCTCAAAGAGCTTTTGATTGGATCTAAAAAAACCCATGCGAATCTCGTATGACTCTAAGGCCATACCTACCCTTACCAATGCTTCACCAGGAGGTAAAACGTAAACTTCCGAGCGGTTAAGCGCATCCAATTCATTAATCGCAGCAGGCCTAAGCACACTGCTCACCTTGTATTCTGGCGTGACCGAAAATGCATAAATCGCAAAAACTGAAGAAATCAGTGCGCCCACTGAAAAAATAATGATTTTTTGACGCCAGAGGCTTGTTACAAGCGCTAACGAGTCAAATTTTTTATGCTGGGGGATGAGAACGGAGCGTAAGCTACTACTCACAACAAAAACCTGCCTTCAAAGAGAAACTGCGGGCTCGTTATGCAAAACAGATTGTGTATTTTCTTATTTTAATTGGATTATCGTCAAAACCCTGCGTCTCTGCCGAATTTCGAGCGCACAAAATGCCTGTTATCGAGAACAGATTCCATTTTGCCATCTCTCAGACATTTTACAAGTCTTGACATGTATGTAGGGCGATTCTGAGTTTTCCAAGGAACTATCGCAATCTACGGGGCTGCGCCAATAGGCACCCGCAGCGATTCATAATCCTTGAAGGGCATGAGATTTCTGACAAGCGGTCACGATCACCGCTTATCCAATCCCTGCCTAAGACAATCAAGCAATCGACTTATTCTGACGCCTACGCAGAAACACTCCCAACACTGGACCAATCAACATCCCAACAATCAAAGCCACCACCACAAACACCGCCACCGGCATCTGCGCAGTACTCCACCCCAGGAACGACAGCGCCACACCCTGCTGGTTCTCCAGCACAAATGCCAAGACCACCAACGCCGCAAGCACTGCAATCAATACCGCAACAACGCGCTTAACCCCACGCATACCCTTCTCCTTCCCCAAAAACACTCAGACGCCTTCTTCCTCTTCTTCGTTCACCCGATCACGCAATTCCTTGCCCGGTTTGAAGTGGGGTACGAATTTGCCATCGAGGCTGACGGATTGGCCGGTTTTTGGGTTGCGGCCTACGCGCGGTGCGCGGTAGTGCAGTGAGAAACTGCCGAAGCCACGGATTTCGATGCGGTCTCCGGTGGCGAGGCATTGGGACATTTGCTCAAGCATGGTCTTGATAGCCAGCTCCACATCCTTGGATGAGAGCAGCCCTTGATGGGTGACAATTCGTTCGATCAACTCCGACTTCGTCATATTTTTCCCTTCTTTTTCAAGCAGCTAGGAAAAGCGCTTCGAAGGTTTTAGCATGACTTGATGAATTTGAACAGCCCATGTGTAAACTTATCTGCCGACCGCATAAACACCTTCAGCCACCCCGCAGTTACTCATTTACAGATCACCAACATCGTCCGCGTCACTGCGCCAGCCGGGTTCCAGCCGAACAGGTAGTCGCCCTCTTCGTCTTCAGCATCACTGGAGCGGGTGATGACTTTGTAGCCCTGCATCTTGCACTCACGGGCGGCACGCCTCTCGCACTTCTCCCATTTGTTACCTAAGCCGGAGCAGTCGATCTCGATGCCACTGACGCCGCGCTTGGCGTGGGTTTTGGCACTAGTGGAGGAGCAGCCCGCGAGAACCACTAATGCGAGCATTACGATAATCCTGTTCATTCAAACCCTTATTGAGTCAGCAACGCGAAATAGCCGTTTCAAAGACTATAGTCAGTTCTGACATTGGGCTGAACGCCTTCGTTCGATGCAGTTGCTTCATCAAATTTCAGGCGCAAAAAAGGGCGACCGAAGTCGCCCTTTTTCAACAGCTTTACAGAACTTAGTTCTGCTTGGCCATTGCCTGGCGCAGCAGTGCCGCCATGGTGGTGTCAGCAGCAGCTTCCGGAGCAGCTTCTTTCAAGCTCTGGATAGCTTCTTTCTCTTCCACTTCGTCTTTCGACTTGATGGAGAGTTGGATCACGCGGCTCTTGCGATCAACGCTGATGATCTTGGCTTCTACTTCCTGGCCTTCTTTCAGAACGTTGCGCGCATCTTCAACGCGGTCACGGCTGATTTCGGAGGCTTTCAGAGTCGCTTCGATATCGTCGGCCAGAGTGATGATGGCGCCTTTAGCGTCAACTTCTTTCACAGTGCCCTTAACGATGGCGCCTTTGTCGTTCTCTTGAACGTACTCGGAGAACGGATCGCTTTCCAGTTGTTTGATACCCAGGGAGATGCGCTCGCGCTCTGGGTCAACCGACAGGATAACGGTGTCCAGCTCGTCGCCCTTCTTGAAACGACGAACAGCTTCTTCGCCAACTTCGTTCCAGGAGATGTCGGACAGGTGAACCAAGCCGTCGATGCCGCCGTCCAGACCAATGAAGATACCGAAATCGGTGATCGACTTGATGGTGCCGGAGATTTTATCGCCCTTGTTGAACTGGCCAGAGAAATCTTCCCATGGGTTAGATTTGCACTGCTTGATGCCCAGGGAGATACGACGACGCTCTTCGTCGATGTCCAGAACCATAACTTCCACTTCGTCGCCGACTTGTACGACTTTCGAAGGGTGGATGTTCTTGTTGGTCCAGTCCATTTCGGAAACGTGTACCAGGCCTTCAACGCCTTCTTCCAGCTCAGCGAAGCAGCCGTAGTCGGTCAGGTTGGTAACACGCGCGGTTACGCGAGTGCTTTCTGGGTAACGAGCCTTGATAGCAACCCATGGATCTTCGCCCAGCTGCTTCAAGCCCAGGGAAACGCGGTTACGCTCACGATCGTATTTCAGAACCTTGACATCGATCTCGTCGCCAACGTTGACGATTTCGGAAGGATGCTTGATACGCTTCCAAGCCATGTCGGTAATGTGCAGCAGGCCATCGACGCCACCCAGATCGACGAATGCGCCGTAATCGGTGAGGTTCTTGACGATACCTTTGACTTGTTGGCCTTCCTGCAGGGATTCCAGCAGAGCTTCACGCTCGGCGGAGTTCTCTGCTTCCAGCACGCTGCGACGGGAAACGACAACGTTGTTGCGCTTCTGGTCGAGCTTGATGACTTTGAATTCGAGTTCTTTGCCTTCCAGGTGCGTGGTGTCGCGCACAGGACGAACGTCGACCAAAGAACCTGGCAGGAACGCACGGATGCCGTTAACGTCGACAGTGAAGCCGCCTTTAACCTTACCGTTGATAACGCCCTTGACCACTTCTTCAGCTGCGAAGGCTGCTTCGAGAACAATCCAGCATTCAGCGCGCTTGGCTTTTTCACGGGACAGCTTGGTTTCACCGAAACCGTCTTCAACCGAGTCCAGAGCAACGTGAACTTCGTCACCGACATTGATAGTCAGGTCACCAGCATCGTTGTAGAACTGTTCCAGCGGGATCAGAGCTTCAGACTTCAGACCAGCGTGAACGGTTACCCAGCGAGCTTGGTAATCGATATCAACGATAACACCGGTGATGATGGAGCCTGCCTGAAGGTTCAGGGTTTTTAGGCTTTCTTCAAAGAGTTCCGCAAAGCTTTCGCTCATTTTAATTCCTGTTGATAAGGGCGAAGAATACGCCCATCTCCACACCCCAGACGGTGTGGGTCAGTTTCAGTTAAAAGAAGCCACCGCAGGACTATGACTGGTCCCCTGCGGCCTTCTTGATCACCCGGCGATATCGCGAATGGCGATTTCACTCATGATGCGTTCCAGCACCTGCTCGATGGACAACTCCGTGGAATCCAGCTGTATGGCGTCAGCCGCCGGCTTGAGCGGGGCTACCGCACGCTGGGTATCACGCTCATCGCGTGCACGGATCTCATCTAGCAGACTCGACAGACTAACACCATCGACTTTGCCCTTCAACTGCAAGTAGCGGCGGCGCGCTCGTTCCTCGGCACTGGCCGTGAGGAATATCTTCAACGGCGCCTCGGGAAACACCACCGTGCCCATGTCACGGCCGTCGGCCACCAGGCCCGGCGGCTCCTGGAACGCACGCTGGCGCTGCAGCAAAGCCTCACGAACCGCCGGCAAAGCAGCCACTTGGGAGGCGCCGGCACCGATGCTCTCGGTACGAATCACATCACTGACTTCGTCGCCTTCCAGAATGATGCGCTGCAGTTGACCGTCGGTCGCCGCGATGAACTGCACGTCCAGATGGGCGGCAATTTTCGTCAGCAACTCTTCGTTGGTCAGATCGACACCATGGTTGCGCGCCGCGAATGCCAACAGGCGGTACAGCGCGCCGGAATCGAGCAGGCACCAGCCCAGGCGCTTGGCCAGGATGCCGGCGATGGTGCCTTTGCCCGAGCCGCTTGGCCCGTCGATGGTAATCACCGGTGCTTTGATATTCACAATTGAGCCTCTTGGGCAACACGAATGCCGACGTGGGCACACAGTGTAAGAAAGTTCGGAAAAGACGTAGCAACATTGGCGCAGTCACGAATACGAATCGGCGCCGCTGCCTGCAGGGAGGCCACGCTGAACGCCATGGCAATGCGGTGATCGCCATGGGCATGCACTTCGCCACCGCCTATCGGGCCACCGTCAATGATAATCCCATCAGGCGTGGGTTGGCACTTCACACCCAGGGCCAGCAGACCGTCGGCCATAACCTGGATACGGTCCGATTCCTTGAGCCGCAGCTCCTCGGCACCGCGTAATACGGTGCGCCCCTCGGCGCGGGCAGCGGCGACAAACAATACGGGAAACTCATCGATCGCCAACGGCACCAACGCCGCTGGAATCTCGATACCCTTCAAGACAGCTGCCCGGACACGCAAGTCCGCAACAGGCTCGCCACCTACCTCACGCAGATTTTCAAGACTGATATCAGCCCCCATCAGCCGCAGGATATCGATCACGCCGGTGCGGGTAGGATTGACGCCGACATGCTCAAGCAGCAACTCCGAACCCTGGGCAATCGACGCAGCCACCAGAAAAAACGCCGCAGACGAAATATCCCCAGGCACTTCAATGTGGGCAGCCGTCAGTCGATGACCCGACTCCACCGACGCCGTCGCGCCCTCCACCGCCACCGGACAACCAAAGCCACGCAACATGCGCTCGGTATGGTCGCGGGTCGGCGCAGGCTCGGTGACTGCGGTTTTACCTTGTGCATACAGGCCAGCCAGCAACAGACAGGATTTAACCTGTGCACTGGCCATCGGCAACGCGTAAGTCAGGCCGTTGAGCGCTTGCCCACCACGAATGGTCAGCGGCGGGCGCCCTTCAAGACCGGTCTCGATCACCGCGCCCATTTCCCGCAGCGGCTTAGCCACGCGACTCATCGGGCGCCTGGACAGCGATACATCACCGGTCAGGACGCTATCGAAGCTTTGCGCCGCAAGCAGACCCGCCAACAGGCGCATCGATGTACCGGAGTTACCCAGGTAGATCGGTCCTGGCGCTGCCTTCAAGCCGTGCAGGCCAACCCCATGAATAGTCACTCGCCCATGGTGCGGGCCCTCGATCACCACGCCCATGTCGCGAAACGCCTGCAAGGTCGCCAGGGCATCTTCGCCCTCAAGGAAACCTTCGACCTCCGTTACGCCGTCAGCCAATGAACCCAGCATGATCGATCGATGGGAGATCGACTTGTCACCTGGCACCCGAATGCATCCGCTCAAGCGGCCACCCGGATTGGCGATAAAAGTCAGCTCATCGGCATTCACTGCAGTTTCCATATAGGCCCGGCGCGCCAGGATCTTGCTGAAATGCTCTCGCGCCATCCGCGCCCGGGTGAACACACCCAGCAACTGATGGCCATCACCCGCATCCACCGCATCGCGCAAGGCGTCGAGGTCACTGCGGAACGTGTCCAGGGTGCGCAACACCGCTTCGCGATTGGCGAGAAAGATGTCATGCCACATCACCGGGTCACTGCCGGCAATCCGCGTGAAATCGCGAAAACCACCGGCGGCGTAACGGAAAATCTCGAGGTTTTCGTTGCGCTTGGCCAACGAATCCACCAAGCCGAATGCCAGCAGATGGGGAAGATGGCTGGTCGCGGCCAACACTTCATCGTGGCGCTCGACCTGCATATGCTCCACATCCGCGCCCAGCTCGCGCCAGAGCCGATCCACCACGGCCAACGCAACTGGATCAGTCTGCGCCAGCGGCGTCAGGATCACCTTATGCCGACGGAACAACTGCGCATTGGACGCTTCCACCCCGCTCTGCTCGGAACCGGCAATCGGATGGCCCGGCACAAAGCGCGGCGGCATAGCGCCAAACGCCAATTGTGCCGCGCGCACCACATTGCCTTTGGCGCTGCCGACGTCCGTGAGGATCGCCTGCCCCAGGTCCATGCCAGCCAATACGGCGAGCAATTTCTCCATGGCCAGGATCGGCACCGCAAGCTGGATCACGTCCGCGCCCTGGCAAGCGATTGCCAGGTCCGCTTCACAGCGATCCACGACACCCAACTCCACCGCCAGCTTGCGCGATTGCGGGTCAAGGTCCACGCCGACTACTTCGCCACACAGCCCGCTTTCCCGCAGGCCCTTGGCGAACGAACCACCGATCAACCCCAGGCCGACCACCACCAGGCGACCGATCATAGGCACAGCAGGTTGCAATGCAGTGACATCAACCACGGGCCAGAACCTTGGCCAACGCCTCCAGGAAGCGGCTGTTCTCGGCCGGCAAACCAATGGTGATACGCAGGTGGTTCGGCATACCGTAGTTGGCCACCGGACGCACGATCACGCCTTCGCGCAACAAGCCCTGAAATACCGGTGCAGCCTCTTGGCCGAGGTCGACGCAGATGAAGTTGCCCTTGGACGGAATCCAGCCCAGGCCCAACTCGCGAAAGCCGTCCTGCAACTGCAACATGCCGCTTTCGTTAAGGCGGCGCCCTTCTTCCAGGTATTGGGCATCCTTCACCGCCGCACACGCAGCCGCAAGGGCCAGGCTGTTGACGTTGAACGGTTGGCGTACGCGGTTCAGCACATCGGCCACTACCGCTGTGGACAGGCCGTAGCCCACCCGCAACGACGCCAGGCCATAAGCCTTGGAGAAGGTGCGCGACACCAGCAGGTTCGGGTAGGCCGCGAGGAAATCCAGGCCATCGGGCAGGTCGCCGCCTTCGGCGTACTCGATGTAGGCTTCGTCCAGCACAACCAGCACATGCTCCGGCACGTTCTGCAGGAACTCGTTCAGGGCCTGCGCATCGAACCAGGTGCCAGTCGGGTTGTTCGGGTTAGCGATAAACACCACGCGGGTTTGCGCATCGATCGCTGCCAGCATCGCCGGCAGGTCGTGGCCCCAGTTCTTGGCAGGAATGACGCGCGCATCAGCCCCTACGGCCTGGGTCACGATCGGGTAGACCGCGAATGCATGCTCACTGAACACCGCATTCAAACCGGGCGCCAGGTAGGCACGCCCGACCAGTTCAAGAATGTCGTTGGAGCCATTGCCCAGGGTCACCTGATTGAGCTCGACCCGGCATTTTTCTGCCAGCAGGGACTTGAGGGCAAAGCCATTGCCGTCGGGATAACGGGTCAGCTCGGCAAGCTCCTCCCGAATCGCCGCCAATACTTTGGGGCTCGGACCCAGCGGGTTTTCGTTACTCGCCAGCTTGACGATCCTGGACGGGTCCAGATTCAACTCACGGGCCAGTTCGTCCACAGGCTTGCCTGGAACGTAAGGCGAGAGTTGTTGCACGCCCGGCTGAGCCAGGGCGAGGAAGTTGCCACTCATGTCAAAGCCTCACAAAACCGCTTTCGGGTAGGAGCCCAGCACTTTGAGTGCCACGGCTTCCTGACTGATCTTCTCCAGCACGCCCTTGACCAGCGGGTCGCGGTGGTGGCCGATGAAGTCGATAAAGAACACGTAGGTCCATTTACCGCTGCGCGAAGGACGAGTCTCGATGCGCGTCAGGTCAATCCCGTTGTCGTGGAATGGCACCAGCAGCTCATGCAACGCGCCGGGCTTGTTGCTCATGGAAACGATGATCGAAGTCTTGTCGTCGCCGGTTGGCGGCACTTCCTGGCTGCCGATCATCAAGAAGCGCGTGGAGTTGTCCGGGCGGTCCTCGATTTTCTCGGCCAAGCGTGTCAGCCCGTAGAGGCCCGCAGCCATATCGCCGGCAATCGCCGCCGAGTTCCACTCACCCTTGACCCGCTTGGCCGCTTCGGCGTTGCTGGACACCGCCACGCGCTCGACATTCGGGTAGTGGGCGTCCAGCCACTTGCGGCACTGGGCCAGGGACTGAGCGTGAGAGTAGATACGGCTGATGCTGTCGGTCTTGGTGTTCTCGCCCACCAGCAGGTGGTGGTGAATACGCAACTCGACTTCGCCACAGATCACCATGTCGTGCTCGAGGAAGCTGTCCAGCGTGTGGTTGACCGCGCCTTCAGTGGAGTTTTCCACCGGCACCACACCAAAATTCACCGCGCCGGCCGCCACTTCGCGGAACACTTCGTCGATGGCCGCCATCGGCTTGCTGATCACCGCGTGGCCGAAGTGCTTCATGGCCGCCGCCTGGGTGAAAGTGCCTTCGGGGCCCAGGTAGGCCACTTTCAGCGGCTGCTCAAGGGCAAGGCACGAAGACATGATTTCACGGAACAACCGCGCCATCTCCTCATTGCCCAGCGGCCCCTTGTTGCGCTCCATCACGCGCTTTAGCACCTGGGCTTCGCGCTCAGGCCGGTAGAACACCGGCACTTCGCCTTCCGCCAGGGACGCCATTTTCACCCGAGCCACTTCCTGGGCGCAGCGCGCGCGCTCACTGATCAGCTCCAGGACTTTCTCGTCCAGGCTGTCAATGCGTACGCGCAGGGCTTTGAGTTCTTGCTCAGACATTAGCCGTGTTCCTTTTCGAACTCTGCCATGTAGGCAACCAGCGCGTTGATGGCGTGGATGTCGACAGCGTTATAAATGGAGGCGCGCATACCACCGACCGAGCGGTGGCCCTTGAGGTTCAGCAAGCCACGCTCGTCGGCGCCGGCCAGGAACGGCTTGTCCAGGCGATCATCGGCCAGGCGGAACGGCACGTTCATCCACGAGCGGTCGGTAAGGTTGATCGGGTTGCTGTACAGGCCGCTGGCATCGATGAAGTCGTACAGGGTGCGCTTCTTCTCTTCGTTGCGCTTGCCCATCGCAGCCACACCGCCCTGCTCCTTGAGCCATTCGAAGACCAGGCCGGACAGGTACCAGGCAAACGCCGGCGGGGTGTTGTACATCGAGCCGTTATCGGCCGCGACCTTGTAGTTGAGCATGGTCGGGCACAGCGAACGGGCGCGGCCGAGCAGGTCTTCGCGGATGATATTGACCAGGATGCCGCTCGGGCCGATGTTCTTTTGCGCACCGGCGTAGATCATGCCATACCGGGACACGTCGATCGGGCGCGAGAGGATGTCCGAGGACATGTCGCACACCAGCGGAACGTCACCGACTTCAGGCACCCAATCAAATTCCAGGCCACCGATGGTTTCGTTCGCGACGTAGTGAACGTAGGCCGCGTCCTTCGTCAGCTTCCACTCGTTCTGACCTGGAATGGCGAAGTAGTCGTAGGGCTTGGCGGTACCGGCCACATTGACGTGACCGTAGCGCGAGGCTTCTTCAATGGCTTTCTGCCCCCAGATACCGGTGTCGATATAGTCGGCAGTGCCCTCTTCGGGCAACAGGTTCAGTGGGATCTGAGCGAACTGCTGGCTCGCGCCGCCTTGCAGGAACAACACTTTGTAGTCGGAGGGGATGTCCAGCAAGTCGCGCAAGTCCTGCTCGGCCTTGGTGGCGATGGACACGAACTCATCGCTGCGATGGCTCATTTCCATCACGGAGAGGCCTTTTCCATGCCAGTCGAGGAGTTCACCCTGCGCACGCTGCAGGACTGCTTCAGGAAGCGCCGCGGGACCGGCACAGAAGTTATAGGCTCTCTTGCTCACATCCAATCTCACTCTGATCTGGTGGTAGTCACGCAAACATATCAGGCGACACCCGATCCAATGTGGGAGCGGGCTTGCTCGCGAAAGCGGTGGGTCAGTCAACTTATGTGCCGCTGACACTCCGCAATCGGGAGCAAGCCCCCTCCCACAGTTGGATTTTCATCGCTGTCGATATTTCCATCCGGACAAACAACAAGGGGGCGAATCTTCATCCGCCCCCTGTGTGTCCGCTTATTCCTGCGGTTCTTCTTCGTCTGCGGCAGCATCGAGGGTTGGCTCGTCGACGTTGTCATCGCCGGCTGCGATCACCTCGCCGTCGAACTCCTCGCCTTCCAGCTCTTCACCTTCAACTTCCGAAGGCTCCTGCACACGCTCCAGGCCGACCAGTTTTTCATCCTTGGCCAGCTTGATCAGGGTCACGCCCTGGGTATTACGGCCCAGGCTCGACACTTCAGCCACACGGGTACGCACCAGGGTGCCCTGGTCGGAAATCAGCATGATCTCCTCGCCATCAAGCACCTGTACCGCGCCAACCAGGCGGCCGTTGCGGTCGTTGCTGACCATGGCGATCACGCCCTGGCCGCCACGCTTGTACTCCGGGAACTCGCTGATGGCAGTGCGCTTGCCATAGCCACGCTCGGAAGCGGTGAGGATCTGGCTGCCTTCTTCCGGGATCAGCATCGAAATCAGCTTCTGCCCTTCCGGCAGGCGCATACCACGTACACCGCGGGCGGTACGGCCCATCGCGCGCACGTCGGATTCCTTGAAGCGCGTAACCTTGCCGCCATCGGAGAACAGCATGACTTCGCGCTCACCATCGGTAATGGCGGCGGAAATCAGTACGTCACCTTCATCCAGCTCCAGGGCGATCAGGCCCACGCTGCGTTGACGGCTGAAGGATTCCAGCGGGGTCTTCTTCACGGTGCCCTTGGCGGTGGCCATGAAGATGAAGTGACCTTCGGTGTATTCCTCGACCGGCAGCATGGTGGTGATGTATTCATCACTGTCCAGCGGCAGCAGGTTGACCAATGGGCGACCACGGGCAGCACGGGAGGCTTCCGGGATTTCGTAGGTTTTGAGCCAGTACACCTTGCCCTTGCTGGAGAACAGCAGCAGCGTGGTGTGGCTGTTGGCGACCAGCAGGTGAGCGATGTAGTCCTCATCCTTGACGCCGGTAGCCGATTTACCTTTACCGCCACGACGCTGGGCCTGATACGCAGCCAACGGCTGGGTCTTGGCATAGCCACCGTGGGAGATGGTCACCACACGCTCTTCTTCCGGGATCATGTCACCCAGGGTCAGGTCCAGGCGCGCATCGAGGATTTCGGTGCGGCGCACGTCGCCGTACTCGGCGCGGATCACTTCCAGTTCTTCGCGGATCACTTCCATCAGGCGCACAGCACTGCTGAGGATGCGGATCAACTCGCCGATCTGGTTGAGGATCTCCTGGTACTCGGCCAGCAGCTTCTCGTGCTCAAGGCCCGTGAGGCGGTGCAGGCGCAGTTCCAGGATGGCCTGGGCCTGCTCCGGCGACAGGAAGTACTTGCCTTCGCGCAGGCCGTATTGCGGGTCCAGGGTTTCCGGACGGCAAGAATCGGCGCCTGCGCGCTCAACCATGGCCACCACGGCACTGGATTCCCAAGGCGTGCTGATCAACGCTTCCTTGGCTTCCGACGGGGTTGGCGAGGCCTTGATCAGGGCGATCACCGGGTCGATGTTCGACAACGCAACGGCCTGGCCTTCCAGGATGTGGCCGCGCTCGCGAGCCTTGCGCAGTTCGAACACGGTACGGCGGGTGACCACTTCGCGACGGTGACGTACGAAGGCTTCCAGCAGGTCCTTGAGGTTCAGGATGCGTGGGCGGCCGTCGATCAGTGCAACCACGTTGATACCAAACACGCTTTGCAGCTGGGTCTGAGCGTAGAGGTTGTTGAGGATCACCTCAGGCACTTCGCCACGACGCAGTTCGATCACCACGCGCATACCGTCCTTGTCGGACTCGTCGCGCAGTTCGGTAATGCCTTCGAGCTTCTTCTCTTTAACCAGCTCGGCGATCTTCTCGATCAGACGCGCCTTGTTCAACTGGTACGGGAGTTCGGTGATGACGATCTGCTGGCGGCCACCGACCTTGTCGATGTCTTCGATCATCGAACGGGCGCGCATGTAAATGCGCCCGCGACCGGTGCGGTAGGCTTCGATGATGCCGGCGCGACCGTTGATGATCGCGGCGGTCGGGAAGTCCGGGCCGGGGATGTACTGCATCAGCTCATCGACAGTCAGCTCGGGGTTGTCGATAAGGGCCAGGCAACCGTCGATGACTTCACCGAGGTTGTGCGGCGGGATGTTGGTGGCCATGCCCACGGCGATACCGCTGGAGCCGTTGACCAGCAGGTTGGGGATCTTGGTGGGCATGACGGCCGGGATCATTTCGGTGCCGTCGTAGTTCGGCACCCAGTCCACGGTTTCTTTATGCAGGTCGGCCAGCAGCTCGTGCGCCAGCTTGGTCATGCGCACTTCGGTGTATCGCATGGCCGCGGCGTTGTCGCCGTCGACCGAACCGAAGTTGCCCTGGCCGTCTACCAGCAGGTAGCGCAGGGAAAACGGCTGGGCCATCCGAACGATGGTGTCGTACACCGCAGTGTCGCCGTGAGGGTGATACTTACCGATCACGTCACCGACAACACGGGCAGATTTCTTGTACGGCTTGTTCCAGTCGTTACCCAGCTCGCTCATCGCGAACAGCACACGCCGGTGCACGGGCTTCAAGCCATCGCGCGCATCAGGCAGTGCCCGACCGACAATTACGCTCATCGCGTAGTCGAGGTAGGACTGTTTCAGCTCGTCTTCGATATTGACCGGGAGGATTTCTTTGGCCAGTTCGCCCATGAGAAGCCTGATTCCTTTTTCGGGTGAAACCTCGTCACATCCATTCGGGACGAACGAAGCTCGCCGCTGCCGGCACGGTGCCTGACAACGACTTACGACAAATCAACGAGTTATGACACGGATCTGCGCGTTATGAGCAACCCCTCGGGGCAGCCCTGGAAACCGCCGGATGTTATCACAATCGCCGCCACGCACCTATCCCCCTGATGCGCATGGAGGCTAGTAATTTGACGGATGACAGGCTTGAAGGGGACGAGAGGGGCTCAGAGGTGGGGTGATGCTGTTTTTTGAGGATGGATCCGAGGGTTTTATTGACTTTCGGGCCCAATCGGGGGCAAGCCCCCTCCCACACTTGAATTGTGAACACAGTCAAAATGTGGGAGGGGGCTTGCCCCCGATTGCTATTTCACAGACACCACTGTCCTCAATGCAGCCGCTTACGGCACATCAACCTGGCCAATTTGGCAGTATCCGGCCGCTCGACCACGCCTTTCTCGGTCACGATCACATCAATCAGGTCGGCCGGGGTCACATCAAATACCGAATTAAACCCATCCACCTCCAGGCGCTGCCCCATGACGTGCAGCAGCTCAGCGGGATCGCGCGCCTCCAGTGCAACATCATCGCCAGTAGCCATCATCAAATCGAGCGTCGAACTCGACGCCACCACCATAAAGCGCACGCCATGGTGCATGGCACAGACGGCCAGCTGATAAGTGCCGATCTTGCTGATCACGTCGCCATTGGCAGCAATACAGTCAGCACCGACCACCACCCAGGTCACGCCTTTGGTCTTGAGGATATGCGCCCCGGCGGAGTCGGCATTCACCGTCACCGGGATGCCCTCGCCCGCCAACTCCCACGCCGTCAGGCGCGAGCCTTGCAGCCATGGACGGGTTTCGTTGACATAGACCTGCTCGACCAGCCCCTCCAGGAACGCCGCACGAATCACGCCGTGGGCCGTGCCGACACCGCCCGTGGCCAATGCACCGGCGTTGCCATGGGTGAGGATCGCCTGGGCGTTGCCCTGGTGCTTGCGAATCCGCTCCATACCCAACTGGGCCATGACCACATTGGCCTCCCGGTCGCTTTCATGGATCACAATGGCCTGGGCTTCCAGCACGGTAACCGGGTCGGCGTGCTGCTTGAGGCGGTCCAGGCAGTCGCGCATATTCTTGAGTGCCCAGAACAGATTCGACCCGGTCGGGCGGCTATCGGCCAGCAGCGCGTAGTCTTCTTCCCACGCTGCCTGCCAGTCGCCACCCTCGGCAATGCGCTCACGGGCAGCCAGCACCAGGCCATAGGCGGCACTGATGCCGATGGCTGCTGAGCCCCGCACCACCATCGAACGAATGGCCTCGGCCACCGCCGCGACGGTATGGCAGGCCACCCAGCTCTCCCGGGACGGCAACACGCGCTGATCGAGCAGGTACAGCGCGCCGTCACGCCAATCGATGGCCTTCACTTTCTCTGCAGCCAACAGTCGGTCGCGCATCCCTTACCCCGCACTCATGAACAAAAGCCGCGGATTATAGCGATCCGCCAGCCAGGACGCTCGGGTATACTTCGCCCTTCTTTTATAGCTGCCTGGGAAGAAGCCTGCGATGACCTCCACTGCCGCCCCGCTCGACGTGTTGCTCTTGCCGACCTGGCTGGTACCGGTCGAACCTGCCGGCGTGGTGCTCAAAGAGCATGGTCTGGGCATCCGCGATGGGCGCATTGCCTTTATCGGCCCACGGGCCGCCGCATTGAAGCTGGCGGCCAATGAGGTGCGCGAACTGCCCGGCATGTTGCTCAGCCCCGGCTTGATCAACGCCCACGGCCATGCGGCAATGAGCCTGTTCCGTGGCTTGGCCGATGACCTGCCGTTGATGACCTGGCTGGAAAAACACATCTGGCCGGCCGAAGCCAAATGGGTCGATGAAGCCTTTGTGCGCGACGGCACCAACCTGGCCATCGCCGAACAGATCAAGGGCGGCATCACCTGCTTCTCCGACATGTACTTCTTCCCCAAGGTCGCCAGCGATTGCGTGCACAATAGCGGTATGCGCGCGCAGATCGCCATGCCGATCCTCGACTTCCCGATTCCCGGCGCCAGCACTGCCGACGAGGCGCTTCGCCAGGGCATCGAGCTGTTCGGCGACCTCAAGCACCACCCGCGCATCAAGATCACCTTCGGCCCTCACGCGCCCTACACCGTGTGCGACGCCAACCTGGAAAAGATCCGGGTGATCGCTGAAGAGCTGGACGCCGCGATCCATATGCATGTGCATGAAACCGCCTTTGAAGTACAACAAGCCGTGGAGCAGACCGGCGAGCGGCCATTGGCGCGCCTGGGTCGCCTCGGCTTGCTCGGGCCGCGCTTCCAGGCCGTTCACATGACCCAAATCAGCGAAGAAGACTTGGCTTTGCTGGTAGAAAGCAACACCAGCGTCATCCATTGCCCGGAATCGAACCTGAAACTGGCCAGCGGCTTTTGCCCGGTTGAGCGCTTGTGGCAGGCTGGGGTCAATGTGGCCATCGGCACCGACGGCGCCGCCAGCAACAATGACCTGGACCTGCTGGGCGAAACCCGTACCGCCGCGATGCTGGCCAAGGCCGTCGCCGGCTCGGCCACCGCCCTGGACGCCCACCGTGCCCTGCGCATGGCAACGCTCAACGGTGCACGGGCCATGGGCCTGGAAAGCGAGATTGGCTCGCTGGAAGTCGGCAAGGCCGCAGATATAGTCGCCTTCGATCTGTCGGGGCTGGCGCAACAACCGATCTACGATCCGGTCTCACAGCTTATATATGCCACCGGACGCGATTGCGTGAAACACCTTTGGGTCGCCGGCAAGCTATTGCTCGACGACCGGCAATTGACCCGCATGGATGAACAACAGTTGACCGCCACCGCCATTGCCTGGGGCCAACGCATCAGCGGGCACAGCGAATAACGAAGGTGCTGAGCCCATGCGCTCGGCACCCACTCACCGATTTTTCAGATTTAGAGGATTCATCATGAGCAACGTCGACCACGCCGAAATCGCCAAATTCGAAGCCCTCGCCCACCGCTGGTGGGACCGCGAGAGCGAGTTCAAACCCCTGCACGACATCAACCCGTTGCGGGTCAACTGGATTGACGAGCGCGTCAACCTGGCCGGCAAGAAGGTGCTGGACGTGGGTTGCGGCGGCGGCATCCTCAGCGAAGCCATGGCCCAGCGCGGCGCGACCGTGATGGGCATCGATATGGGCGAAGCGCCATTGGCCGTGGCGCAGTTGCACCAGCTCGAATCCGGCGTGAGCGTGGAATACCGCCAGATCACCGCCGAAGCCCTGGCCGAGGAAATGCCCGAGCAGTTCGACGTGGTGACCTGCCTTGAGATGCTGGAACACGTGCCGGACCCATCCTCGGTCATCCGTGCGTGCTTCCGTATGGTCAAGCCGGGCGGCCAGGTGTTCTTCTCCACCATCAACCGCAACCCCAAGGCTTACCTGTTCGCGATCATTGGCGCCGAATACATCATGAAGCTGCTGCCGCGTGGCACCCATGACTTCAAGAAATTCATCCGCCCCTCGGAGCTGGGTGCGTGGAGCCGTCAGGCCGGGCTGACCGTCAAGGACATCATCGGCCTGACCTACAACCCGCTGACCAAGCACTACAAGCTGGCCAGCGATGTTGACGTCAACTACATGATCCAGACCCTGCGCGAGGAGTAAGCCTGTGAAGTTGCGAGCGGTTCTCTTCGACATGGACGGTACCCTGCTGGATACCGCGCCGGACTTTATCGCCACCTGCCAGGCCATGCGCGCCGACCGCGGCCTGGAACCGATCAACCCGCAGCACATCCGCGATGAAATCTCCGGCGGTGCGCGGGCGATGGTTGCCGTGACCTTTTCGATGGATCCTGAATCGCCAGGCTTTGAAGAGCTGCGCCAGGAATTCCTCGATCGCTACCTCAAGGGCTGCGCGGTGCACAGCAAACTGTTCGACGGCATGGCCGAGTTGCTGGAAGACATCGAGAAGGCCAAGTTGATCTGGGGTGTGGTCACCAACAAGCCCGTGCGCTTTGCCGAACCGATCATGCAGCAACTGGGCCTGGCCGAGCGCTCGGCCGTGCTGATCTGCCCGGACCACGTGAAGAACAGCAAGCCGGACCCGGAGCCGATGATTCTGGCGTGCAAGCTGCTCGACCTGGACCCAGCGAGCGTATTGTTCGTGGGCGATGACCTGCGTGATATCGAATCCGGCCGCGATGCCGGTACGCGCACGGCGGCGGTCACCTATGGCTATATCCACCCGGATGACAACCCGCGTCACTGGGGCGCGGATGTGGTGGTGGATCACCCGCTGGAATTGCGCAAGGTGCTGGATAACGCGCTGTGCAGTTGCTGATGGCTCCCACACTCTAATGACCCATGAAGATTAAAAAATGTGGGAGGGGGCTTGCTCCCGATAGCTGTGGGTCAGTCAGTAAATGCAGTGACTGACACACTGCTATCGGGAGCAAGCCCCCTCCCACATTGGATTTTCAATGCACTCAAAATTGGTATTACCTACTGAATTTTGTCGAGGCTATTTATGTTTGATTATTCTGCCCCTCCAGAACTGCTCAAAGGCCGGGTCATCCTGGTCACCGGCGCCGGCCGCGGGATTGGCGCAGCAGCGGCAAAGACCTATGCCGCCCATGGCGCGACCGTGCTGTTGCTGGGCAAGACCGAAGCCAACCTGGCCCAGGTGTATGACCAGATCGAAGCCGCCGGCCAGCCGCAACCGGTGGTGATCCCGTTCAACCTGGAGACCGCCCTGCCCCATCAATACGATGAGCTGGCGGCGATGATCGAAAAAGAGTTCGGCCACCTCGACGGCCTGTTGCACAACGCCTCGATCATCGGCCCACGCACGCCTATCGAGCAGTTGTCCGGCGAGAATTTCATGCGCGTGATGCATGTGAACGTCAACGCGATGTTCATGCTGACCAGCACCTTGCTGCCGCTGCTCAAGCTGTCCCAGGATGCATCGGTGGTGTTCACCTCCAGCAGCGTCGGGCGCAAGGGGCGGGCGTATTGGGGGGCTTATGGTGTATCGAAGTTTGCCACCGAAGGCTTGATGCAAACCCTGGCCGATGAGCTGGAAGATGTAGCGGCAGTGCGCGCCAACAGCATCAACCCGGGCGGTACACGCACGAGTATGCGGGCCCAGGCGTATCCCGGTGAAAACCCGATGGAAAGGCCAGCACCGGAAGAGATCATGCCGGTGTACCTGTACCTGATGGGGCCGGAAAGTGCCGGCATCAATGGACAGGCATTTGATGCGCAGTAAGCCCTGACACACTGCAAAAAATGTGGGAGCTGGCTTGCCTGCGATAGCATCACTGCGGTGTAACTGAAGCACCAAGGTGTCTGCATCGCAGGCAAGCCAGCTCCCACACTGCTTTGTGGTGTAGTCAAAAACTCAGTTTTTCACCACTTCCTCAAGGGTGAAGCGCCCCAGAGGATTCTGCAGGAAGTTGCTCACATTCTTGCGTGAAATATTGATGTACGGGCTGTAGTACAGGTCAATCCAGTTCACATCCTGTTTCGCCAGTTTCTGCAACTCGACATACATCTGCTCACGCTTGGCCGGGTCTGCCTCGACTCGCGCCGCAGCTACCAGCGCCTTGACCTTGTCGTTCTTGTAGCGGGTCATGTAGTTCTGGTTGGTGTCGTGGCCCAGCACGAAGGTGGTCTTCTGGTCCGGGTCGAGGATATCGTTGGTCCAGTACATCACCGAAATATCGTACTCACCGTCCACCAGCATCTGCCAGCTTTGGGTCGGGTCAACCTTTTGCAGGTTGGCGGTCACACCGACCTTGGCCAACTGGTCCTTGATGATCACCGCAATCTGCTCGTCGGCCTCGTTGCCGGCGTTGACCACGTAGTTGAGCTTCAAGTCCTTGGCACCAGCCTCCTCCAGCAGTTTCCTGGCCTCAGTCGGGTCATAAGGACGTTGCAGGTTGTTGGCGTAGTGGTACAGCGAGCCTTTGGGAATGTAGGAATACGCCACGGTGCCTTGACCGTAAGTAGCGGTTTTCACCAGCGATTGTTTGTCGATGGCCATGTCCAATGCCTGGCGCACCTGCGGCTTGGCGAGCAAGCCGTGCTCGTGGTTGATCAACAAGTGATCTTCACGGGTGGACGGGTCGGCGTGGATCACCACGTTCTTGTCTTTCTTCAGCTCTTCGACCCGCGAGAACGGTACGAAGATCGCCGTGTCGAGTTCGTTGTTCTGCACCATGCGCATACGGGTGTTGTCGTCGGTCACCGACACCCACTCCACGCCGTCGAGGCTGACGTTATTGGCCTGCCAGAAATTCGGGTTCTTCTTCAGGATCACCCGGTCGCCCTTGCGCCACTCTTCCACGGTAAACGCGCCGGACGTCACCGGGTTTTCCGAGTAGGCGTCTTCACCCATCGTGGTCATGGCTTTTTCCGACAAGATCGACACCGTCGGCGACGCCAATTGCGAGAGGAAGGCCACCGCCGGGGTTTTCAAAGTGACCACCAGGGTCTTCGCATCGCTGGCCTTGGCGGTGTTGATCAGGCTGAACGGATCGCTCCACAACGACGCCTTGTTGTCACGAATGCGCAGCAGGCTGAACGCCGCGTCGGCGGCGGTGATCTTTGATCCGTCGGAGAACTTCGCTTCGCGCAGTTTGAAGGTGTACGTCAGGCCGTCTTTGGAAATGTCCCAGCTTTCAGCCAGGCCCGGTTCCATCTTGGTGCCCAGGTTATCCACGCGCACCAGGGTGTCGTAGACGTTGGCAAATACCCAGGTGTCGCGGTTTTGCGCGCTTTTGATCGGGTCGAAGGTGGTGCTGTCTTCACGGCAGCCGATGGTGAGGACACCAGCGGCCTGGGCCAGTCCTGCGGTCAGCGACCAGGCGGTCAGCGTAGCGGCGGCGAGCAACTTCAAGTGGCGCGATTGCATATCACAACTCCTTGTTAATGAATGGCAGAGGTCAAGGCAAAGGTTCTTCAAGCACGCAACTGTACCGATGCTCGTGCAGGAAATGGGTCGGCGGCAACACCGCGGAACACACGGCTCGCGCATACCGGCAACGCGGGTGAAACGCACAGCCTGTAGGCAGATTCAGTGGGCTTGGTGGCTCACCCGGCAAGGGGTGCGCGGGCAATGGCCGATGCGGGTCAATCTCGGGAATCGCCTCGATCAACGCCGCCGTATACGGATGACGCGGCGTGGTGAACACCGCCTCCACCGGTCCTTCCTCGACGATCTTGCCCAGGTACATCACCGCCACGCGGTCGCACAGGCGCCGCACGATGGCCAGGTCATGGGCGATAAACAGGATCGCCAGGTTCATGCGTTGTTGCAGTTCCAGCAGCAAGTTGATGATCTGGCCCTGGATCGACACATCCAGCGCGGCCACGCATTCATCGGCAATGATCAGGCGCGGCTCCACCGCCAGTGCCCGGGCGATACCCACGCGCTGGCATTGGCCGCCGCTGAGGGAGCCCGGTTTGCGCCCGGCCAACTCGGGGCGCAGGCCCACCAACTCCAGCAGCTCATTGACGCGTGCCGGGATCTGCTCCACAGCCACCTTGCGCTGCACGCGCAACACCTCAGCGAGGGTTTCGCCAATGCTGTGCCGGGGGTTCAGCGCGGCGTACGGGTCCTGGAAAATCATCGCGGTTTCATGGCGCAGGCGGGCGATGTCGATGGCGCTGCCGTGCGCCATATCGATACCGTCAAACAGCACCTGGCCGGCGCTGATCGGGTTGAGGTGCAAAATCGCCCGGCCCAGGGTGCTCTTGCCGCTGCCGGACTCGCCCACCAAGCCGAGGGTTTCACCGGCGGCAAGGTTCAGCGACACCCCGTTCACCGCCCTCACCCACTGCTTGTTCAGGCCGAGCAGGCCACTGCCGGACGCGGCAAAGCGCACCTCCAGGTCCTTGATCTGCAACAGACTCATGGGCGACCTCCCAGTGGATAGTGACAGGCCACGCGTGCGCCTTGGGGCAACAGCTCGGTGCATAAGGCCCCGGCCTTCGGGCAACGCGGATTAAAGCGGCAACCGTCAGGCAAGGCATCGAGCAACGGCGGCTGGCCAGGGATGGTGCGCAACAAGGCATGACCGCTGCTGTGGGCCGGCTGGCAGTCGATCAGCCCAGCGGTATAGGGATGTTGCGGCCGCGCCAGCAGTTCGTATTTGCTGCCGTGCTCGCACAGGCGCCCGGCGTACATCACCGCGATGGAGTCGCAGGTTTGCGCGACCACGCCCAGGTCATGGGTGATCATGATGATCGACAGGCCACGCTGGTCGCGCAGGTCGAGCAACAGGCGCAGGATTTGCGCCTGCACCGTCACATCCAGGGCCGTGGTCGGCTCGTCGGCAATCAGCACTTTCGGGTTGCAGCCCAGGGCCACAGCGATCATCGCGCGCTGGCGCATACCGCCGGAAAACTCATGGGGATAGTTGTCGACCCGCGCCTGCGGGTCAGGAATCCCGACCTGGCGCAGCACCTCGATAGCCTGCAAGCGGGCGTCCTTTTTCGACGCACCTTGATGCAGGCGGATGCCCTCGGCGATCTGCTCGCCGATGCGCATCAGCGGATCCAGGTGGCTGCTGGGGTTCTGGAAGATCATGCCCAGTTGCCCGCCACGCACGGCGCGCATACCGGCGTCATCCAGTTGCAGCAGGTCCTGGCCGGCCAGGCGTACGGCGCCGCCTTGCACACGCAGGCCGGGCGATGGCAGCAGGCGCATCAAGCCGCGGCAGGCCATGGTCTTGCCCGACCCGCTCTCACCCACCAGGCCGAGAATCTCACCTTCGGCCAGGTCGAAGGACACGCGATCCACCAAGGTGACATCACGCCCGCTGTTGTTGGCGATCACGCTGAGGTCGCGCACTTGCAGCAGGCTCACGAGCGGTCCCCCAACACTTGCGCGACACCGTCGGCCAACAGGCTGAAGCCCATGGCCAGGGTCACAATGGCCAACCCCGGGAAGGTGCAGATCCACCAGGCCGTGGTGATAAAGGCTTGCCCCTCGGCCACCATCGTCCCCCATTCCGCGGTAGGCGGTTGCACGCCCAGGCCCAGGTAACTCACGGCGGCGCCGTTGAGCAGCACCAGCACCGCGTCGGACATGGAAAACACGATGGAGCCAAACAGGGCATTGGGCAGCAAATGCAGGAACAGAATGCGCCCATGGCCAAACCCCAGGCTCTTGGCGGCCAGGGCAAACTCGCTTTCCTTGAGCACCAGGATCTGCGAGCGAATCAACCGCGCATACGACACCCAGCCCACCAGTGCCATGGCGATATAAAAGCTCTGCAAGCCAGGCCCCAGAATGGCCATGATCGCCAGCATCAGCACCAGGAACGGGAACGCCAGCACCACATCGATCACGCGCATACAGAAACTGTCGAAACGCCCACCCACATAACCGGACACCGCGCCGACGAAAGTGCCGATGATGAACGGGAAGATCACCCCGACAATCGCCAGTTGCAGGTCGATGCGCGCGCCCCAGATCACCCGCGATAACACATCCCGGCCGTAATTGTCGGTACCCAGCGGATGGGCAAGGCTGGGCGCCAGCAAACTCATGTCGGTGTTTTGCGCGATGGGGTCAAACGGTGCGATCCACGGCGCAAACAGCGCCAGGGCCAGCCACGTCAACAGGATCAGCAGGCCCCAGGCGGCGGTCAGGCGGCCATTGCGAAAGCCAAAGCGCAGGCGCAAGCGCCAGGGTGCAATCAGTGGGCGGCCGCTCATTGCATCTTCACCCGTGGGTCGAGCGCTACCGTCACTATGTCGGCGACGAAGTTGACCACCACCGTGGCACAGGCCAGCACCATCGCCACGCCCTGCACCACCATGTAGTCACGGGTGAAAATACCGCGCACCAGCAATTGGCCGATGCCCGGAATCGCAAACAGGCTTTCGATGACCACCGTACCGCTGATCAGCCAGCCGATGTTGACCGCCAGCAGGTTGACGGCCGGCACCAGGGAGTTGGGCAGCACATGCCGACGAAACACCGCAGCCTCGGACAAGCCTCGGGCCCGGGCGGCGGTGACATGATCGGCCTGCAGCTCCATCAACATACTCGCCCGCAGGTTGCGCACCAGCACCGCCGACAGCGCCAGGGCGATGGTCAGGCACGGCAACACCATATGGTGGGCCTTGTCCAGCCAGGTCCGCCCATAGCCAGACACCGGGAACAGGCCCCATTGCACGCTCAGCAGCAGGATCAGCATCAAGCCCAGCCAGAATGCCGGCATCCCCAGGCCGACCGTGGTGAAAACGCGGATCAGGTTGTCCGCCCAACCGCCTTTGTGGCGCGCCGCTACTGTCGCCAGCGGCACCGCGATCAGCAACGCCAGGGCCACGCTGCCCAGCACCAGCACCAGCGTCGGCTCGATGCGGGTAACGATCAGTTTCAGCGCGTCGACCTTGTACAGCAGCGATTGGCCGAGGTCGCCCTTGAGCAGGTTTTTCAGGAAGTAGAAGTATTGCAGCCACAAGGGCTGGTCGAGGCCGAACTGGGCACGGATTTTCAGCAGCGCATCCGGCGTACTGCGCGAGCCAAGCAAAGCCCGCGCTGGGTCGCCGGGGATCGAGCGCACCAACACAAAAGTGATCAGGCTGATGCCAAACAGCACCGGCAGCAGTTGCAACGGCCGGGACAGGACAAAACGGTAACGCGCCAGGTTCATCCGTCAGCCTCGGTTGCGAGCGAGAAAGTCCAGCAGCACCGGGAAGTACGCTTGAGGTTCCTCATAAAACGGCATATGGCTGCTATTGGGGAATACGTGCAGTTCGGCGTGTGTGGCGGCCAGCTTCATGCGCATGGCGCAGGCGGGGGTCAGTTCGTCGTGCTGGCCGGTAGTGATCAGGATCGGCATCCTGAATTCAGCCATCTCCTTGAGGCGGTTCCAGTCCTTGAGGTTGCCGATATAGAGGAACTCGTTGGGGCCCTGCATGGTTGCGTAGGGCCCCATGTTCCAGTCGCCCAGGGAGCGTTTGAGCGGCTCCGGCCACTCGTCGAGGCGGCACACATGACGGTAGTTGAGCAAGGTGATGGCGGCCTGGTATTGCGGGTGGTCGAGGGTGCCCATGGCTTCGTGGCGTTGCATCATGGCCACGGTTTCGCTGCCCAGGGCGCCTCGCAGGCGTTCGAGTTCCTGGGACAGATGGGGAATGTCGCCGACGGTATTTTCCAGGATCAGGCTTTTCAGCGCATCGGGATAATGGATGGCGTATTCGATACCGAGCCAACCGCCCCAGGAATGCCCGAGCAAATGCACGCGGCCCAGGCCCAGGGCTTGGCGCACGGTCTCGACTTCTTCGACATAACGGCGGATTTCCCACAGCGCAACATCGGTCGGTCTGGCTGATGCGCCCGTGCCAAGCTGGTCGAATGCAACCACTCGCAGGTTATGCGCTTTGAGCCAGCCATGAGCGTCACGCAGATAGTCACACGGCAGGCCTGGGCCGCCGTTGAGACACAGCAGCACTTCATCGCCTTCGCCAAAGCTGTAGACCACGAGGTTATGGCCGTCGACTTGTACGTTGTACTGCTGGTCGGGGGCAATTTCACGCCACATGCATACATTCCTTGTGTTGTATCGGCCTGGCGGGTAGCGGCCGTTTATCAGGTCAACACTACCGAGGATACCGTGCGTCCATAACCTAGTATTTCCTATAGGTTTGGCCTGGCTGTCCTTCGCCGGGGCGTGGCATTCTACTTGCAGCAAGTCGAGATTCAAATGAATTCGGGAGCAGAACGGATGCTGGCCAAGCTGACCGCCTTCAATAATCGCCTCATGCCGGGCAGGAGCCTGGATGAACAGATGGACAATACGTTTATTCTCGCCCAACAACTGGGCTTCGATGCGCTGGTGTACGACTACACGCCGGTGCCCATCGACCTCAATGGCACGCTGATTACCCCCTCGGTGTTGCAACTGCGCAACACACCGCCCGACTGGCACGCCTTATGGTGCAGCGAAGGGTTTTACCAGATCGACCCGGTGCAGCACCTGGCGTTGAGCACGGTATCGCCGTTTGTCTGGTCCTATGAAGCGAAAACCGAGACCGCCCTGCAAAAAATCATCGACCCGTGCCACGCCCCCGTTTCCTCGTACCTGCACGAACGTGAACTGACCTGCGGCGTCAGCGTGCCCATTCACTTGCCCCGTGGTGGCTTCGCATCGCTGACCGGCCTGCGCACCGGCAAGGCGCGCACGGTATTGAAGGACGCACAGCACACATTGGCCGACTTCAGCCTGATCACCCATGCCCTGCAGGAAGCGGCTTACCCGTTGTTCAGCAAGGAACTGCGCGCCTACCCGCACATCCACCTGACCAAACGCGAACGCGAATGCCTGAAATGGGCCGCCGATGGGCTGACCGCCGCCGAAATCGCCACCAAACTGAGCCGCTCCCTGGCAGTCGTCACCCTGCACCTGGCCTCGGCCATGCACAAACTGGGGGCCAAGAACCGCGTCCAAGCGGTGGTGCGGGCCACGCATTACCGCTTGCTGGAAGGTTGAGTTTTCGCAAAAACCTAGCTGTTTTGCTAGTTACCTAAACTTTTTGTTCAGATTATCGTAACCCTGATCATTTTTTTCAGGGGTACGAAATGGAATTCATCGAAAAAGTTCGCGAAGGCTTCGCACCCTTTGGCGCCTACCAGACCTGGTATCGCGTCACCGGTGACCTGGGCAAGGGCCGCACGCCGCTGGTGATCATCCATGGCGGCCCGGGCTGCACCCACGATTACGTCGATGCCTTCAAGGATGTCGCCGCCAGCGGCCACGCGGTGATCCACTATGACCAACTGGGCAACGGTCGCTCCACGCACCTGCCCCACAAAGATCCTTCGTTCTGGACCATCGGCCTGTTCCTCGACGAGTTGAACAACCTGCTGGACCACCTGCAGATCAGCGAGAACTACGCGATCCTCGGTCAATCCTGGGGCGGTATGCTGGGCAGCGAACACGCGATCTTGCAGCCCAAGGGCCTGCGCGCGTTTATCCCCGCCAACTCACCGACCTGTATGCGCACCTGGGTCAGCGAAGCCAATCGCCTGCGTAAACTGCTGCCCGAAGGTGTGCACGAAACCCTGCTCAAACATGAACAGGCCGGCACTTATCAAGACCCGGAATACCTGGCGGCCTCGCGGATTTTCTATGACCAGCACGTGTGCCGGGTCAACCCATGGCCCGAGGAAGTGGCGCGCACCTTCGCCCAGGTCGACGCAGACCCGACGGTGTACCACGCCATGAGCGGCCCGACTGAATTCCACGTGATCGGCAGCTTGAAGGACTGGAACGTGATTGGCCGCCTGGACGCGATCAAGGTGCCGACCCTGGTGATTTCCGGTAGGCATGACGAAGCCACACCGCTGGTGGTCAAGCCGTTTCTGGATGAGATAGCAGACGTGCGCTGGGCACTGTTTGAAGACTCCAGCCACATGCCCCATGTGGAAGAACGCCAGGCGTGCATGGGGACCGTGGTGAAGTTTTTGGATGAGGTGTGTTCAATGCCGCACGAAGCCCGCAAGGCTGGCTAGATTCCAATATGGGAGGGGGCTTGCTCCCGATGACGGTGTATCAGTCAATATCTTCAGTGGCTGACACACTGCTATCGGGAGCAAGCCCCCTCCCACATTTTTAGACCTCTGTGGTTTCGGGTTTTGCGGCTTTCTTCGAGGTATCCGCTACCAGAGGAATCTCCTTACCCTCTGCATCAAACAACTTCCCGCCCCGGTAATAATCCCCATCACGCAGCGCGGCCACGTCGCGAAAGCACAGGCTGCGCTCAGTCCCCGCCACAAACACTGACTGCTGGTCCGAGTTACCCGCGGTGAAGTGGTTGAACGCCAGGTTCAGCAGGATCGCCATGATTGCCGACGAACTGATGCCCGAGTGGAAGATGGTCGCGAACCAGCTCGGGAACTGATCGTAAAAGCTCGGCGCGGCGATGGGGATCATGCCAAAGCCGATGGACGTGGCAACGATGATCAGGTTCATGTTGTTGCGGTAATCCACCTTGGACAGCGTACGAATACCACTGGCCGCGACTGTGCCGAACAACACGATCCCCGCGCCACCCAGCACCGAGGTGGGCACCGCCGCGATCACCCGCCCCATAAAGGGCAACAGGCCCAGCACCACCAGGAACACCCCGCCGGTGGCCACCACAAAGCGGCTCTTCACACCGGTCACCGCCACAAGGCCGACATTCTGGGCGAACGCGCTTTGGGTGAACGAACCAAAGATCGGCGCGAACATACTCGACAGCATGTCGGCGCGCAGGCCATTGCCCAGGCGCTTGGAGTCAACCTTGGTGTCGATGATCTCGCCCACTGCGAGGATGTCCGCCGAAGTTTCCACCAGCGTCACCATCACCACGATGCACATGGAAATGATCGCGGCCACATGAAAGGTCGGCATACCAAAGTGGAAAGGTGTAGGAAAGCCAAACATCGGCCCTTGCGTGACGCTGGAGAAGTCAGCCATGCCAAGCAGTACGGCGATTACTGTGCCGATCACCATTGCCAGCAGGATCGACAAACGCGAGATGGTAGCGCTGCCGATTTTGCTCAATAGCAGCACCAGCACCAGAGTCAGGGCCGCGAGGCCGACATTCGACATACTGCCGAAATCCGCCGCACGGCTGTTGCCGCCCATGGCCCAGCGCGCAGCCACTGGCATCAGCGTCAGACCGATAGTGGTGATCACGATGCCGGTCACCAGTGGCGGAAAAAATTTGGTAATGCGTGAAAACACCGGGGTGATCAACAGGCCGATCAACGACGCGGCCATCACCGCACCGAGAATTGCCGGAATACCTCCCGCACCGTCGCTGCCGACAATCGCCACCATGGTCGCCACACCCGCGAACGACACGCCCTGCACCAGTGGCAACTGACAGCCGAAGAACGGCAGGCCAAGGGTTTGCAGCAACGTGGCCAAGCCACCGGCAAATAACGACGCGGCAATCAACAGACCAATATCCGCCGGCGACAACCCGGCGGCCTGGCCGACGATCAACGGCACGGCGACGATGCCGCCGTACATGGTGAGTACATGCTGCAGGCCGTAAGCCATGTTGGCGGCAACGCCCAGATTTTCATCTTCGGGCCGCTGCGGTGACGCCTTCGGGATAGTCATGGTGAGGGGTTCTCTGTTTTTGTTGTGCGCTCACTGTATGCAATATTCAGACTGTATGTCCATAGAGTTGTATACAATCAATCGAACAAGATACCCTCCCGCGGCGTTACAAAAATAATCCGGCCGTCATGAGCCAGAACGCCAAAGGACAAAAATAATGAAAAAGGCACTACAGGGCGCAACCGTTGCATTGACCCTTCTGGGCGGTGGTGAGGCTGTCGCGGTGGAATGGATGAACAACAGCGTAGGATTTCGCTACGGCCAGCACTTCACCAATCCGAACAACCCCGACGATTTCAGCAAGCGTATCTACAGCTTCACCCACGCCAGCGGCTACCGCTATGGCAGCAACTTCCTCAACCTCGATGTGTTTCTGTCCGATAGCCGTGACCCACGCAAGGGTACCGACCATGGCGGCAGCGAGGTGTATGCCGTGTACCGGCACCAGCTGTATGCCTCGCGCGTGTTCGATCTGCCGCCGGGCACCGGGTTGATCAAGGATTACGCCCTGACCCTGGGTTTCGACGCCAACCGCAACAACAACTTCGCCTCAGCCAAAAAGCGCGCGCTGGTGATCGGCCCGACCTTGAAGTTCAACACCGTCGGCGTGCTGGACCTGAGCCTGATGTACTACAAGGAAAAGAACCACACCGGCATTCCCGGCGCGCAAGAGTCGAACCACACCTTCGACGACACCTACATGCTTAACCTGACGTGGATGCGCCCGTTCGAGGTCGGCAACCACGCGGCGAAATTCCAGGGGTTTATCAATTACGTCGGGGAGAAAGGCGAGGACTATCATGGCCGCGATACCGCGCCGGAAGGGCTGATGCGTACCGCGCTTATGGTGGCGGTGCGGCCGGGGAAAAGCGTCAAGCCGAACCTGTACCTGGGGGTGGGCTATGAATACTGGCATAACAAATTCGGCGTGGACGGTGGCCGTGGCAGCCGCACCTCAACGCCGACGCTGAACATGGAAGTCACGTTCTAACTGAAGAAATGCAAAAAAATGTGGGAGGGGGCTTGCTCCCGATGGCGGTATGTCAGTGGCAAATGTGCTGGCTGATACACCGCTATCGGGAGCAAGCCCCCTCCCACATTTTGATCGTATTGTCAGCTCAGGCGCTGGCCAGTTCGGAAGTATTGCGCTTCGGCCGCGCCAGCCAATACCCCAACACCGCCAGCGGCGCCGTCGCCAACATCACAATCACCGTAATCATCAGCGGTTGCTCGATCATCGACGACACCAACAAGCTGGCCAGAAAGCACAGGCCCAGTTGCAGGGTATTTTGCAGTGCCGCCGCCTTGCCGGAGTTTTCGGCAAACGGCATCAGCGCATTCGCCACCACGATCGGGTAGCTGGCGCCGTTGCACAGCGCCATCAGGCAGAACGGAATCAGCAAGGTGGTCAGGGTCGGCACGCTCAAGGTGGCCACCAGGTACAACGCCACCATACTCAGGCAATAGGCGCCCAGCAACCACGGCAACAGGGTTTTGCCCGCCAGGTGCTGCAAGGCGCTGCGGCAACTGTAGCCGCCAACGAGAAACGCCAGGGTCGGCAGTACGTAGCTCAGGCCGATGTCATTCGGGCTGTAACCCATGCCGCCGAGGATGAACGGCGAGGCCGTGAGCCATGCGAAGAAGCTGGCCGAACAGGCGGCGAAAATCATCACGTTGCCGGTAAACACCCGCGAGGTGAGCAACTGTCCATACCCCAGACGCGTGGGTCCGCCCTTGTGCTCCACACGCTTGGGCAGGCTACGCAGGAACAAGGTCGGCAACAGCAGCAATAGTGACACCACCAGCAACACGCCGAAGATCGCCTGCCAACCAAAGTGATTCAACACCATGGCACCCAACAACGGTGCAAGGGCCGGCGACAGCGACATCAACGGCATGATGCTGGCGAAGACGCGATGGGCCTTGTCGGCCGGGTAGCGATCAATCACCAATGCCTGCCAGCTCACGGCCGCGGCACACACACCAATCGCCTGTATAAAGCGCAGCGCCAGCAGTTGCGGGGTGGTCTCGACCCAGAACATGCCCAGGCAACCGAGCACAAACAGACTCAAGCCCGCGAGCAGAATGGGCTTGCGCCCCAGGCGGTCCGAGAGCGGCCCCCACACCAACTGCCCCACCGCAAAGCCGGCGAGAAAAATGCTCAAGCTGGCGCCCACCGCGCCAGCACCAATATTCAACTGCTCGCCCATGGCGCCAAACGCCGGCAAGTACATGTCCATGGCGAGATAGCCGAGCATACTCAGCCCCGCCAGATACCAGGTAAAACCAAAAGAATTTTTCATCGAAGCCTTGTAAAAACTGCCATCAAACTATTTGCTGACTGGCGCCCATTATGAAGCTGACAAAATCTGTGTGAAGCGATAATAATTGGACACTCTCATCAATAATTTTGAAGGCAGCCCACATGTGGTCGGAATATTCTCTGGATGTGGTCGACGCCGTCGCCCGTCACGGCAGCTTCAGCGCCGCCGCCCAGGAACTGCACCGCGTACCGTCGGCCATCAGTTACACCGTACGCCAACTTGAAGAATGGCTGGCCGTGCCCTTGTTTGTGCGCCGGCATCGCGACGTGGAACTGACCCCCGCAGGCCGCCTGTTTATCGACGAAGCCCGCAGTGTGATGAAGAAAATGCTCGGCACCCGACGCTTGTGCCAGCAGGTGGCCAATGGCTGGAGCGGCCAGTTGAAGGTGGCGGTGGACTCCATCGTCAAACCCCAACGCTGCCGCCAACTGGTGCTGGACTTCTATCGGCAGTTTCCCGAGGTGGAACTGCTGCTCGAATACGAGGTGTACAACGGTGTATGGGATGCGCTGGCCGATGAGCGCACCGACATCGTGATCGGCGCCACCAGCGCAGTGCCGGTGGCCAGTCACTTCAGCTTCCGTGACATGGGCCTGTTGAACTGGCTGTGCGTGGTCAGTGCCCGGCACCCCTTGGCGGCGGTGGAAGGCTTGCTCAGTGATGACCAATTGCGCCCTTTCGCCTCACTGTGCATGACTGACACCTCGCGCAATCTGCCCAAGCGTGACACCTGGACCCTGGATAACCAGCGCCGCCTGGTGGTGCCCAACTGGGCTTCGGCCCTGGATTGCCTACGCGATGGGCTGTGTGTAGGGATGGCGCCGGCCCATCAGGTATTGCCATGGATCGAGCGCGGCGAGTTGGTGGCGCTGCAATTGAGCCGGCCCTTTCCAGCCAGCCCATCATGCGTGGCGTGGGCGCAGAGCAAGCTTTCGCCGGCCATGGCGTGGTTGCTGGAATACCTGGGAGATACCGAAACCATGAACCAGGAATGGCTGAATGGCCCCTCACTCTGAACCCCACACAGAACCACTGTGGGAGGGGGCTTGCTCCCGATAGCGGTGTATCAGTCAATATCTCCAGTGGCTGACACACTGCTATCGGGAGCAAGCCCCCTCCCACACTTTGATTGCGTTTTCAATCCAGCAATCGGGTGATGGCGCGTACGATCATTTCGACTTCCTTGCTGTGCAACGTCAGCGGGGGCAGCAGGCGAATGATCTTGCCCCGTGTGACGTTGATCAGCAGCCCGTGCTCCTGGGCGGCACGTTGGGCCAGGTCGCGATAAGGGCTGGCCAGCTCAATCCCGATCATCAAGCCTTTGCCACGAATTGCCCGGACGTGCGGGTGCCCATCCAGCTCCATGCGCAAGCGCGCCAGCAAGTGTTCGCCCTGGTGTGCGGCGTTTTGCAACAAGCCTTGCTCATGAATGATATCCAGCACGGTGCAACCGACACGGCACGCCAGCGGGTTGCCACCAAAGGTGCTGCCATGACTGCCTGGGGTGAACAGCTCGGCGACGGCGGCGCGGGCCAGGCAGGCGCCGATGGGCACGCCATTGCCCAGGCCTTTGGCCAGCGTCATCACGTCTGGCACGATGCCTTCGTGCTGGAAGGCAAACCAGGTGCCGGTGCGCCCGATGCCGGTCTGGATTTCGTCGAGCATCATCAGCCAGCCGTGGCGCGTGCAGTGGTCGCGCAAGGCTTTGAGATAACCCACTGGCGCCACCACCACACCACTTTCACCCTGGATCGGCTCAAGCAGCACAGCTGCGATGCGCGTGCCGAACTGCGCAGTGATCACCTCCAAAGCCTGCATATCGCCAAAGCCTACCTTGATGAAATCCCCCGGCAGGCGCTGAAAGCCCAGGCGCACCGACGGCCCGTCGCTGGCGGCCATGGTGCCCAGCGTGCGGCCGTGAAAGGCGTTCTCCATCACCACCACCAACGGTTGTTCAATGCCTTTTTTCCAGCCATGCAAGCGCGCCAGTTTAAGCGCTGTCTCGTTGGCCTCGGCGCCGGAGTTGTTGAAGAACGCGCGATCGAGCCCGGACAGCTGCGCCAGGCGTCGGGCCAGCCGTTGTTGCCAGTCGATGCTGTAGAGGTTGGACGTGTGCAGCAGCAAACCGGCTTGTTCGCTGATAGCTGCCACCAGCCTGGGGTGGGAATGGCCAACATTGGTCACCGCCACGCCGGCGACAGCGTCCAGGTATTCGCGGCCCTGCTGGTCCCAGAGGCGCGTGCCCAGGCCACGGGTGAAGCTCAGGGCCAAAGGTTGGTAGGTGCTCATCAGGCAGGCGGCGGTCATGGTTGCGGCTCCAGTGCATCGTTGCGGTGATAGAAGTATCGTTAACCACCTGCGCTGGATAAACTGCGAATATCTGCAATGACTTTAAATCAGGGCTTGATAATGGATCTGTTCCAGGCAATGTCGGTGTACGTAAAAGTGGTCGAAACCGGCAGCATGACTGCCGCCGCGCAAGAATGCGGGATGTCGACCACCATGGTGGGCAACCATCTGCGGGCGCTGGAGCAACGGTTGGGCGTGAGCTTGCTCAAACGCACCACGCGTAAACAGAACCTGACCGAATTTGGCGGGCAATATTACCAGCGCTGCCTGGAAGTGCTGGGGCTGGTGGCGGACTCCGAACTGCTGGCCGAGCAAATCCACAGCGAAGCTCCTAAGGGCAGCCTGCGCATCACCGCGCCTCCCGTGTTCGGCACCGAACGCCTGGTGCCGGCCCTGAGCGAGTTTTCCCAGCGTTATCCACTTATCGACCTGTACGTGGTGCTGGGCAATGAACGCATGGACCTGGTCGACAGTGGCTTCGACGTAGCGATCCGTCTCGGTGAACTGGGGACCTCCAGCCTGATCGCCCGGCCTATGCAGCCCTACACGCTCACCCTCTGTGCATCGCCTGCCTACCTGGCGCGACGCGGCACGCCGCAGACCCCGCAGGACCTGCAACAACATGACTGCCTGGCATTCGCCTACCCTGCGAACGACAACTGGCGTGACACCGACAAACTGTGGCGCATGAGCGAGGATGGCAGCGAGGTGGAGGTTCCGGTGGCGGGGTCATTGACCATCAACAGCTCGCAAGGCTTGCGCCAGGCGGCCGTCAACGGCATGGGCATCACGATGCTGGCCGACGCCTTGGTGCAACCGGACCTGGAGAGCGGCAAGCTGGTGGCCCTGTTAACCACGTATAAATTGCCCAGCCGCCCGATGCACTTGCTGTATCGCCATGACCGTTACCGCCTGCCCAAGCTGCGGGCATTCGTCGATTTCGTCATGGAAAAGTGGGCACATTAAAGGCCACGCCCAACGCCCGCAGACGCGCGGCGGTACGCTCGGCAGATACATGATGAATGCCCTGCCAACCCAAGGCGATAGCGGCCTCGGTGTTGCCGGCGACATCGTCAATAAACACCACTTCACTCGGTTTTATGTCCGGCAGGTGAGCGCGGATCTGATCAAGGCTGGCGTGGTAGATCGCCGGATCAGGCTTGATCAATTCCAACTCGCCGGACACGACGATGTTTCGAAAGAGTTGCAGGAACGGATAGTGGGCCCGAGCGTAGGGGAAGGTCTCTGCCGACCAGTTAGTAAGCCCGAACAATGGCATATCGGCTTTGTGCAACGCCTTGAGAATCGCCACACCGTCGGCTAACTCACCGCGCAGCATCTCGTGCCAGCGCTCGTAGTAAGCCTGGATCAAGGGTTCGTGATCGGGATGCAGGTCAATCAGGGTGCGGGTGGCTTCAGCCAGGGTACGACCGGCATCTTGCTCGGTGTTCCAGGCCTGGGTGCAGATGTTGTCGAGGAACCACTGCCGTTCTGCATCGTCGGCAATCAGCTTGCGGTACAGGTGCTGCGGGCTCCAGTCGAACAGGACACCGCCGAAATCAAAAACTACTGCACGAATCGTCATCAGATCCTCCGTTGGCGTGGCTTGATAGCTACAGGAGTCTGACAGATCCAAAAGAGCGAAGCGCGCGCCGGGGTGTAAGAAGTGTCTGAAAAGACGCGGTCCAAATGTGGGAGGGGGCTTGCTCCCGATAGCAGTGTGTCAATCAATGAAGATGTTGACTGGTACACCGCTATCGGGAGCAAGCCCCCTCCCACATTTTAGATCTGCATCAGATCTTAGGCTTGGACCAGGCCGTTGATCTTGACGGTCGGGTTCACGTCCGCGTCGTAGTCCACGCCGTCGACTTCAAAGCCGAACAAGCGCAGGAACTCAGCCTTGTAACCGGCAAAGTCGCTGATCTCGTTGACGTTATCATCGGTGACTTGGTTCCACAGCGCAGCCACGGCGTCCTGGACCTTGGGTTCCAGCTCAGCCAGGTCGGCGCGCAGGCGGCCATCGGCATCCAGCTTAGGTTCTTTACCGTACAGGCTGTCCTTGAACAGGCCGTAGACTTGCTCGATGCAGCCTTCGTGGGTGCCCTGCTCTTTCATCACCTTGAACAGCAACGACAGGTACAGCGGCATGATCGGGATCGCCGAGCTGGCCTGGGTCACCACGGCCTTGAGCACAGACACGCGGGCGTCGCCCTTGAGCGCCGCGAGGTTTTCGCGCAGGGTCAGGACTTTCTTGTCCAGGTCTTTCTTGGCTTCGCCGATGGAACCGTTCCAGTAGATATCCTGGGTCAGCTTCTCACCGAGGTAGGTGAAGGCGGTGGTCTTGGCGCCTTCGGCCAACACATCGGCGTCACGCAGGGCATCGATCCACAGCTGCCAGTCTTCGCCGCCCATGACCTTCACGGTGCCGTCGATTTCTTCCTGGGTTGCAGGCTCAAGCGTGGTGTCTACCACCACGCCCTTGTCGGTGTTGATACCGCGCAGGGTCACGGCCTTGCCGATTGGCTTGAGGGTGGAGTTGTGCACCACGCCTTGCGGGTCGGTACGGCGTGGCGCGGCCAGGCTGTAGACCACCAGGTCGATCTTGCCCAGGTCTTTCTTGATGGTGTCGATGGTCAGGCGCTTGATCTCGTCGGAAAACGCGTCGCCGTTGATGCTCTTGGCGTACAGGCCTTTTTCCACGGCAAACTTCTCGAATGCCGCGCTGTTGTACCAGCCGGCGGAGCTCAGCTTGCCTTCTTCGCCTTCTTTCTCAAAAAACACGCCCAGGGTGTCGGCGCCGCAGCCAAACGCGGCACTGATGCGCGCGGCCAGGCCGTAACCGGTGGAGGCACCGAGGACCAGCACCTTCTTGGGGCCGCCTTCGATGACGCCATTCTTGGTTACGTAGTCGATCTGCTCTTTGACGTTCGCTTCACAGCCAACAGGGTGGGCGGTCACACAGATAAAGCCACGAACCCGCGGTTTGATGATCATAAAAATTTCTGCCTCTTCCAAGGTGCCGAAGGCCAGTGGTGGCCATTCAACTTCAATCGTACCGGTCTATGACGTCCAAAAAACCGAAGCGTCACGATAGTCGCAAATCTTCTGTTCTCAAAATTCAATCCACAACGCCCCCGGCTCGCCCCTGCCGGGGGTTAAAAATTGTGCAGAGGCTTCACAATTTTCGAACCATTTAAAACGCCTGCGCGGGCCATAAAGCCCTATCATGACGATATTGTTTCATTATGTTTCAAAGTTGGAGCCATGTTTCATGAGCAAAAGTGCTGTCGGCAAAAAGCTGGTGTCCCTCGCCTGGATACTCGGCGTGTTGCTATTGATGGGCTGTTTTCCGCGAACCTGCCTGGTGTTTCTGCTGCTGGTGGTGGTGTGCGGTGTCTATGATTTCTTGCGCAACGGCCTGTACGATCGCGGCACCATCAAGAAATACTTCATCGGCAACGGTCGCAATACCTGGGTGCTGGCACCGTTCAACACCCTGCTCGATCTGCTGAGCAGCCGCAACCGCCATGTCTATACGATGCAAGACCTGCCACCGGCCTGGCGCGAAGACCTGCAACAGGTGATCGACGACGCCATGGCCCGCAAGGATGAAATCATCGGGTATCTGGACGAACGCATGGCTGAGAAGAAACGCGGCATGTTGTTTTTCCAGTGGTACGGCCGCCCCATCGAGACCACGCTGGATATCCCGCAACTGCGCAAGAAATTGCCATTCGTGAAGACCATCGGTGTCTCGGTATTCAACGAGAACCGTTCCACGTCCTTTCACTTCGGCCCCCTGCGCATGATGTTCCGCGTGCTCTACAACATGGCCCCGGCGCCCCACCACGAAGGCGTGTATATCCAGGTAGGCAAGCACAAGCACTACTGGCACGACGACCCGCTGTTCATCTTCGATGACACCCTGATGCATGCGTCCTTCAACAAAAACGACGCCAAGCGCTACTGCCTGTTCATCGACATCGTGCGCCCGACCTTGCTGCCGTCAGTGCTCAACGCCGTGATCGCAGGCTTTGCCGGGCTGGTCTTTACCCTGCGTCGGGTTTTCTACAAAAACTGGAAGCTGATTCAGTAAGTTCTGCGGCATGATGGTGCTGGACGGTATTTGCGCTGGGCCTCGCGCCTGAGGTAAATAACCGTCTCGTGCGACCTTAATTGGCGCTCACCATTCTCAAGCCATCGCCCCGAAACGGGCGCGGTGGCTGTGCTTTCAAGGAATCAGAATGCCCCAACGTCAAGTCATCAATGCCTCCGTCAGCCCCAAGGGCAGCCTCGAAACCCTGTCCCAACGTGAAGTGCAGCAACTGAGTGAAGCCGGCACCGGCAGCATCTACACCCTGTTCCGCCAATGCGCCTTGGCCATCCTCAACACCGGCGCGCATATCGACAACGCCAAGACCATCCTTGACGCCTACAAAGACTTTGAAGTGCGTATTCACCAGCAGGACCGCGGCGTGCGCCTGGAACTGCTCAACGCCCCGGCCGATGCCTTTGTCGATGGCGAGATGATCGCCAGCACCCGCGAGATGCTGTTCAGCGCCTTGCGTGACATCGTCTACACCGAGAACGAGCTGGACAGCCAGCGCATCGACCTGAGCGACTCCCAAGGCATCACCGACTACGTGTTCCACCTGCTGCGCAACGCCCGCACGCTGCGCCCGGGTGTGGAGCCCAAGATCGTGGTGTGTTGGGGCGGCCATTCGATCAACACCGAAGAATACAAATACACCAAGAAAGTCGGGCACGAACTGGGCCTGCGCAGTTTAGACGTGTGCACCGGCTGCGGCCCCGGCGTGATGAAAGGCCCGATGAAGGGCGCGACCATTTCCCACGCCAAGCAACGCATCACCGGCGGGCGTTACCTGGGCCTGACCGAGCCTGGGATCATCGCCGCCGAAGCACCGAACCCCATCGTCAATGAACTGGTGATTTTGCCGGACATCGAAAAACGCCTGGAAGCCTTCGTGCGCGTCGGCCACGGCATCATCATCTTCCCCGGCGGCGCCGGCACGGCAGAAGAGTTTTTGTACCTGCTGGGCATCCTGATGCACCCCGACAACCGCGACGTGCCGTTCCCGGTGGTGCTGACCGGGCCCAAACACGCCGCGCCTTACCTGGAACAGCTGCACGCGTTCGTCGGCGCCACCCTCGGCGAAGCGGCGCAGCAGCATTACCAGATCATCATCGACGACCCCGCCGAAGTGGCGCGCCAGATGACGGCCGGCCTCAAGGCAGTGAAGCAGTTCCGCCGCGAGCGTAACGACGCGTTCCACTTCAACTGGCTGCTGAAGATCGACGAAGGCTTCCAGCGCCCGTTCGATCCTACCCACGAAAACATGGCCAGTCTGCAACTGAGCCACGCGCTGCCGCCCCATGAACTGGCAGCCAACCTGCGCCGGGCGTTCTCGGGGATCGTGGCGGGTAACGTCAAGGACAAGGGCATCCGCCTGATCGAAGAGAACGGCCCGTATGAGATCCACGGCGACCCGGCGATCATGAAACCGCTGGATGAATTATTGAAGGCGTTCGTGGCCCAGCACCGCATGAAACTGCCGGGCGGCGCGGCGTATGTGCCGTGCTATCGCGTGGTGCAGTAAGCCAGCGGCGGTCGGTCATAGTTTGTATCTGTTTGGGGCGTAGCCAACGGTGTGAGTATCGAGCATTCGGACTAGGGTTTTACTACCGACTGACTCACACCTGCGAGCGACCTATGGACCAACGGATATTGTCCTCTGTCATTCCTTACCCTAAGGTAAGGAATATCACGATGGAGATCTTCACTATGGCTACCGCCACACTCACTTCAAAAGGGCAAATCACCATCCCTGTCCAGGTCAGGACAGCCCTGGGCCTGGAAACAGGCGACCGTGTGGAATTCGTCGAATTGGAAGACGGCAAGTTTTCCATGATCGCCGCCAGCAAAACCGTCAAGGACCTCAAGGGGTTGATCCGCAAACCCGCTCACACCGTGTCTATCGAAGACATGAACCGAGCCATCGCGGCCCAGGGAGCAACCGCTGGATGATTGGCCTGGATACCAACGTGCTGGTGCGTTATGTGACCCAGGATGATCCTGCGCAATCGGCCAAGGCGTCCCAACTGATCGAATCGCTCACCGCCGCCTCACCCGGTTTTGTCAGCCTGGTGACGCTTACGGAGCTGGTGTGGGTGTTGCAGTCCTGCTACCAGTCGGCCAAAAGCGACGTGGTGACGGTGCTGGAAACCTTGCTGCACACACGGGAACTGACCGTCGAGCACGCCGATATCATCTGGCAGGCCCTGCGCAGGTTCACCGCAAGCAAAGCGGACTTTGCCGACTGCCTGGTTGAACGCTGTGGCCATGCGGCGGGCTGCGAGTACACTGCCACCTTTGATCTGAACGCGGCCAAGGCAGCGGGGATGAAACGGCTCGGCTAGGCCGGCTTTTTTGTAGGAGCGAGCAAGCTCGCTCCAATGGGAGAAAGCGTTGGGTCAGCGAACCCAGCCGCCGATCTGCCAGTGGTAGCCATCATTACGCTGCACCCAGTGCGGGTGTACATAACGATAGCCCTGACGCACTGGTTCCCAATGGCCATGCACTGCCACATAACGCCCGCCTTCCCAACGCCAATAACCGCGTGACCAGATATAACCTTCGCGCACCGCAGGCTCCACTTCGATCACCTGCACCGGCGGCGGTTGCGGCGCCACCACATCAACGTACTCGTGTTGTACCGGCCTGCGCTCATGCACAACACGCTCCTGCACACACCCGGAAGCGGCGACCACCATGGCGGCCAATGCTGCATAACGTAGCAACATACAAAACCCTCGGGCGCGAACGCCCAACACCTGCACTGGTAAAAATCCCCCCTTGTTTCAGCCACGCTCCTGCTTGGCCCTGGGTACTTTTTAACAGGCGGTGTCTGTCGGGTTGCTGAACCTGCCAGCCTCAGTAAGTACAGGCGACAGTCGGTCGCTTCAGGCGCACCAGCACCAACCCCGCCACGACCACGGCAATACCCGCGTAGGTCGATGCGTGGATCACATCGCCAAACATCAACGCCGCCCACACCAACGTCACCGGCGGCTCCAGGTACACCAGCGCCGCCACATGGGTGGCCGTCATCACCCGTAGCAGCATCCACAGGCTCAAATAGGCGAGGAAGGTGGAGAACACCGTCAGCCACACAATCGAAATCAGTACGTTGGTGTCATGGGGAATACTCAGGGTGTCGGTGTAGATCACGGCCGCGGTAAAACCTATCAAGGTCAACAGCGACTGGATAAACAGCGGCAATACCAACCCGCTGTCCTGGGTCTGCACCGAACGACGCTCGTACAAGGTCGCCAGTGTCAGCCCAAGTGCCGACACCAGAGGCAAGAGATACATGACCAACCCGACACCCTGCCCGCCACCACCATACTGCCCGGCAATCACAATCGACACACCGACAAAGCCGATCATCAACCCCAACCACTGCCAGCCGCCACTGCGCTCGGACGCCATGCCTGTCGACAATGCCGCTGTCATCAACGGCTGTAACGCCGCAATGATCGCCGCGATCCCGGGCGGTAGACCGTTCTGGATCGCCACGTAGAGGCAACTCAAATATAGGAACTGCGACAGGAACCCGACAACTGCGTGATGACGAATCTGCTGCCAGGAAACCCTCAGCAACCGTCTGTTCAAAAACACTGCCAGGCATAACGAAACCAACAAAAAACGCCAGAACAAAAGGTTGAAGGCTCCAGCACTCTGCGCGCCTAACTTGGCACCTATAAAGCCGGAACTCCAGGATAGGACAAAGACGACCTGAAGCAGTAACAACCGCGTGTAGCCGATACGAGCCGTCATCGTGCCCCCTGCAACTGCAACGGCACGAGTTCGCCAAACGTGATGGGGTCAATCCCCAAACGCCGATATTGCTCGCTGGCGGGTCGCACCAGGTCACGCTTGAGCTGGAACCACGGCTTGATGGTACGCAGCACGCCATCGTCGGATGCCAAGTGCCAGAACTTATTGACATCCGCCTGACTGTAAGGACAGTGAAACGACAACACCAACGACATGCGCCGGCCTTGAGTGAGTGGGCGCACGCCATGAAACACTCGACTGCCGTAGATATACACCGCATCGCCACTGGCTTTCACACCACAGCTTCGCACGTTGTCATTGAGGCTTGCGACATCAAAGCGCTCCACAGGGCCCTCAAAATAAACGAACTCTCCACCTTCATACTCGCTGGGCTCAGACAGCACTATGTTCAGCACAAAGCTGGTTCCATCGGTATGCCACATACCGATCTGTGCCCTATCGTGCTGAGCCTGGGGCGGGTAGAAGTAATTGACCTGGGAACGGGCGCGCAAGAAAGGGTGCGGAACCAGCGGCACACCTGCAATTTTTGACACCGCCAGCAGGAACGCCCGACTGTCCATCATCTCCCGGATAAGTGTCGATGACCGCGTTGCCGCACGGGTACGGTTAGAGATAATCCAGTCGCTGGTGCTGGACCCCGCCTCCAACTGATAACACGCTCGCCTCAACTCGGCGATGCCCTTCTCACTAAACAGCCCCGAGACCTGGGCCACGGCCGTCAATTGCTCGGGCTGGGCCATCGCCAGTGGCGATCTCATGTACCCCAGGTTCGCTAAGCTGCGGTGACCTGTGAGGCATGGGCCATCACCTCGCAAATAACTGTCACTCCAGTGTTGCAACGTGTCGAGCAGCGCCCCGGGATGCTTGCATCGGGATGTGGGAGCCAGTGATGCTTGCAGGGCTGACTTCAGGTGACCGACTCCCCGAAGTGATACCAAATATCGAGTACCATACTTCATATCTATCTGACTCCATGCTTTGTCACTCACAATGGATGCCAGCAAAAGCCGTACGCTCTCACTGGCACTTGCCGTGTATATCGAAGTTCATCAATGCCACAGGCGCCATCCATCATTAGGTCACCCTAGACAGGTGCCACTTGCTCCAATGCCTTATCAACCAACAACAAACCTTGCTCGGTCATCTGCTGAATCCCGAGAGCAAGCCCCCTGTGAGCGCCTTCAAGCTCAAATGCCAGGCTGGATATCAAATTATTAACGGATGAGAACGTCTCAGCAGCGTTAGCCAGAAGTGTTTCGGTATCCACATCAGAAGAAACCGAAAAGAGACTAACCTTTGATCGAGCCGCCATAGCGGAGTTGTCTGCTTTCGTACTTCGAGAACGGTTGGGTTTTGTCTTATCCATAGCGCAGTTCCTTTCGCAGTTTTGATCACACAGCGCCGTGATGACGCCGGCTGAATAAAAGGCTAGGCTGCGAGCATGATTTTGTATATTTGAATAACCTGCACAACTAATCCTCAAAAGAAGAATCATGAGCAAGCAACTCAATATCGATCTGCTGCGAACCTTCCATGCGGTCGCCCGCTTCCGTCGCTTCAATGAAGCGGCGAGCCATGTGCATCGGAGCGCTTCGACCGTTACGACGCAGATTCAAAAGCTGGAAGACTTAGTCGGCCAACGCCTGTTCAGCCGGAGTAACCAAGGTGTTGAGCTGACGATGTATGGCAAGAAACTACTCAGCGAAACCACCGACTTTCTCAAGAGCCACGACCGCTTACTGGCCTCCTTAACCCCCCAGCGCATGCAAGGAAGGATTCGCCTGGGGCTTCCCGATTCTTATGCGCCGGCTTTCATGCGCGATTTCCTGCCGCAGCTTATCGCTGACAATCCCTTGCTTGAGTTGGAAATAGAAGCCAGATCCAGTGGCGAACTGTTCACCATGTTCAGCCGGGAACAGATTGATTTGGCATTGGTCGTCAGTGCTCAGCCCTTGGAGCAGGGAGAACAGTTGGGTTCGATACAGCCTGTATGGGTTGTTTCCGACCAATTCAAAACACCGGAACAGGCGCCGCTACCTATCGCCGTGCAATTAACCGGATGCCCCTATCGAGCCTCGGCGATACGGGCGTTGAAAGAGCATGGCGCCTACTATCGAGTCCTGCTGGAAAGTGCCAGTTCTACTGCGGTAGAAGCCGCCGTGATCTGCGGATTGGCCGTTGGCCTGATTGAAGAAAGCCGAATAACCGCTGGGTTGACCCAAAATATCCCCGGCGTTCAACTGCCTGAATTGCCGCGCCACCACATCTACTTGTTGTCCGATAGCGCAAACCATCTGGCGCTTCATCTGCATGAGCAACTCAAGAAGGGATTCACCCTCTGAATGCCCACAAAAAAGCCCGCTGACCGTCACCGGTTCAGCGGGCTTTTTCGTGGGTGTTGCTTACAGCGCCAGGTCAGACGCCGGCTTGCTTGGCTCAGCCGCAGGCTTGGCAGCCTCGGTAGCCTGTGGAGCAGCCAGTTGCGGGATAGCTGGCGGTGGTGTCAGTTGCAGCACACCGGCAGTGTAGGCCCATTCCTTGGCAACAGCTTCAGGGCTGTCGTTCAGCTTGGTGCCGTAGCTTGGCACGATCTGGTGCAGTTTTTCCTGCCAGGCCGGGCTTGCTACCTTGTCCTTGAAGACTTTTTGCAGCACGGTCAGCATGATCGGAGCCGCGGTGGACGCGCCTGGCGATGCACCCAACAGGCCGGCAATGGAGTTGTCAGCAGAGCTGACCACTTCGGTACCGAGTTTCAGCACGCCGCCCTGCTCTTCGTCACGCTTGATGATCTGCACGCGCTGGCCGGCTTGCCACAGGCGCCAGTCGGACTGCTTGGCGTTCGGGAAGTACTCTTGCAGCGCCTTGAAGCGGTCGTCGTCCGACAGCATCAGTTGGCCGGCGAGATACTCGACCAGTGGGTATTCACGAATACCGACTTTGGTCATGGGCCAGATGTTGTGGGTGGTGGTGCTGGTCAGCAGGTCCAGGTACGAGCCTTCTTTCAGGAACTTGGTCGAGAAGGTTGCGAATGGGCCAAACAGGATCACGCGCTCGCCATCCAGCACGCGGGTATCCAGGTGCGGAACCGACATCGGTGGCGAACCGACCGAGGCTTTACCGTAGGCCTTGGCCAGGTGCTGCTCGGCGATTGTCGGGTTCTCGGTCACCAGGAACGAACCACCGACCGGGAAGCCAGCGTATTCCTTGGCTTCCGGAATGCCCGACTTCTGCAGCAGGTGCAAGGCACCGCCGCCGGCGCCGATGAACACGAACTTGGCGTCGGTTTCAGTTTTGGTGCCGTCTTTGAGGTTTTTGTAGCTCACACGCCACGAACCGTCGTCGTTGCGGGTGATGTCCTGCACTTCGCTCGACAGCTTCAAGTCAAACTTCGGCGTGGTTTGCAGGTGAGCGACGAACTGGCGGGTGATCTCGCCGAAGTTCACGTCGGTACCGATCGGGCTCCAGGTGGCCGCGATTTTCTGGCTCGGGTCACGCCCTTCCATCATCAGCGGAACCCACTTGGCGATCTGCGCCGGGTCTTCGGAGTACTGCATGCCGGCGAACAACGGGCTGGCCTTCAGGGCTTCGTAGCGCTTTTTCAGGAACTTGATGTTGTCATCGCCCCACACAAAGCTCATGTGCGGTGTGGAGTTGATGAACGAACGCGGGTTCTTCAACACGCCCTGCTGAACCTGCCAGGACCAGAACTGACGGGAAATCTGGAACGCTTCGTTGATCTCGACCGCTTTCGGGATCTCAACGTTGCCGTTCTTGTCTTCCGGGGTGTAGTTCAGCTCAGCCAGGGCCGAGTGACCGGTACCGGCGTTGTTCCAGCCGTTGGAGCTTTCTTCGGCCACGCCATCGAGGCGCTCGACCATCTCCATCGACCAGTCCGGTTCCAGCTCATTGAGCCAGACACCCAGGGTCGCACTCATGATGCCGCCGCCGATCAGCAGCACATCGACTTTCTTTGCCTCTTCCGCGTGAACGGACGTGATCCCCATCGACAAAGCCAGCCCCAGCAGGGCAGTGTTTACTTTTTTAAACATCAGTAGCACCTATGATAAAACGCCATCCGCCCTACCGCCCCCGATCATGAGTAACCCTCGTTCACGCTACGTCAGGCAACGTACCGCGGGGTCTGCACATTCACATGAAGGCTGCAGGGTGGGCACACAAGGCCGATGGATCGACCTCACTGTTATGTCCCTTCTGCGCTGACTTCTTATCGTTATTGGCTTCAGCTACCTGGGCGACAGCCAACCGCTGGGACGTATACGGGTGTACGCACCAGGGAAAGACTAGACCAAGACGGCGCGCAGAATATCACGCTAAACAGCGTTTATGCGCCGTTTGGCCAATTGACAGGCCTAAATCGCGGGTTTTAATGCGCCGGTGTCAAGCCTGACAGCCGCGACCTGCGGTCACAGGCCCGGAACTCTCACGCAAATGGCGGTTCTAGACACCTTCGCCATTGCCTGCGTAGCATCGGCAGCTGTCCTTCGTGCACACCTTCCACACAGAGTTACCCATGACTACCCAGCAAACACTCGGGCACGTACTGCCCGCGCGCAGCGCCGCGAAAATGGAAGCGGCCATGGCCGTAGGCGCCTTCGCGATCGGCACCGGCGAATTCGCCATCATGGGCCTGATGCCCGACATCGCCCAGAACCTGGGCCTGAGCGAACCGCAAGTCGGCCACGCCATCAGCGCCTACGCCCTGGGCGTGATGGTCGGCGCCCCACTGCTGGCCATCCTCGGCGCCAAGCTGCTGCGCAAACACATGCTGCTGTTACTGATGGGCCTGTACGCCCTGGGCAACTTCGCCACCGCCTTCACCCCCACCTTCGGCTCGCTGGTGGCCTTCCGCTTTATCAGCGGCCTGCCCCACGGCGCCTACTTCGGCATCGCCGCCGTGGTCGCCTCCAGCATGGTGCCCACCGACAAACGCGCCGGCGCCGTAGCCCGCGTGATGATGGGCCTGACCCTGGCCATGCTGCTCGGCAACCCCATCGCCACCTTCCTCGGCCAACACCTGGGCTGGCGCTCGGCGTTCGCCCTGGTCAGCGTGATCGCCCTGCTCACCATCGCCCTGGTCTGGCAATTCGTGCCCCACCGCCACGACGAACAACGCAGCGACCCGCGCAAGGAACTGCGCGCCTTCACCAAACCCCAGGTCTGGATGGCCCTGTCCATCGGTGCAATTGGCTTTGCCGGGATGTTCTGCGTATTCAGCTACCTGGCGCCAACCATGCTCGAAGTGACCAAGGTCTCGCCGCAATGGATCCCCTTCGGCCTCGCCGCGTTCGGCGTCGGCGGTATCATCGGCAACATTGCCGGCGGCAAGCTGTTTGATCGCATGCAGTTTCGAGCCGTAGGCTTGATATTGGTGTGGTCGATGGCCGTGCTGCTGTTCTTCCCCTTCGCCGCCTCGTCGCTATGGGGCGTGCTGCTGAGCATGGGGTTGGTTGGCACTATGGTTGCGCTGGCAGCACCGTTGCAGATTCGCCTGATGGACATTGCCCACGAAGCGCCAAGCCTGGCGGCAGCGTCCAACCATGCCGCGTTCAACCTGGCTAATGCGCTCGGCCCGTGGTTTGGCGGCATGGCCATTACTGCCGGTCTAGGCTGGACCAGCACCGGCTACATCGGCGCCGCAACAGCCCTGGTCGGCCTGGGCCTCTACCTGATCGCTCGGCGTATGAAAGGCGGCCACTAACGCCACAAGTTTTGCGCCGATCATAGATCCAATGTGGGAGGGGGCTTGCCCCCGATAGCAATGGGCCAGTCAACACACCACTGACTGACCCACCACCCCATCAATCATCATGCAACAACCCCGCCCCATACTCCCCATAACTACTCCCCAGTCCACTACCACCAAAATTCATCTTGGCGGCTTTGCTGTGGCTGTGGTCGCCAAACGCCTGGCATCCACCTGAAAAGCACGGGTCACTGCTCACGGCTGGTGAAGATGAACAAGCACTCAACATCAACGTGCCGGTGATCACCACAACTTTGACGAGGTTCGAGATCATGGTTTCAGTTCCCTGTGGACTGGAGGCGCTGGGGTCCTCTCTTGCAGGGAATCGTAGACCTCAACTGCGCAGGGAATTATGAAACTTTACTGGGGGACAGCATGAGTTCAGGTCGCCGCCTTGGGTAAGGCGGCAGGGTTGGTTGTCAGGCTTTAACTGAGGCGGTCACAGGCGCAACCTGCTCCTGGGCTCGGTCAACCAGCAGCGAGCTCAACTCGATTAACTGCTGAATGCCTAGGGCGATGGCGCGCTGGGAATCGTCGAGGTCGAACGCCAAAGTGGCGGCCATTTCGTTGGCGGCTGCGAGGTTTTCGGCGGCGTTAGCCAGGAGGGTTTCGGGGTCGAGGGTTGGGTTTACGAGGAATAGGTTGTTGCTTGGACATTCGATGGACGATTTACTTTGATCAAGTGAAGGACTGCGAGTGTCGTGGTGCATGGGCGAAGCTCCAATATTCGGGAGTTAAAAACGCCTTAGCAATACGGACTTCCACCTCCGGCCACTGGGTATTCAGCGGCTTGACGAGATTAGCTATGGATGATCCAGGGGGCAAGCCGAAAAAGCGTAGGATATTTCCTGGAAATCCTGACCTATTCCCATAGATCACTCTGTCGCTTCATACGTTGCACCGATGACGGCTTGGACAAAATATTTTTAAAGGCTTCCAGACCAGATTTCTGCGTACCATTTTTTGCACCTTTCATGCTGTAGAAGCCCCTACTGAGTACCGGCATTGAGTGCGCACATTTTGAATATCGATCAAGTGCCCGTTTTCTTGACGCATCGAAAAACACAAAGTATTTTTCAGCTCCCCTCCTTTTCGGCTACCTCTGCCGTGCACCGCCCAGGCGTTAACTCGCGAAGCGGTCATACAGATGCCGACACTTACACGGCCGCTATTTACCGGCGAGCCTCTATTTAGATATCAAGTGTATAAGGTTGATTTCATGATTATTCGTCAGGCAAGTGCTGCCGACTATCCGCAACTGCTCGACATTTGGCTGCGATCCGTTCGCGCCACTCACCACTTTCTTCAAGAGTCCGACATAGATGCGCTGCTTCCGCAGCTCCGCGACATCTATCTACCCGTTGTTGACGTATGGGTTGCGGTAGACGTGAAAGACAACCCGCTTGGCTTTATTGGACTCAACCAAAGCCACGTAGAAATGCTCTTTATTGATCCTGATCTTCGCGGCCAAGGTATGGGCCGTGCACTACTAAATCACGTTCGCAGTTCGCGCTCTACGATGAGCGTTGACGTAAACGAGCAAAACCCCCAGGCGGTAGGCTTCTATCTCCATTACGGGTTCGTTCAAACAGGCCGCTCTCCTTTGGATGGTGAAGGCAGGCCGTTCCCGCTACTACACATGAACTTATCCCGCTAAGAGCACGATAAAGAATCGGCCCTACACATTCGTGTAGGGCCGACTCACAAGTAGTGAAACCAGGCCCCCAGGACCGAAAAGAGGCCGTGCGTTCGGGAAAAGGGGACCGGGAAACGGGGACAGATTTATTTAATATTTGGGGCTCGCGCCACCCAATCAACACCCAGCCCCCTCCGACCCATTCCTGATAAACTGCCCACCCTTCGCATTCTCCATCCAAGACTCCAATGCCTTCAGCCATAGCTCCACCGAAAGCCATCTCCCGCCGCTTCTCCGTCGCCCCGATGATGGACTGGACCGACCGCCACTGCCGGTTCTTCCTACGCCTGCTCTCCAAACACGCCCTGCTCTACACCGAGATGGTCACCACCGGCGCTATCCTCCACGGCGATCACGACCGCTTCCTGCGCCACAACGAAGCCGAGCACCCGCTGGCGCTGCAATTGGGCGGCAGTGTTCCGGCTGATCTGGCCGCCTGCGCCCGTATGGCCGAGGCCGCCGGTTACGACGAAGTGAACCTGAACGTTGGCTGCCCCAGCGACCGGGTGCAGAACAACATGATCGGCGCGATCCTCATGGCGCACCCTGCCCTGGTGGCGGATTGTGTGAAGGCGATGCGCGATGCGGTATCGATCCCGGTGACGGTGAAGCACCGTATCGGCATCAATGGCCGGGACAGTTATGCCGAGCTGTGTGATTTCGTCGGGACGGTGAAGGATGCCGGTTGCACCAGTTTTACCGTGCATGCGCGGATTGCGATTCTGGAGGGGTTGTCGCCCAAGGAGAACCGGGACGTTCCGCCGTTGCGTTATGACGTGGCGGCGCAGTTGAAGCGGGATTTTCCGGAGTTGGAGATTAATCTCAATGGTGGGATCAAGACGTTGCAGCAGTGCCAGGAGCATTTGCAGACGTTTGATGGGGTGATGTTGGGGCGGGAGGCGTATCACAATCCGTATTTGCTGGCCGAGGTGGATCAACAGCTGTTTGGCAGCACTGCGCCTGTCATCACCCGCGCCGAGGCGCTGGCACAGTTGCGCCCGTATATAGCCGAGCACTTGGCAACAGGTGGCTCGATGCATCACATCACGCGCCACGTTCTGGGGCTGGGAACCGGTTTCCCGGGGGCGCGTAAGTTTCGGCAATTGTTGTCGGTGGATATTCATAAGGCGGTGGATCCGTTGGCGTTGCTGGATCAGGCGGGGGAATTGTTGGAGGGGCGGTGACGGGTTGGGTGTCAGTGGGGGTATTTGGGGCTGACAGGCTGCTTTCGCGAGCAAGCCCGCTCCCACAGTTTGACTGATGGGGGGTCAGGTGAATGTCAGTGGCTGGACTGGCTTCATCGCAGGCAAGCCAGCTCCCACAGTTTGACTGATGGGGGTCAGGTGAATGTCAGTGGCTGGGCTGGCGTCATCGCAGGCAAGCCAGCTCCCACAGTTTGACTGATGTGTGTCAGGTGAATGTCAGTGGCTGGGCTGGCGTCATCGCAGGCAAGCCAGCTCCCACAGTTTGACTGATGTGTGTCAGGTGAATATCAGTGGCTGGACTGGCTTCATCGCAGGCAAGCCAGCTCCCACAGTTTGACTGATGGGGGTCAGGTGAATATCAGTGGCTGGGCTGGCGTCATGCAGGCAAGCCGGCTCTCACAGTTTGATTGGGGTGGTTATCGGGCAGTTGGGTTGAACCTGCCAACGATTTTGCCCTCCTATTGTGCACCATTGCCGGTAATTCAAACGGCCGTTTCCAGGTTATTGCCCTCGCAAACGACCTAACGCATTTGCGCCCTTGAGCGCTTGCCAGCGCTCGGGTAATGTCATCAGACCCACAGGACAGAGCACGCCCATGACTTCCAAGCTGGAACAACTCAAGCAATTCACCACTGTCGTAGCCGATACCGGCGATTTTTCCACCCTCGCCAAGCTCAAGCCGCAAGACGCGACCACCAACCCTTCCCTGCTGCTCAAGGCTGCGTCGATCCCGGGCTATGCCAAGCTGCTGGATGAGTGTGTACAGGACTGCAACGGCGATGTGGGCCTGGCCAGTGACCGCTTTGCGGTGGCGGTGGGTCAAGAAATTCTCAAAGTAGTGCCGGGCCGTATTTCCACTGAGGTGGATGCGCGCCTGTCGTTCGACGAGGCAGCCATTCTCAAGCGTGCGCACCGTCTGATCGACCTGTACGACAAAGCCGGAGTTAGTCGCGATCGCGTGCTGATCAAGATCGCCTCCACCTGGGAAGGCATCCGCGCCGCGGAGAAGCTGGAAAAAGAAGGCATCCAGACCAACCTGACGCTGTTGTTCTCCTTCGCCCAGGCCGTTGCCTGTGCTGAAGCAGGTGTGTTCCTGATTTCGCCGTTCGTGGGCCGTATCTACGACTGGTACAAGAAGGCCAACGGCAACGACTACACCGGTTCCGATGACCCGGGCGTGCAGTCGGTGACGCGCATCTACAACTACTACAAGGCCAATGGCTACAAGACTGTGGTGATGGGTGCGAGCTTCCGTAACCTGAGCCAGATCGAAGAGCTGGCCGGGTGTGACCGCCTGACCATCAGCCCGGACCTGCTGGAGAAGCTGGCGGCGGATGAAGGCAAGCTGGAGCGCAAGCTGGCGCCAGGCCATGCCGGTGAGGCGCGGGTGCATATGACTGAAGCGCAGTTCCGTTGGGAGTCCAACGAGGATGCGATGGCGACTGAGAAGCTGGCAGAGGGCATTCGCCAGTTTGCTCGGGATCAGGAGAAGCTGGAGGCGTTGTTGTCGGCCAAGCTGTAAGGACAGATAGCAGCAAAAAGGGCGGCACCTGTGAGGGTGCCGCCCTTTTTTGTGTGCGCCAGCCTCAAGCCAGTCGCAGATCAACTGTGGGAGGGGGCTTGCTCCCGATTGCGGACTGTCAGTTGGATATGTGCCGACTGATACACCGCTATCGGGAGCAAGCCCCCTCCCACATGGGTATGTGTTTCGACAGGGAAGCCGTCAGTGGCGCTCTAGGGCGTTGACCAGGTCGTGGAAGGCTTCGCGGTTGGACTCGTTGAGGCCCATGAGGATCTTGTGCGCTTCGAGCACCTTGACCCGTACGATCTCTTCGGACTGGTCTTGCGACGGCAGGTCGGTGAGGCATTCCGGGCAGGGAATTGGGCGGTCAACGATGTTGAACACCTGGTCGAAGCCCATCGACTGCAACAGACGGGTGATGTCTTCGTGGGTGGTGACGACCGTCGGCAACAGGCCGACCTTCTGCCGAGACAGAATCGACAGCTTGGCCAACAGCCCCAGGGTGGTGCTGTCGATACTGCGGGTTTCGGTCAGGTCGATCACGATCGCCGAGAAGTTCAGCGCTGTGAAGATCCGCTCAATCGTCGCATCCAGGGCCGAACACAAGGTCAGGCGCACTTCACCGACAAACTTCAGGACGAAGGTCCCGTCTTGCTCGGCGAATTGGATTCTTCCGGTACTCATCAAAGATTCCTGCTCAACACCAATAGGGCGATATCATCCGGCATCTCCCCTAGCGTGGCCAATCCAAAAACCTGCCGCAGGCCATCCAGGCTGCCGCCCGCCGACTTGACCTTTTGGGGCAAGGCGGCTTCTTTCTCTTTGAGTGTAGGCTCTGGAAGAAGGTCCAGGATGCCATCGGACATCAGCGTCAGGCTGAAGGTCGGCGGCAGTTCCAGGATGTGGTCTTCGTAGGTGGCTTCGTTGAACAAGCCCACCGGCAGGCCACGCCCTTCCAGGTAGCGCACACTGTCAGGAGTGTACAAAACAGGCATCGGCAGGTGACCGCCAATGCTGTAGGTCAAAAGACCGGTTTCTTCGTCGATCACGCCGCCGACCATCGTCACGTGCTTGCCCAGCTTGCAGCTGATCAGGCCCCGGTTGATGTGGCCCAGCACCTCGGAAGGGGTGAACTCCGGCAAGGTGCCATTGCGCTTGGACTCGAACAACAGCCGCGTGGTCATGAACTTCAACAACACGGTCACAAAGGCAGAAGAGGCGCCATGGCCGGAAACGTCGGCCAGGTAGAACGCCACGCGTCGCTCATCCACACGGAAATAGTCGACAAAATCACCCGACAGGTATAACGACGGGATGATCTGGTGGGCAAACTTGAACTCGTCGATGCTCCAGGGGCTCACCGGCAGCATGTTCATCTGCACCTGGCGACCGGCGTTCTGGTCTTCCTGGAGCAGATTCAGGCTGGCTTCGAGCTCGCGGTTGGCGGTCTCGAGCTTTTCGCGGTAGCGCTGGTTTTCCAGGAGCAGGCGGGCACGGTCCAGGGCGCGGCGCACCGAGTGCTCCAGCACGGCCAGGTCTTCCAGGGGCTTGATCAGGTAATCGGCAGCGCCCAGGCGCAGGGCTTCGACAGCGTCGTTCATGACACCGGCACCGGACACGACAATCACCGGCGTTTGCGGGGCAAGCTCGGTCACCTGGCGAATCAGCTCCAGGCCGCCCATCTGGGGCATGCGCAGGTCGCAGATCACAAGGTCGGGCTTGTCGCGCTCGAATACCTGGAGACCCTGTTGGCCATTACTGGCCTGCAGGACGCTGAAGCCACTGTCTTCCAAGTAGGCCGCGAGGCTCGCGCGCACTACTTCGTCGTCATCGATTATCAGCAGCGTGGCACTGGTTTTTTGCATGTGGGCAAACGGCGCCAGAATTAGGTTGGCGTAGGCGGCTCGGCAATGGCCGGGCTCACGTACTGGATTCGCTTTCTAGCCTCTCTGTCCTACAAAGCATTGGGATTTCGCCCATGCACAACGGTAAAGCAGAGGTGCCCTTCTAAGGCGCAGACGGTACTCCCATCCGTGAGGGGTTTCAAGCTCATGGCGATGGTCGCCGGGCGTCTTTACCCTGCAAATCACCGGGAGTTATAAGAACCGCTTGGACCACAACACAAAGTAAGGTTGTGGCACCCATAAAAAAGGCGACCATCAAGAGGTCGCCTTATTTCATTTCAAGATGTCACGGCTTAAAAGTCGTCGACAACCTTGCCATCCTTGACCTTGAACTCACGGTTCTGCAGGTAGGCGTTACGGATAAAGGTGTACTTGTCGCCGCTGATCAGCTTCTCGCTGTCGAGCAGGCTGGCGCGCACGTCAACGACGTTGAGGCCGAAGGTGCTGTTACGCCAGCCGATGTCGTTCATGTAGCGGTACGGCTGGGTGTAGCTGTCGACGTACTTGGACGGCGCATCACGCAAGGTGCTTGGGCCCAGCAATGGGATCATCACGTAGGGGCCGCTGCCGACGCCCCAGTAGCCGAGGGTCTGGCCGAAGTCTTCGTCGCTGCGCTGCAGCCCCATTTTGGTGCCGACATCGATAAAGCCCAGCACGCCAAAGGTGGTGTTGACCAACAGGCGAGCGGTGTCGACGCCTGCATTGTGCGGCTTGAGTTGCAGCACGTTGTTGGCCAGGTTGCCGACATCGCCGATGTTACGGAAGAAGTTGTGAACGCCGTCCTGCACAAACTGCGGGGTGACGAACTGATAGCCCTGGGCGATCGGCTTGAGGGCGTAGGTATCAACGGTGTCGTTAAAGGTGAAGATCGGGCGGTTGACGCTTTCCCATGGATCATCTTCCGACGCGGCTTGAGCGGCGAACGGTGCCAACAGGATGGTGGCACACACCGATAGCTGAGCGAAGTAGTGGCTCCAGCGCATAGCTTTTGCTCCTTGAATGGTCTGTCATGGGCGCTATGCCCTGAATAAGGCCGTCAGTATATGACGGAAGTGTGTGTTTAGGCAGCTACCAGGGTCCTGTCTCACGAAAAATGCACAAAATTCCTACAAACACAGTCAGTGTCATGGCCTTGTCATGCCACCCCGATAGTGTTGCTGCTATTTCAGGGACGTTCAGATGCCACACGCCGAGATTGCCATCGCCACAGCCCCCTCGTTGACCGCCGTGCTATTTGGCCTGAGTGGCTGCCTGGTGGATTTCGGTTCCCTCGCGCGTACCGACTCGCCCTGCCCCGGCTGCGTGGCTACACCCGGCGCCTTGAAAAGCCTGCGTAGCCTGAAAGAACAAGGCGTGCCCTGCGCCTGGCTGGATGAACTGCCCCCATCGGTGACCGCGCCCCTTTCCGCCAGCCTGCCAAGCTGGATCAAGGCCGCCTCGCCCTCCTCCATCCGCTGGCCCGCGCCCCACGCCTGCTGGCAAGCCTTGATGGAGTTGAACATTGAGCGCCTGGAAGGCTGCGTGCTGGTCAGCGGCGAGCCGCGCCTGCTGCAATCGGGCTTGAATGCCGGGTTGTGGACTATCGGCCTGGCCTCCTGTGGCTCGCTCTGCGGCCTGTCACCCGAGCAATGGCAGGCACTGACCGCGCAGCAACGCGAATACAAGCGCGGCAAGGCGACGGTAGCGCTCTATGGCCTGGGCGTGCACTCGGTGATCGACCACCTGGGCGAGTTGGGCAGTTGCCTGGCGGACATCAGCCTGCGCCGGCTCAAAGGCGAGAAGCCCTGATCAAGATCATGCACGGTTGGCCGCAGTGGATTAATCTAGAGGCCAGCCCGTAGACCTTTCCCGGCGCGCCGCGGTCTATGCCAGTGACTATCGATAAAAGGAAAGAACGTCATGCCTGATCGCAAAAAGCTGGAAGAACAGATCGAGATCCTGCGTGGGCAGTTGGAACAGGAGCTACCGCTGTCACCTGAAAAACGTGAAGCGTTGGAGGAATTGATTGCCAAGTTCGAAGTGCAACTTGAATTGGAGCCGGCCACTCAGACGCCAAGCATCTCCGACGATGTGAATCAAGCGGCCATAGAGTTCGACGCTGAGCACCCGGTCATTTCCGGGACATTGCGCAATATCATGATCACCCTGGGCAATATCGGCATCTAACCCGACCCTAAGCCAAATAAAGAACCAAAATGTGGGAGGGGGCTTGCTCCCGATAGCAGAAGTTCAGACACAGATGCTGTGACTGACACTCCGCTATCGGGAGCAAGCCCCCTCCCACATTTGCTTGTTTATGCAGGCTTACTGACGCGCCAGACGCACGTTCAGGAACTGGGTATTTTCAGTACTGCGGTACGGGTTGATATCCAACCCTCCCCGACGCACATAACGCGCATACACGGTCAATTTCTCCGGCTTGAGCAAGCGCTGCAAGTCCAGGAAGATCCGCTCCACGCACTGCTCATGGAAGTCCGAGTGCTGGCGAAAGCTGACGATATATTCCAGCAGGCTGGCGTGATCCAGCGCCGCGCCACGGTACTCCACTACCACGCTGCCCCAATCGGGCTGGCTGGTCACCGGGCAGTTGGATTTGAGCAGATGGCTGTGCACGCTCTCCTCAACAACACGCGAGTCATCACAGCGCAGCAGCTCCGGGCGCGGGTGCTCGTAGCTGCTGACATTGATATCCAGGCCGTCGATGCACGCACCCGGCAACGCCATCACACCTTCGGCCTCGATGTCAGCCAGGCTGCGGATACGCACAGTCACCGGCTTGCCGGCAGCAGCGCTGAGGTCGGTGCGCAAGGTAGCTTCAAGGCTTTGCGTATCGGCAAACGCAGTCTGGTTCAGCGAGTTGAGGTACAGCTTGAACGACTTGGACTCGATGATGTTCGGCGAGTCCGCCGGAATGCTGAACTCACCGATGGCCACCACCGGCTTGCCCGATGGCAGCAACCAGGACAATTCAAAGCAGTTCCAGAAATCCACGCCCTTGTACGGCAGGGTGTCGGCGCTCAGGCCCAGTTCGGCCCATTTGGCGGCACGCGGAATCGGGAACAGCAACGAAGGCGTATAGGTAGAGATGTATTCACTGGACTTGCCCAGCGGCGAATGTTCGGCTGCGGGATGCATGGCGGAAACCTGGCTAAATAAACCGCGCCAGTCTACCAGCCTTTGCCCCCGCCCTTAACAAACGCCTCACTCAACGGTCAGTTTACCGACCATGCCCGCCTGATAATGGCCGGGAAGGTTGCAAGCGAACTCCAGGCCAGTGGCCTTGGTGAAGGTCCAGGTCAGTTCGGCCGTCTTGCCCGGCTCCACCAACACACTGTTGGGATCGTCATGCTTCATGCCGCCCATATCGCCGTGGCCCATGGCGCTGTGGTCCATCTTGCCCATGCCGGTGGCGGTGAGCATACCGCTGGCTTGCATCTGCAGCATCTCTTTCTGGTGAGCGGCATGCATTGCCGCGTCGCCCAGGTTGAATTCATGGAGCAAGCGGCCTTTGTTGACCAGTACAAACTGCACGGTTTCACCGGCTTTTACGTCCAGGCTCTTGGGCTCGAAGGCAATGTCCTGCAGGGTGACTTTCACGGTACGCGTGGCCTTGGCTGCCGGAGCCGGTTGGCCGAATGCGTAACCATGAGCCGCATCCGCCAGCGCATTGAAGCTCAGCGCCAATAAGCAGACCGCCGTTAACAGGGATGTACGCAACGCCATTTCTCACGCTCCAAAAATAGGTGACCAGCTTGGGCCGCACTTTAAGATAGCCTCGCTGCCAGCCAGCTGACTGCTAGATTACAACTTTGTCAGCTTGCGCCCATACCTCTGCGCCCACGGTATAAAGGCCCGCGCTTACCCCTTGCCAAGAGCCCAACATGAAACTGCTGATCGTCGAAGACCAACCCAAAACCGGCCACTATCTGCGTCAAGGCTTGGCCGAGGCGGGCTTTACCACCGAACTGGTGGCCGACGGCACGACCGGCCAGCACCTGGCGCTGAGCGGGGATTATGACTTGTTGATCCTCGATGTGATGCTTCCGGGCCGCGACGGCTGGCAGATCCTGCAGGCGGTGCGCAGTGCCGGCCTGGACATGCCGGTGCTGTTCCTCACCGCTCGCGATGCGGTGGAGGACCGCGTACATGGCCTGGAACTGGGCGCCGACGACTACCTGGTCAAGCCCTTCGCCTTTTCCGAACTGCTGGCCCGGGTGCGCACTTTGTTACGCCGTGGCAGCAGCACACCGCAGGAAACCACCCTGCAACTGGCCGACCTGCGTCTGGACCTGATCCGTCGCCGCGTCGAGCGCGACGGCCAGCGCATCGACCTCACCGCCAAGGAGTTTGCCCTGCTGGAAATGCTGCTGCGTCGCCAGGGCGAGGTGCTGCCCAAGACGCTGATCGCGTCCCAGGTGTGGGACATGAATTTCGACAGCGACACCAACATTATCGAAGTGGCGATCCGCCGCCTGCGCCTGAAAGTCGACGATAACTTCCCCAACAAACTGATCCACACCGTGCGCGGCATGGGTTACGTGCTGGAGGAGCGCTTCACGTGATCAAGCGCCTGTCCCTGACCAGCCGCCTGGCGCTGCTGTTTGCCGCCTGCACCGCGGTGGTCTCGTTGATCGCCGGCGTACTGTTCAATCGCGCCAGCGAAGCGCACTTCGTCGAGCTGGACCAGCAACTGCTCGACAGCAAGCTGGTGGCCCTGCGCAGTGCCTTGCAGGGTGTCGACTCACGTGAAGCCTTCGCCCTGCGCGGCCCGCAATTGCGCGCCGAGCTGGATCACCAGCCCGACTTCACCGTGCGCATCACGGCGGCCGGCCAGCGCTGGGTGGACGGTGCGCCGAACCTCAGCGTGCCCGCCGCCCCGGGCCTGCACAGCCTGCAAAACGCAGGCACCGACTACCGTGTGTACAACGCGCCGTTGACGCCCGGCCAACCCGGTTCGCCACAACTGAGCCTGATACTCGACATCACCCACCACCAGCACTTCCTGGAGCATATGCAACGCTTGATCTGGCTGACCGTCGGCCTCTCCGCGCTGGCTACCGCCCTGCTCGGCGCCTGGGCTGCGCGCAGTGGGTTGCGACCGTTGCGGCGCATGGGCGAGGTGGCCGCCAGCGTATCAGCCCACTCGCTGACCCAACGCCTGCCCCAGGCGCAAATGCCGGTGGAGCTGGCGGAACTGGCCCAAGCTTTTAACGCCATGCTGGGGCGCCTGGACGACGCGTTCCAACGCCTCTCGGCGTTTTCCGCCGATATCGCCCACGAACTGCGTACCCCGCTATCGAACCTGCTGACCCAAACCCAGGTCATTCTCACCCAGCCACGCCCACTGGAGGATTACCGCGAGGCGCTGCACAGCAACCTGGAAGAGTTGCAGTGGATGGCGCAACTGGTCAACGACATGCTGTACCTGGCCAAAGCCGACCACGGCCTGCTGATGCCCAACCGTGAAGCCCTGGATCTGGGCGATGAGGTCGACGCACTGTTGGAGTTTTTTACCCTGCTGGCAGAGGATGCGCAGGTCACGCTGGTACGCGAAGGCAGCGCCCATACGCTGGGCGATCGCGGCATGTTGCGCCGGGCTCTGTCGAACTTGCTGGATAACGCGCTGCGGTTTACTCCACCAGGCGGTGAAGTGCGGGTGCGGATAGAGAGTGGCGTGACACTGACAGTTGAGAACACCGGGGAAGGTATTCCTGCGCAGCTGTTGCCGCGGCTGTTTGACCGGTTCTACCGAGCCGACCCGTCAAGGCGGCCAGGCAGCAGTGAACATGCGGGGCTGGGGTTGGCGATTACCCAGTCGATTGTGCGGGCGCATGGGGGGAGGATTTATTGTGAGTCGCAGGCGGGCTGGACCAGGTTTGTGATTGAGTTGCCCAAGGGAGATTGATGCAAGCTGGGCCGGCCCTATCGGGGGCAAGCCCCCTCCCACATTTTGACCTCATTGTTCCTGTATAAACGCGGTCCAGTGTGGGAGGGGGCTTGCCCCCGATAGCGGTCTAAGACCTTACGAATATCTCAAGGCATGGGCCGGCTCAATCTTCGCCGCCCGATACGCCGGGTAAATCGTCGCCAAAAAGCTCAACACAAACCCCGCCGAGCAAATCAGCAACACATCCCCACCTTGCAGCTCCGAAGGCAGGTTGCTGACAAAATACACATCCGAACTAAAGATATGCTGCCCGCTCACCCGCTCCAGCCAACCTACCAGTTCGCTCACGTTCAGCGCTGCAATTACCCCCAGCACGCCGCCGATCAAGGTGCCGACCACGCCGATCACCGTGCCCTGCACCATGAAGATCGCCATGATCTGCCGAGGCGTGGCGCCGATGGTGCGCAGGATCGCGATGTCCGCGCCCTTGTCGTTCACCACCATGATCAACGTGGCGATGATGTTGAACGCAGCGACTGCGACGATCATCAGCAACAACAGACCGATCATGGTCTTTTCCATCTTCATCGCGCTGAACAGGCTGCCCTGGGTGTGGGTCCAGTCATCCGGCTTGTAAGCCGCGCCGAGACTGGCAGCGATATCCGCCGAGACTTTGGGCGCTGCGTACAGGTCCTTCACCGCTAGGCGCACGCTTTGCACCTGGTTGGGCTGCCAATGCTGGATTTCTGCCGCGTCGGCCATGTGGATCAGGGCCATGGAGCCATCCAGCTCGGCGCCGACCTTGAAGATGCCCACCACGTTCAACCGCTGCATACGCGGGGTGATGCCACCCGGGGCGCTGCTGAGTTCCGGGACGATCAGGGTCAGCTTGTCGCCCACGTTCAGGCGAAAGCGCCGCGCGGTGATATCACCGACCACCACGCCGAACTCACCGGGTTTGAGGTCGTCCAGTTTGCCGCGCACGATGTGCTGGGTCACGATCGACACCTTGCCTTCCTGGGCCGGGTCGACGCCGCTGATCTCGATCGGCTGCATGGCGCCCTTGTAGGAGAACATGCCGTCCATCTGTGTGAACGGTACCGCAGCTGTAACTTGCGGATTCTTCATCGCGGCAGCCGCCACCGGTTGCCAGTCATCAATCGGCTTTACGCCGACGATGGTGGCGTGGGGCACCATGCCGAGGATGCGCGAGCTCATTTCGCGCTGGAAGCCGTTCATCACAGACAGCACCACGATCATGGCCAATACGCCCAGGGCGAGGCCGATCATCGAGGTCATCGAGATAAACGAGACAAAACGGTTACGGCGCTTGGCGCGGGTATAGCGCGTGCCGATGAAAATGGATAACGGTCTGAACATTCGCGTACACCGCCTGAAAAAATGAAAAAGCCCGACGCCAGGCGCCAGGCTTGAAACAGGTCAGATGGCGACCAGGTGACCTTCCTGCAGGTGCAACACGCGGTCCATCTGCCGGGCCATGCTCATGTCATGGGTCACCACCAGGAACGCGGTGCGCATCTGGGTGCTCAGTTCCAGCATCAAGTCCTTGATGCCCTGGGCGGTGTGGGAGTCGAGGTTGCCGGTCGGCTCGTCGAGCATCACCAGGCCAGGGTTGTTCACCAGGGCGCGGGCAATCGCCACACGCTGGCGCTCACCGCCGGAGAGTTCGGCCGGCTTGTGCTCCAGGCGATGGCCGAGGCCGACGCGTTCCAGCAAGGCGGTGGCACGTTGGCGCGCCTCCGGGATCGCGGTCTTGCCGATCAACAGCGGCATGCACACGTTTTCCAGGGCGGTGAATTCCGGCAACAGGTGGTGAAACTGGTACACAAAGCCCAGCGAGCGATTACGCAGTTGGCCTCGGGCCTTTTCATTCAACGCCGACAGTTCTTCGCCGGCCAGCCATACGCTGCCCTGGGACGGCGTATCGAGGCCGCCCAACAGGTTCAGCAAGGTGCTTTTGCCGGAGCCGGAACTGCCGACGATCGCCACGCGTTCGCCCGGATGCAGTTCCAGTTGCAGGTTCGACAGCACGACCACCGATTCCGGGCCTTCCTCGTAGGATTTGCCCAGGTTGCGGCAGCTCAGGATTGCTTTTTCACTCATGCCCGATTCACTCATAACGTAATGCCTGTGCTGGCTGGGTACGTGCCGCGCGCCAGGCTGGATACAGGGTGGCAAGGAAGCTCAGGACCAACGCGGCGCCGCCCACCATCAGCACGTCCTGGGTTTGCACCTGGGACGGCAAGTAGTCGATGAAGTAGACGTCAGCGTTGAGAAACTTGTGGCCGATCACTTTTTCAAGCAAGGCGATGGCGGCGCTGACGTTCAGCGCCGCCAGAATGCCCACCGCGGTACCGATCAGGGTGCCGACCACGCCAATCACGGTGCCCTGCACCATGAAGATCGCCATGATCTGCCCCGGCGTGGCGCCCAGGGTACGCAGGATGGCGATATCGCCCTTCTTGTCGTTCACTACCATCACCAGCGTGGAAATGATGTTGAACGCAGCCACGGCGACGATCAGCAGCAACAGCAGGCCGATCATGGCTTTCTCCATGCGGATGGCCTGGTAGAGGTTGCCGTGGGTACGGGTCCAGTCGCGGGCGTAATACTCGGATTCACCCAAGTGCTGAGCGATTTCCCAGGCGCCGCGCGGGGCGTCGAACAGGTCGTTGAACTTCAGCCGCAGGCCCTGCACCTGGTCAGGCTGCCAGCGATGCAGGCGGGCCAGGTCGGTAAGGTTGGTCAGGCCGATGTAACCGTCGATCTCGCCAGCGCCGACGTGGAAGGTACCCACCACGGTAAAGCGCTTCATACGCGGGAACATGCCCGCCGGGGTCACGGTGACTTCCGGAGCGACGAAGGTCAGCTTGTCGCCAACGCCCACACCGAGCTTGGCCGCGGCCTTGTCACCGATAACGATGCCGAAACTGCCAGGGGCCAGGTCGTCGAGCTTACCTTGCTGCATGAACTTGTCGATGATCGAGACGTTGCGCTCCTGGGCCGGGTCGATGGCATTGAGCAGGATCTTCTGCACCTTGCCGTCGTTGGTCAGCAACCCCTGCATCTGGGTAAACGGCGCGACCGCCACCACCTTGGGGTTCTGCTTGACCTTGGCGGCCAGGCTTTGCCAGTCGTTGATGGGCGCATCGCCCTCAATGGTCGCGTGGGGCACCATGCCCAGCACGCGGGTGCGCATCTCATGATCGAAGCCGTTCATCACCGACAGCACCACGATCATCACGACCACGCCCAGGGCGAGACCGATCATCGAGGTCAAGGAAATGAACGACACAAAATGATTGCGACGCTTTGCACGGGTATAACGCGTGCCGATAAATACGAAGAGAGGTCTGAACATGTCGGGGCTTGTTCGGAGGAAAAGAAGACGTCCCGGTGGCGGGGTCTGGTAAGCAGCTTTACACTCAGACCATTACCGTTACCTGGGGTTCGCCATGTCGACATTAGATGAAGAAGAGCGCCGCGAATACTACCGTATCGACGACATGATCGCACTTCAAATCAGCACATTGTCTGGCCCCGACGCGGCGAGCAAGGAAGTGTTGCTGGATGATTCGCCGCTGTTCAATCTGCTCAGCGAACTGCACCTGAGCGAATTCGAAGCCCAGCACCTGCTGCGTCAGATCAGCGAGAAAGATCGCAGCCTGGCGGCCTTCCTCAAAGTACAAAACAAGCGCCTGGATCTGCTCAGCCAGGTCATGGCCCGCGGCCTGCTGGCTGAAGTGGGCGCGCCGCAACCGGTGATTCTTTCCGAAGGCGGCATCGACTTCCAGCACCCTACCCCGCTGGCCCCCGATACCCATCTGGCAGTCAAGCTGGTGCTGATGCCCCAAGCGCTCGGCCTGTTACTGCGCGCACGAGTGACCCATTGCGATCCCCAGGGCGAGGGCTTTGATGTGGGCACGGAATTCGAATCCATGACCGATGCCCAACGCCAACTGCTGGCGCGCTACATCCTGCAAAAGCAGGCGCAGGAACGCCGTCTGGCGCGAGAGCAAAGCGACGACCTCTGAATACCTATTCATTCCGCCAGCGATCCTGGCGCAAAGGAGCAACTGTGACCCTGATCTACGGCCATCGCGGTGCCAAAGGCGAAGCACCGGAAAATACCCTGACCAGCTTTCAGGAATGCCTCAAGCACGGCGTACGTCGTTGCGAACTGGACCTGCACCTGTCCATGGACGGCGAGCTGATGGTCATCCATGACCCGACCCTCAAGCGCACCGCCGACCGGCGCGGCAAGGTCGTCGAGTACTCGGCGGCTGATCTGGTGAAGATGGACGCGCGCAAAGGCGGCCCGGGTTGGGTCAGCCCGTGCCCGATCCCACGCCTGGAGGAGCTGTTCGAAAAGTGCGACTTCGATCACTGGCAACTGGAAGTCAAAAGCGCTTCACGCACTCGCGCTGCAACCACCGTGCTGGCAATCCGTGAGATGGCCGTACGCTTTGGCCTGATGGACAAGGTCACCGTGACGTCAAGCTCACGGGAGGTGTTGAAAGCCGCAGTAGAACTCACCCCGGACCTGTCACGCGGGCTCGTGGCCGAGTACGCCTGGCTCGACCCGTTGAAGGTCGCGCAGAACTACGGCTGTGAGTACCTGGCATTGAACTGGACGTTATGCACCCCTGAGCGGCTGGAGAAAGCCCAGCGCCAGGGTTTGCATGTATCCGTGTGGACGGTCAACGAACCTGCGCTGATGCGCAGGCTCGCCGACTTCGGCGTAGATAGCCTGATTACAGACTTTCCCGGTTTGGCCACTGCCACTCTCGGGAATTACTGAAATCGGTCTCCCCGGCCGGCTCAGGCCACCGGCCGGAGCCGCTCAAAAAAGCCGGTTGAGGCCGTCGTAGGCGGCTACCCGATAGGCTTCGGCCATGGTCGGGTAGTTGAAGGTGGTGTTGACGAAATACTTGAGGGTGTTGAGATCACCCGGCTGGCTCATGATCGCCTGGCCGATGTGCACGATCTCCGACGCCTGGTAGCCGAAGCAATGCACGCCGAGGACCTCCAGGGTTTCACGGTGGAACAGAATCTTCAGCATGCCTTGCGGCTCACCGGCAATCTGCGCACGCGCCATGCTCTTGAAGAACGCCTTGCCCACTTCGTAAGGCACCTTGGCCTTGGTCAGTTCGTGCTCGTTCTTGCCGATGGAGCTGATCTCGGGAATCGTGTAGATCCCGGTCGGCACATCATTCACGTAGCGCCAGCTGCCATTGTCGACGATGCTGCCGGCGGCCGAACGGCCCTGGTCATGGGCGGCGCTGGCCAGGCTTGGCCAGCCGATCACGTCACCGGCACCGTAGATATTGGTTACGCAGGTGCGGTAGTTCTCGTCCACCTCGATCTGGCCACGGCTGTTGACCTTGACCCCAATATTTTCCATACCCAGCTTGTCGGTGTTGCCGGTACGGCCATTGCACCACAGCAAGGCGTCGGCCTTGATCTTCTTGCCGGACTTGAGGTGCAGGATCACACCGTTGTCCAGGCCTTCGACCCGCTCGTACTCTTCGTTGTGGCGCACGGTGATGTTGTTGTTGCTGAAGTGGTAGCTCAACGCCTGGGAAATTTCCGAGTCGAGGAAGCTCAGTAACTGGTCACGGTTGTCCACCAGCTCCACCAGTACACCCAGGCCGCTGAAGATCGAGGCGTATTCGCAGCCGATCACGCCGGCGCCATAGATGATCAGTTTGCGCGGGGTGTGGCCCAGGCTGAGGATGGTGTCGCTATCGTAGATACGCGGGTGGTGGAAATCGATGTCCGCCGGGCGATACGGGCGCGAACCGGTGGCGATGATGATGTGCTTGGCCACCAGCTTCTCGACCACGCCATTGGCGCAGACCACTTCGACGGTTTGCTCGTCGGCGAAGCTGCCGGTGCCGAAGAACAGGTCGACGCGGTTACGGGCGTAGTAGCCGGTACGCGAAGCGACTTGCTTGGAGATGACTTTTTCGGCGCTTTTCAACACGTCCGGGAACGAGAACCAGCGCGGCTCGCCAATGGCCCGGAACATCGGGTTGGTGTTGAACTGCATGATCTGGCGCACGGAGTGACGCAACGCCTTGGACGGGATGGTACCCAGGTGGGTGCAGTTACCGCCGACCTGACGACGGCTATCGACCATCGCCACCTTGCGCCCTGCTTTGGCAGCGTTCATCGCCGCACCTTCTCCAGCCGGGCCGGAACCCAGTACCACCACGTCGTAGTTGTAGACAGCCATGCGTACTCCTCAGAACAGGCCAGGCGTACGGTTGGACGCCGGGCTAAATCATGCCGCGGCCAGCGGACATGAAGGACAATTTGGCTCAAGTGTGTGAACCGGGGCACAGTCTATAGAAGGCCGAGCGCCGCGAACATTAACCCTTGGTCGCGTCGTAGGCCAGTGTTGCCATACTACAGGACGCAAATCAGCGCCGAATTGAGGGTGAGCCTTATGCGACAACTATTTTTTTGTTTAATGCTGATAGTGTCGCTCACGACGCACGCCAACGATGCGAAGCGGCTCAAGCAGGCAAGCTTCCCCGCACAGGTCGAGGGGCTGGCCCTGAAAAACCAGGCGGTGTTCAACTATCTTTGGGCGGATGTGTATGCGGCGGCGCTGTATGCACCGGCTGACCTCGCTGCAAAGCAAGCCTGGGAGCAACAGAAGGCTGTGCGCCTGGCGTTGTATTACTTTCGCGACATTGACCGCGATGATGTAATCAAGGCGGCCACGGTAACCCTGGAACGCCAGCAAGCCAATGCTCGATTAAAGCCGCAGTTGGATCAGTTGCACGCCAGCTTTCGCAACGTCCGCAGCGGTGATCGTTATGCCCTGGATTTTCGTCCGGGCCGTGGGTTGAAGCTGGAGATCAATGAGCAGGTGGTGTTCAGCAGTCGTGATGAGGAACTGGCGCGGGCCTACCTGGGCATCTGGCTGGCGCCCAAAGGGCTGTCTGATGAGTTGCGCGACAAGTTGCTGAATTGATGTGTCGGCTGTAGCACCGCCATCGGGGGCAAGCCCCCTCCCACAGTTGACCGAGGCCACCCTGAAGGAATACGACCCAATGTGGGAGGGGGCTTGCCCCCGATGAGGCCCTCCAGGCGACACAAAATCCACAGCCATAAAAAAGCCCCGAACCAGTCGGGGCTTTCTCATTCAGCCCAAAGGCTTAGCGCGGGAACGCAGGCGGGTTGACCCCAGCCATGTCTTCCATCACGCGAACCACCTGGCAGCTGTAGCCAAACTCGTTGTCGTACCACACGTACAGCACAACACGGTTGTCCTGGGTGATGGTCGCTTCAGCGTCCACCACACCGGCGTGGCGCGAGCCAACGAAGTCGGTGGAGACCACTTCCTGCGAGTTGACGAAGTCGATCTGCTTGTGCAGGTCGGAGTGCAGCGCCATGTAGCGCAGGTACTCGTTCATCTCTTCGCGGGTGGCGGCTTTCTCAAGGTTGAGGTTGAGAATGGCCATCGACACGTTCGGCGTCGGTACACGGATCGCGTTACCGGTCAGCTTGCCGGCCAGCTCAGGCAGGGCCTTGGCAGCAGCGGTGGCAGCACCGGTCTCGGTGATCACCATGTTCAACGCGGCGCTACGACCACGGCGATCGCCCTTGTGGAAGTTGTCGATCAGGTTCTGGTCGTTGGTGTACGAGTGAACGGTTTCAACGTGGCCGTTGACGATACCGAACTTGTCATTCACAGCTTTGAGCACCGGCACGATGGCGTTGGTGGTGCAGGAAGCGGCGGACACGATCTTGTCGTCAGCGGTGATTTCAGCGTGGTTGATGCCGTGCACGATGTTCTTGAGCTTGCCTTTGCCAGGCGCGGTCAACACGACACGGTCGATACCCGGGCAAGCCAGGTGCTGGCCCAGGCCCTCGGCATCACGCCATACGCCGGTGTTGTCCACCAGCAGGGCGTCCTGGATGCCGTACTGGGTGTAATCCACCTCGGTCGGGTTCTTCGCGTAGATCACCTGGATCAGGTTACCGTTGGCAGTAATGGTGTTGTTTTCTTCGTCAATGGTGATGGTGCCGTTGAACGAGCCGTGTACCGAATCGCGACGCAGCAGGCTGGCGCGCTTGGTCAGGTCGTTTTCGGCGCCTTTGCGCACCACGATGGCACGCAGGCGCAGGCCGTCGCCGCCACCGGTTTTCTCGATCAGGATGCGCGCCAGCAGGCGGCCGATACGGCCGAAGCCGTACAGCACCACGTCGGTGCCTTTGCGGGCGGCAGCGTTTTGCTGGCCAACCACATCGGCCATTTCTTCACGCACGAACTGCTCGGCACTGCGGCCGGCGCCTTCCTTGCGGAATTTGTAGGCCAACTTGCCCAGGTCTACCGAGGCCGCGCCGAGCTTGAGCTCGCTCATGGCTTTAAGCAGTGGGAATGTTTCGTGGACGGAGAGTTCGCTGTCGTCGGCGGAGCGATGGCGCGCAAAGCGGTGCGCCTTGAGAATCGCGATGACAGACTGGTTGATCAGGCTGCGGCCATAGATCGAGCTCACCACATTGTTATTGCGGTACAGCTGGCCGATAAGCGGAATCATCGCTTCTGCGAGTGCTTCACGGTCGATCCATTCACCAAGACACTGGTCGGGCTTCTGAGTCACGGGAACCTTCCACATGTAGGGGCAGAAAAAAGGGGCTACATTATGTCGCCCGACTGGCCGTTGAGCAATGCGCGAGGGGCAACAAAAAGCCCTTGCAAAAAAATACCTCCGCGCTACAGCCCAGTAAATACGCGGGTTCCAGAAGGCCACTAGTCCAGCGCCATCGCCGACTTGTCCGTAACCCTCCTAAACATTCGCGCATTTTGGCACTACATATTGAGTCAAAACCGGTCATTGTTTGTCTTAGCCACTACATTTCCTACAAACCGTAATAGGCACAGTCAGCAACTGACAGGCGGCACCTGGGGCCGTTACAATTACCGACTTTGTCGCAACGCTTGGAGCTCAACCTTCCGTGCCCGTTCTGCGTCTACCGCTTCTCCCTGCCGCGGCAGGTAAACAGCACTGGGGCAACCTGCCCGGTGCCGCCCTGAGCCTGGCCATTGCCGAGGCTGCCAGCGCAGCCAAGCGCTTTACCCTGCTGCTCACCGCCGACAGCCAAAGTGCCGAACGGCTGGAGCAGGAGCTGAGCTTCTTCGCCCCGGATTTACCGGTGCTGCATTTTCCCGACTGGGAAACCCTGCCTTACGACCTGTTCTCGCCGCACCAGGACATCATATCCCAGCGCATCGCCAGCCTGTACCGCTTGCCGGAACTGGCCCACGGCGTGCTGGTGGTGCCGATCACCACGGCGCTGCACCGCCTGGCGCCGACCAAGTTCCTGCTCGGCAGCAGCCTGGTGCTGGATATCGGCCAGAAGCTCGACGTAGAACAGATGCGCACGCGCCTGGAAGCCAGCGGCTACCGCTGCGTCGACACGGTGTACGAGCACGGTGAGTTCGCAGTGCGCGGCGCCCTGATCGACCTGTTCCCGATGGGCAGCAAGTTGCCGTATCGCATCGACCTGTTCGATGACGAAATCGAGACCTTGCGCACCTTTGATCCGGAAAACCAGCGCTCCATCGACAAGGTCGACTCGATCAAGCTGCTGCCGGCGCGGGAGTTCCCGCTGCAAAAAGACGCGGTCACCCGTTTCAAGGCGCGCTTTCGTGAGCGCTTTGACGTGGATTTCCGTCGCTGCCCAATCTTCCAGGACTTAAGCAGCGGGATTACCCCAGCGGGTATCGAGTACTACCTGCCATTGTTCTTCGACGAAACCTCCACCCTCTTCGACTACCTGCCCCAGGACACCCAGGTGTTCTCGCTGCCAGGCATCGAGCAGGCGGCGGAAAACTTCTGGAACGACGTGCGCAACCGCTATGAAGAGCGCCGCGTCGATCCGTCCCGGCCTTTATTGCCGCCCGCCGAATTGTTCCTTCCCGTAGAAGACTGCTTCGCCCGCTTGAAAAACTGGCCGCGCGTGGTCGCCAGCCAACAAGATGTAGACGCCGGCAGTGGTCGGGAACGCTTCCCCGCGGGAACCCTGCCCGACCTGGCGATCCAGGCCAAAGCCACGCAACCGTTGGAAGCGCTGTCCAATTTCCTCGGTGACTTCCCTGGCCGCGTGCTGTTTACCGCCGAGTCCGCCGGGCGCCGCGAAGTGCTGCTGGAGCTGTTGGAACGCTTGAAACTGCGGCCCAAGACCGTCGACAGCTGGCCGGATTTTGTAAATAGCAAAGAGCGCCTGGCGATCACCATCGCCCCCTTGGACGAAGGCTTGTTGCTGGACGACCCGGCCCTCGCACTGATCGCCGAGAGCCCGCTGTTCGGCCAGCGCGTGATGCAACGCCGTCGCCGGGAAAAACGCGCAGACGCCAACAATGATGCGGTGATCAAGAACCTCACCGAGCTGCGCGAAGGCGCGCCGGTGGTGCATATCGACCATGGTGTAGGCCGCTACCTGGGCTTGCAGACACTGGAGATCGACAACCAGGCCGCCGAATTCCTCACCATGGAATACGCCGAGGGCGCCAAGCTCTACGTGCCAGTGGCCAGCCTGCACCTGATCGCCCGTTACACCGGTAGCGACGACGCTTTGGCACCGTTGCATCGCCTGGGCTCCGAGACCTGGCAGAAAGCCAAGCGCAAGGCCGCCGAACAGGTTCGCGACGTGGCCGCAGAATTGCTCGACATCTATGCCCGCCGTGCCGCCCGCGAAGGTTACGCGTTCGCTGACCCGAAAGCCGACTACGCCACCTTCAGTGCCGGCTTCGCCTTCGAAGAAACTCCGGACCAGCAAACCACCATCGAGGCGGTGCGCGCCGACATGCTCGCGCCCAAGCCGATGGACCGCCTGGTGTGTGGCGACGTGGGCTTCGGCAAAACCGAAGTGGCCATGCGCGCCGCCTTTATTGCAGTGCACGGCGGTCGCCAGGTGGCGATTCTGGTGCCGACCACCCTGCTCGCCCAGCAGCACTACAACAGCTTTCGCGACCGCTTTGCCGACTGGCCAGTGACCGTGGAGGTGATGAGCCGCTTCAAGTCCGCCAAGGAAGTGAATGCCGCCGTTGCCGACCTGGCCGAGGGCAAGATCGATATCGTCATAGGCACCCACAAACTGCTGTCGGACGACGTGAAGATCAAGAACCTGGGCCTGGTGATCATCGACGAAGAGCACCGCTTTGGCGTGCGCCAGAAAGAACAGCTCAAGGCCCTGCGCAGCGAAGTCGACATCCTTACCCTCACCGCTACTCCGATTCCGCGCACGCTGAACATGGCCGTATCGGGTATGCGCGACCTGTCGATCATCGCTACACCACCCGCACGCCGCCTGTCAGTGCGCACCTTCGTGATGGAGCAGAACAAGAGCACGGTCAAGGAAGCACTGCTGCGTGAACTGCTGCGCGGCGGCCAGGTGTATTACCTGCACAACGATGTGAAGACCATCGAGAAATGCGCCGCCGACCTCGCCGAACTGGTGCCGGAAGCCCGTATCGCCATCGGCCACGGGCAGATGCGCGAGCGCGAACTCGAACAGGTAATGAGCGACTTCTACCACAAGCGCTTCAACGTGCTGATCGCCTCGACCATCATCGAGACCGGCATCGACGTGCCCAGCGCCAACACCATCATCATCGAGCGCGCCGACAAGTTCGGCCTGGCGCAGCTGCACCAACTGCGCGGCCGCGTCGGGCGCAGTCACCACCAGGCCTACGCCTATCTGCTCACGCCGCCACGCCAACAGATCACTTCCGATGCGGAAAAACGCCTGGAAGCGATCGCTAACACCCAGGACCTCGGCGCCGGTTTTGTGCTGGCCACCAACGACCTGGAAATCCGTGGCGCCGGCGAACTGCTGGGGGATGGCCAGAGCGGGCAGATCCAGGCGGTCGGCTTCACGTTATATATGGAGATGCTCGAACGCGCAGTGAAAGCCATCCGCAAGGGCGAGCAACCGAACCTCGATCAACCCCTGGGCGGCGGCCCGGAGATCAACCTGCGCTTGCCGGCATTGATTCCCGAAGACTACCTGCCGGATGTGCATGCGCGACTGATCCTCTACAAGCGCATCGCCTCGGCCACCGACGAAGAGGGCCTCAAGGACCTGCAAGTAGAGATGATCGACCGCTTCGGCCTGCTGCCCGAACCGACCAAGAACCTGGTGCGCCTGACCCTGCTCAAGTTGCAGGCCGAGCAGTTGGGGATCAAGAAGGTCGACGCCGGGCCGCAAGGTGGGCGTATCGAATTCGAAGCGCAGACGCCGGTCGACCCGTTGGTACTGATCAAGCTGATCCAGGGCCAGCCCAACCGCTACAAGTTCGAAGGGGCTACGCTGTTCAAGTTCATGGTGCCGATGGAACGTGCCGAAGAACGCTTCAATACCCTGGAGGCGCTGTTTGAGCGCCTCATCCCGAAATCCGCTTGAAGGACGCCGCCATGCGCTTGTTCCGCATTCTGAGCCTGTTGTTGGTGGTACTCGCGCCTTCGGCATTTGCCGACAGCCCGTACCAGGTGGAAATGATCCTGGTGCGCCAGAATGCCGAGCCGGTGATCAACAGCCGCGCCGCCCCGGAGAACTGGGACGGCGGCGCCCAGCGCCTGGGCGAGCGGCTGAGCCCGCCGCGCCTGGGCAACATCGTCGAAAAATTGCGCGCCGATTCCAACTACACCGTGCTCGCGCACAAGGCCTGGGAACAGAACCTGGGCGAGCAGCCGGTGAGGATCGCGATCACCGACGGCCAGGAGCAATTCGGCCAGTTCCCTATCGAAGGCGTGCTGAGCCTGCAACTGGGTCGTTTCACCGACATCGATGCCGACTTCTGGATCAACCAGTTCGACGGCAACGGGAGCGTGATCGCCAGTGAACACCTGGCGCAGAAAGACGTACGCACCAAGAACAACCAGCTTAATTACCTGGACGGCGGCCACCTGGCGTTGCTGATCAAGATCACCTCGCTGACCGCCAAGCCGCCCAGCGCACCGCCGCCCGACATGCAGGACTGATCCAGCACCATGCCCCTCACTTCGCCTCTGACCAAACCCCTGGCCCCTTCGTGGGCCAATCGCTTCAAAGAGCAGAGCCTGGAGCGCGGGCGGCGTTACGCACTGGAAAATCGCGTGCGTATCGTCGAGTGCGGTGACAGCACCATTACCGCCAGTTGCGAAGGCTCCGGCGGTAACGTCTATCGGCAAACCATCTCGTTGCGTGAGTCGGCCAAGGGCCTGCTGATCCTGGTGGACAGCCGCTGTACCTGCCCGGTGCACACCAACTGCAAACACATCGCAGCGGTGTTGCTCAAGGTCCAGGAAACCCTGGCCTATCCGGCGGCGACCCAGGATGCGCAACTGCTGGAAAAACTCCAGGCCGTGCTGGATAACCGCGTGGTCCTGCCGCAGGTGGTCATGGAGGATGTGCAGCCCGTGCCACGCCTGTGGCTGGCGAGCGTCGAGTTCAGCGCGTTTGAACCGCGCAACGGCAAGATGCAGCGCTATATCCAGCACCGTGCGGCACTGTCGTTCAACTACCTGGGCAATTACGTCAGTGGGCAAAAGAACGCCGATATCATCGTGCGCCAGGACACCCAGAGCCTGCGAATCAAGCGCCATCCCGAGCAGGAACAAGCCTGTCGCGAACAACTGCGTCTGCTGGGTTTCAAGATCGCCACGCGACAGAGCAAAGCCCTGCCGGAAAGTGCCGGCGAGCTGTTCGAGATGGTCAACGACAGCGCCTGGCTGAACTTCACGCTCAACTCATCGCCAACGCTGCGGGCAGAGGGCTGGGAGCTGCAAATTGATGAAGACTTCGGTTTCGACCTGAGCCCGGTGGACGACTGGTACGCCAGCGTCGATGAAGCGCCGGAGCGTGACTGGTTCGACCTGGAGTTGGGCATCATCGTCAATGGCGAACGGTTGAGCCTGCTACCGATATTGCTGAACCTGATGCGCTCCCACACCGAGATCCTCAACCCGGAAAGACTCGCAAGGCGCCGCGATGATGAACTGATCCTGGTGAATATTCCCGGGCTGCCCAACGGCCACGGCCCGCTGCAAGTGGCGCTGCCCTACGGGCGTTTGAAGCCGGTGCTGGCGACTCTCGGCGAGTTCTACCTGCAAGAAACCGGCACCACGACGTTGCGCCTGGCCAAGGCCGACGCAATTAGGCTCAATCCACTCGAAGACCTGCCGTTGCAATGGGAGGGTGGCGAGAAGATTCGCAACTTCGCCCAACGTCTGCGGGACATCAAGGACTTCACCTGCGTGGCGCCCGAGGGCCTGAACGCAACCTTGCGCCCCTATCAACTGGAAGGCTTGAGCTGGATGCAGTCACTGCGCCAGTTGGAAGTGGGCGGGATTCTCGCGGACGACATGGGCCTGGGCAAAACCCTGCAAACCCTGGCGCATATTCTCACCGAGAAAATCGCCGGGCGCCTTGATCGGCCCTGCATGGTCGTGATGCCCACCAGCCTGATTCCGAACTGGCTCGACGAAGCAGCGCACTTCACCCCGCAACTGCGGGTGCAGGCTCTGTATGGCGCGGGGCGCAAGAAACATTTTGCCAACCTCCAGGACTACGACCTGCTGCTGACCACCTACGCCCTGCTACCCAAGGACATTGAGCAACTCGCCGCCCTGCCCTTGCATGTATTGATTCTCGATGAAGCGCAGTACATCAAGAACCCGTCCAGCAAGGCCGCCCAGGCCGCACGCGAGCTGAATGCCCGCCAGCGCCTGTGCCTGAGCGGCACGCCATTGGAAAACCACTTGGGTGAACTGTGGTCGCTGTTCCACTTCCTGTTGCCGGGTTGGCTGGGCGACGTGAAGAGCTTCAACCGTGATTACCGCGTGCCGATTGAAAAGCGCGCCAGCGAAGTGCGACTTCAGCACCTCAACGGTCGGATCAAGCCCTTCCTGCTACGCCGTACCAAGGAACAGGTGGCCACGGAATTACCGCCCAAGACCGAGATCATCCACTGGGTCGACCTCAACGAGGCCCAGCGCGACGTGTACGAAACCATGCGCCTGGCCATGGATAAAAAGGTGCGCGACGAAATCACCCGCAAGGGCGTGGCCCGCAGCCAGATCATCATCCTTGAAGCGCTGCTCAAACTGCGACAAGTGTGCTGCGACCTGCGCCTGGTCAACGACGCCACTCTGCCAGCGCGTGGCAGCAGCTCGGGCAAGCTCGACAGCCTGATGGACATGCTCGACGAGCTGTTTGCCGAAGGTCGCAGGATTCTGCTGTTCTCGCAGTTCACTTCGATGCTGAGCCTTATCGAAATCGAACTGAAAAAACGCGGGATTGCCTACGCACTGCTGACCGGCCAGACCCGTGACCGACGTACACCGGTGAAGGATTTCCAGAGCGGCAAGTTGCAGATCTTTTTGATCAGCTTGAAGGCCGGTGGCGTGGGTTTGAACCTGACCGAAGCCGACACGGTGATTCACTACGACCCGTGGTGGAACCCGGCCACGGAAAACCAGGCCACCGACCGCGCGTATCGCATCGGGCAGGAAAAACCGGTGTTCGTGTACAAGATGATTGCCCGAGGCACGGTGGAGGAGAAAATCCAGCACCTGCAGAAGGAGAAATCCGACTTGGCGGCGGGTGTGCTGGATGGGCGGACCACTGGGGATTGGCAGTTGGGCAATGAGGAGATTGAGGCGTTGTTTGCGCCGTTACCCAACAAGCAAGAAAAGCGCTGACTGTTCGATTTCTATCGCGGGCAAGCCAGCTCCCACAGGAGGAAGCATTGCAAATGTGGGAGCTGGCTTGCCTGCGATGGTCGCGCCGCGCTCGTCAGCCGATCAACTGCGCATCACGCAACGCAGTAAGCGCTGCCAGCCAACGCGGATCCTGTTTGTAATCAGTCGACGCAACCGCCTGCCCACGCATACGCGCAATCCGCGCCGACGGCGTAACCTTCATCCGCTGCGCGGCGGTGAGTGCCAGCTCGGCAGCCGCGCGGTCATTGCATACCAGCCCCATATCACAACCCGCCGTCAGCGCCGCCTCGATCCGACTCGCCGCATCACCCACCACGTGGGCGCCCGCCATGGACAGGTCATCACTGAAAATCACCCCATCAAACTGCAACTCGCCGCGCAGGATGTCCTGCAACCAGCGGCGCGAGAAGCCGGCGGGCTGGCTGTCGACCTGCGGGTAGATCACGTGCGCGGGCATCACTGCGGCCAATTGCTTGCTCAAGCGTGCGAAAGGCACCAGGTCGTTGGCGCGAATCTGTTCCAGGCTGCGTTCGTCATTGGGAATCGCGACGTGGGAATCGGCCTCGGCCCAACCGTGCCCGGGGAAGTGCTTGCCGGTGGCGGCCATACCGGCGCTGTTCATGCCGCGAATAAAGGCACCGGCCAGTACGGCGGCGCGCTCGGGGTCGCCTTCGAAGGAGCGAGTGCCGACCACGGCGCTGCGTTGGTAATCCAGGTCCAGCACTGGGGCGAAACTCAGGTCGAGACCCACGGCCAGCACTTCGGTGGCCATGATCCAGCCGCACTGTTCTGCCAGGTATTCAGCGTTGGGGTTATCGGCCAGCGCGCGCATGGCTGGCAGGCGCACAAAGCCCTGGCGCAGGCGCTGTACGCGCCCGCCTTCCTGGTCGACCGCCAGCAGCAGGTCCGGGCGCACCGCACGGATCGCCGCACTCAGCTCGCGAACCTGGCGTGGATGCTCGATATTGCGCGCAAAAATAATCAGGCCGCCCACTTCCGGTTGGCGCAACAGGTGACGATCCTCGGCCGTCAGCCAGGTACCGGCAACGTCGACCATCAAAGAACCTTGCAGGGCAGCAGTCATAAACCTTCCTTAAATAACGCACACAACCCGTCGGGCTGACCAGGCACGGTCAGCACGACGGGTTGCGGATAAATAGCTGAAATCGGCATGGCGGCTAGCTTAGCGGATGCTAGCGGCCACGCACACCCAGGGGCGATCAAACCTTGGCGGCGACCGGTGCAGTTTTGCTGCGTGGGCGCAATTGGGCGGCAGCCATGGTCGAGTCGGTGACGCCGGTCTCGGCGCGCATACCCGCAGCGAGGAACGGCACCATCAGGCGCATCACCTGTTCGATCGAGGTGTTCACGCCGAAATCGGTCTCGGCTATCGCTCGCAACGCCTTGATCCCGGACATGCTGAACGCCGCAGCGCCGAGCATGAAATGCACGCGCCAGAACAGTTCGATAGGCGGAATACGTGGGGCCGCCTCGTTGACCAGCAACATATAGCGGCGGAATACTTTGCCGTACATGTCTTCCAGGTAACGACGCAGGTGGCCTTGGCTCTGGCTGAACGCCAGGCCCAGCAGGCGCATGAAGATCGACAGGTCATTACCACTGCGAGGTTGCACGACCAACGCCTGCTCTACAAGAATTTCCAGCAGTTCTTCCAGGCTTGGCTTGTGATCAGCCTTGGCCTGGCGGCGCTCCAACTCACGGTCGAGGCTGGCACAGAATGGACCCAGGAAGCGGGAAAACACCGCTTGGATCAGGGCTTTTTTCGAGCCGAAATGATAGTTCACGGCAGCGAGGTTGACCCCAGCCTTGCTGGTGATCAGCCGCAATGAGGTTTCAGCAAATCCTTTTTCCGCGAACAATTGCTCGGCAGCATCGAGAATGCGTTCAACGGTTTCCGACTGGGCCATGGCTACTCCGCCTGACAAACACTTGTTTGAAACATACGTTTCAGAGTGTGTCTTGTCAAGCCTGCGGGTTCGCTTTCCGGCCGGGCAGTCACCCCTTTCATCGCTATTTAATCACATCCCTTTCGCCGTGTAGGCAACACCCTATCTACGTTGTAGGAAGGGTGACGCATGACCGTCCAGCGGAGTCGCGCAAAAGGATGATTGCCAAGCGCAGTTCACTGTATATAATCCCAGTCACTGTATAAAAAGACAGAGCGATCAACATGCTAAAACTGACGCCACGCCAAGCCGAGATTCTGGCCTTCATCAAGCGCTGCCTCGATGACAACGGTTACCCGCCTACCCGTGCGGAGATTGCCCTGGAACTGGGGTTCAAGTCCCCGAATGCCGCGGAAGAACACCTCAAGGCGCTCGCTCGCAAAGGCGCGATCGAGATGACTCCAGGGGCTTCACGCGGTATCCGCATCCCTGGCTTTGAAGCCAAGGCCGACGAATCGACACTACCGATCATCGGCCGCGTCGCTGCCGGTGCGCCGATCCTGGCGCAGCAGCACGTCGAGGAATCCTGCAACATCAACCCGACCTTCTTCCACCCTCGCGCCGACTATCTGTTGCGTGTGCACGGCATGAGCATGAAGGACGTAGGCATCTTCGATGGCGACCTGCTCGCCGTGCATACCACCCGTGAAGCCCGCAATGGCCAGATCGTCGTCGCCCGTATCGGTGATGAGGTCACGGTCAAACGCTTCAAGCGTGAAGGCAGCAAGGTCTGGCTACTGGCCGAGAACCCTGAGTTCGCCCCGATTGAAGTCAACCTGAAAGATCAGGACCTGGTGATCGAAGGCTTGAGTGTCGGCGTCATTCGCCGCTAAAGGAGGCATCATGCAGCTCGTGCACACCCCACAACACACACAACTGTCGCTGTTCGAGGCCTTTATGGCCCAACCCCTTGCGCCCATCCTCAAGGAAACGGTCGAAGCCCCCTGGGGCGGTGAACCTGAGGCGTTCAGTGAATTGTCGTTGCGCGGTGCGGCCGAAAGCTGCCTGAACCTGCTGGCGCCAATTCTGCGCGAATTGAGCGAAGACCAGGACGCACGCTGGCTGACGCTGATCGCCCCGCCCGCCAGCCTGACCCAGGCCTGGCTGCGGGACGCCGGCCTCAACCGCGAGCGCATCCTGCTGTTGCAGCCACGGGGAGCGCAGAGCGCCCAGCAGTTGACCTGTGAGGCCTTGCGTCTAGGCCGCAGTCATACGGTGGTGAGCTGGTTGAATCCGTTGAATGCGAGCGCCAAGCAGCAACTCATCAGTGCCGCACGTACGGGCGACGCTCAGAGTTTGAATATTCGTTTGGGATAAAACTACAGCTTGGCTTGCAGTGATCGGGCTTGGAAGCCCCTTCACCACAAGACTCAGTGAAGTACCCGCGGGCCGTCGTCCTTCTCCGGTTCGCCTTCAGCCAGGCGACCTGCCATCTGCACGCCCACGCTCAACATGGCTTTAGCCACTTCCACGTGCTGGCCCTGCAGGAACACTTTGGCATCTTCGGAAAAATCCAGAATAACCAGAGAACCTTCGTCCTCAGCCCGGCGCAGTTCGATTCGGCCATCAGGCAGTTCAACAATTTCCAGAAAGGACGTTGGCATAAAAGTCTGTTCTCCACGAAAGGCCGAGATTATATCAGTCATCCACCCAGCCTCGCAGAGGAACCGGGCAGGTTTCTTTACGGCTTGATGAATGGTGCCCGGCGAGCGCCTACCTTCAGCACTCGTTCAACCCCTCACGAAAACGCAGCGCCATCTTTTTCAGCTCCTGGCGCCAGCCTTCCAACTCTTCGCGCCCCAAGGGCTTGGGCTCATCCTGTTCCAACGCCACGGCAACGATCAGCGGCTGGGTGACATCGCCCTTGGGCACATGGGGAATACGTGGTGGATGGAACATATCGGCATGGGCCTTGAGCAGCCGTGCCACCCAACTGTCAGGGCTCTGGGCCATTTCCACCAGCTCGGCCAACTCAGGGATCGCCATCGAATCGAGCACTTCACGATTCATGATCATTTCTGCACGGGGGGCACCCGCCTGGGGCAAGCGATAGAACCCTGCAATTTCATGGCACAGCCCCAGCAACGCGCCATAGAGATGAAACAAGGCCGCTTCGCGCCCCGCCTGCACCAGCGCGATGGCATTCATCTCCTTCCCTTCCTCTGCACGGCCAAGGGCGTCCAGGGATAAACCCGCGAAGTAAATTTTCTGATTGGTACGGGTATAGAGTTCGTTGGCCATGACGGCAATCTCCACAACGAATAGGCGTGATGCTGGCTGAACAGTGTCACGGATCAGCCGAACGTACTGCAAGTGCAAATGTGGGAGGGGGCTTGCTCCCGATGGCGGTGGGTCAGTTACAGATGTATCAACTGACACTCCCTCATCGGGGGCAAGCCCCCTCCCACATTGGATCTTCAGCGCATCCGACGGATCAAGCGCCCTGGCGCTTGTCCTCGACCTTCCACTTGCCGCCGTCGTAGAACGCTTTCCAGCCGGTAGGCTTGCCGTCCACTTCGGTCTGCACGTACTGCTCCTTGGTCTTGCGGCTGTAGCGGATTACGGCTGGGCGACCATCCGGGTCCTTCTTCGGCGCTTCACACAGGAAGTGGTACTTCGGATCGATCTCGTCCTTGTGCGGCACGATCTCCAGCACCAGCGGCGCACGGGTCTCGCGGTTTTTCGGGAACTGGCTGGCAGCCAGGAACAGCCCCGAAGCACCGTCACGCAGGATGTAGGTGTCGTTGACCTTTTCGCACTTGAGCTCCGGCATCTTCACCGGATCCATCTTCGGCGGCGCCGCATCACCGCTTTTGAGCAGTTTGCGCGTGTTCTTGCAGGTAGGATTGGTGCAGCCGAAGAACTTGCCGAAACGGCCGGTCTTGAGCTGCATCTCGCTGCCGCACTTATCGCATTCCAGGCTCGGACCTTCATAGCCTTTGATGCGGTAGGTGCCCTCTTCGATCTCGTAGCCATTGCAATCGGGGTTGTTACCGCAGATGTGCAACTTGTGCTTCTCGTCCAGCAGGTAGGCGTCCATCGCCGTGCTGCAGATCGGGCAGCGGTGCTTGCCACGCAGCACCAGCGACTCGGACTCACCCTCGTCATCAGCCGCGATTTCATCACCCGGCACCAGGTTGACGGTCGCCTTGCAGCGCTCTTTGGGCGGCAGGCTGTAGCCTGAGCAACCGAGGAATACGCCCGTGGAGGCGGTACGAATCTGCATTGGTCGACCGCAGGTGGTGCACGGAATATCCGTCATCACCGGCTGGTTGGCGCGCATACCGCTCTCAGGGTTCTCGGCTACTTCGAGTTTTTTCTTGAAGTCGCCGTAGAACTCATCCAGCACGTTTTTCCAGTCGCGTTCGCCCTGGGCCACGTCATCGAGATTCTCTTCCATGCCGGCGGTGAAGCCGTAGTCCATCAGGTTGGAGAAGCTCTCGGACAGACGCTCGGTAACGATATCGCCCATCTTTTCCGAATAGAAACGACGGTTGTGCAGCGCGACGTAGCCACGGTCCTGGATGGTAGAAATGATCGCTGCATAGGTCGACGGGCGACCGATACCGCGCTTTTCCATCTCTTTCACCAGGCTGGCTTCGGAATAACGCGCCGGTGGCTTGGTGAAGTGCTGGGATGGGTCGAGCTTGATCAGCTTCAACGTATCGCCCTGGGCCATGTCCGGCAGCACGTCGTCATCGCCTGGCTTGGCGATTTGCGGCATGACGCGGGTGTAGCCGTCGAACTTGAGGATACGGCCCTTGGCGCGCAGCTCGAAGTCGCCAGCACCCACACTGACAGTGGTAGACAGGTATTGCGCCGGCAGCATCTGGCAGGCCAGGAACTGGCGCCAGATCAGCTCGTAGAGGCGCTCAGCGTCACGCTCCATGCCGCTCAGCTTGGCGGGCGTGGTGTTGGCGTCGGAAGGACGAATCGCTTCGTGAGCCTCTTGTGCGCCTTCCTTGCTGCTGTAGACGTTCGGCTTCTCCGGCAGATAGGTCTTGCCGAACTCGCTTTCAATATACGTGCGCGCCATCGCCACCGCGTCTTGCGACAGGTTGGTGGAGTCGGTACGCATGTAGGTGATGTAACCGGCTTCATACAGACGCTGGGCCATCATCATGGTCTTCTTCACCCCGAAGCCCAGGCGGTTGCTCGCGGCCTGTTGCAGGGTAGAAGTGATAAACGGCGCCGACGGCTTGCTGCTGGTCGGTTTGTCTTCGCGTTTGACGATGCTGTAGCTGGAGGCCTTGAGCTTCTCCAGCGCGGCCATGGCCTGGGCTTCGTTCAGCGGCTTGAAGGCCTCGCCTTTCTCGCGGGCCACTTCAAAGCGCACGTTGGCGCCCTTGGCGGTGCCCAGGTCAGCGTGGACTTCCCAATACTCTTCGGGGTTGAACGCACGAATCTCACGCTCACGCTCCACCACCAGCTTCACCGCAACCGATTGCACACGGCCGGCGGACAAACCACGGGCAATTTTCGCCCACAGCAGTGGCGAGACCATGTAGCCCACGACGCGGTCGAGGAAGCGACGGGCCTGCTGGGCGTTGACGCGGTCAATATCCAGCTCGCCCGGCTTGGAGAAGGCTTCCTGGATGGCTTTCTTGGTGATTTCGTTGAACACCACACGCTTGTAGCGGCTGTCATCACCGCCGATGGCTTCGCGCAGGTGCCAGGCAATGGCTTCCCCTTCGCGGTCCAAGTCCGTCGCGAGATAGATGGTGTCAGCATCCTTGGCGAGCCGGCGCAGCTCTTCGATGACCTTTTCCTTGCCCGGAAGGATTTCGTACTTGGCCTTCCAGCCATGGTCCGGGTCCACACCCATGCGCGAGACCAGCTGCTTGCGCGCTTTCTCTTTAGGGCTGAGCACCGGACCTTCGCCCGCAGCCGCCTTGCCGCGCTTGGCGGCAGGCTCCTTGCTGGCGCTAGCCGAACCGCTGGTGGGCAGGTCTCGGATATGGCCGATACTCGACTTCACCACGTACTCGTTGCCCAAGTACTTGTTGATGGTCTTGGCCTTAGCCGGGGATTCCACAATGACCAGCGATTTGCCCATGGATCGGAAAATTCCTGAATTCGAGAAGTGAAAGGCAGTTGGCGCCTGTCGCGGCAACGCTATATATAGTGGCAACAAGGTGAGGTCAAGCGCAGCACTCTGCGCGACCTGCCGTTATTGCCCTTTAAAAAGACTGGGTTCGGCCTGGACCAAAGCAAAGCGCGGGACCTGCTCGCCGTCAACTTCAACGGTCTGAAGGAACATGCTCAAGGGACGCACCCAAAAGCCGTATTCGCCATACAGTGCTTGGTAAAACACCACTTCTTCTTCGGTTTCGGAGTGCCGTGCCACGCTGAAAACGCGGTACTGCGGCCCCTTATAATGTTGGTAGAGCCCTGGTTCAACTTTCATGCTCTGCCCCTCGTACAAAATTTGTTGAAAAAAAATATTAAAAAGTTCCAAAAAACAAAAACCGGGGCACTTGGCCCCGGCTTCCGTCAACCGAACGTTTAGACGCGTTCGAAGACGGTGGAGATGCCTTGGCCGAGACCAATGCACATGGTAGCAACCCCGAGGTTGCCGCCATTTTGCTTCATCACGTTAAGCAAAGTGCCGGAGATACGTGCACCGGAGCAACCGAATGGGTGGCCCAGGGCAATCGCACCGCCGTGCAGGTTAACCTTCTCGTTCATCTTGTCGAGTACTTTCAAATCTTTCAGCACTGGCAGGGCCTGTGCGGCGAAAGCTTCGTTGAGCTCGAAGAAGTCGATATCGGAGATGGAAAGGCCCGCGCGCTTCAAGGCTTTTTGTGTGGCCGGTACTGGACCATAGCCCATGATCGCCGGGTCCACACCTGCTACCGCCATCGAACGGATCACGGCCAGCGGCTGGATACCCAGGTCCTGGGCACGCTGCGCCGACATCACGATCATGCACGAAGCACCGTCGGTGATCTGCGACGACGTACCGGCTGTCACGGTGCCGCCCTTTGGATTGAACGCAGGCTTCAACGCCGCGAGGCTTTCCAGGGTGGTGTCCGGACGAATGGTTTCGTCGTAGTCGAACAGTTTCAGGAAACCGTTTTCGTCGTAGCCGTTCATCGGGATGATCTCATCCTTGAACTTGCCTTCCACGGTCGCCTTGTGGGCGAGCTGGTGGGAACGCAGGCCGAACGCGTCCTGGGCTTCGCGAGTGATGCCGTGCATCTTGCCAAGCATTTCCGCGGTCAGGCCCATCATGCCCGAGGCTTTCGCTGCGTACAGCGACATGTGCGGGTTGGGATCGACACCGTGCATCATGCTGACGTGGCCCATATGCTCCACGCCGCCGACCACGAATACATCACCGTTGCCGGTCATGATCGCTTGTGCAGCGGTGTGCAGCGCGCTCATCGACGAACCGCACAGGCGGCTGACGGTCTGACCGGCTGCGGTGTGCGGGATCTGGGTCATCAGCGACGCCATGCGCGCGATGTTCCAGCCCTGCTCCAGGGTCTGGTTGACGCAGCCCCAGATCACGTCTTCGACTTCGTTCGGGTCAACCTTGACGTTACGTTCCAGCAGCTTGCTGATCAGGTGCGCCGACATGTCTTCAGCGCGGGTGTTGCGGTGCATGCCGCCCTTGGAGCGGCCCATCGGAGTACGACCGAAGTCGACAATCACGACGTCTCTTGGATTCAAGCTCATAAATATTCTCGCTCTAGTCGATTGGGCGCTTAACCGAAGAAGCTCTGGCCATTCTTGGCCATTTCACGCAGCTTCGCGGTCGGGTGGTACAGCGGGCCCAAATCAGCGTATTTGTCAGCCAGGGCAACGAACTCGGCCACACCGATCGAATCGATGTAGCGCAGTGCACCACCACGGAATGGAGGGAAACCAATACCGTACACCAGGCCCATATCGGCTTCGGCGGCGGTTTCGACGATGCCGTCTTCCAGGCAACGCACGGTTTCCAGGCACAGGGCGATCATCATCCAGTTGATGATGTCCTCGTCCGACACCTCACGCTGTTCGTAGATGACCGGAGCGAGCACTTCGTGCACCGACGGATCGGCGACTTTCTTCTGCTTGCCCTTCTTGTCGGCCTCGTAGGCGTAGAAGCCCTTGCCGTTCTTCTGGCCCAGGCGCTTGGCCTCGTACAGCGCGTCGATCGCCGAGCGGCGGTCGTCTTTCATGCGGTCCGGGAAGCCCTCAGCCATAACGTCGCGGCCGTGGTGGCCGGTGTCGATACCGACCACGTCCATCAGGTACGCAGGGCCCATGGGCCAGCCGAATTTCTCCATGACCTTGTCGATGCGCACGAAGTCCACACCGGCACTGACCAACTTGGCGAAACCGCCGAAGTAGGGGAACAGCACGCGGTTGACCAAAAAGCCCGGGCAGTCGTTGACCACGATCGGGTTCTTGCCCATTTTCTTGGCGTAGGCAACGGTGGTGGCAACGGCCAGCTCGCTGGACTTCTCGCCACGGATCACTTCCACCAGCGGCATCATGTGCACCGGGTTGAAGAAGTGCATGCCGACGAAGTTTTCCGGACGCTTGAGGGCCTTGGCCAGCAGCGAAATGGAAATTGTCGAGGTGTTGGAGGCCAGGATGGTGTCATCTTTGACCTGGGCTTCCACTTCAGCCAATACCGCCTGCTTGACCTTCGGGTTCTCGACAACCGCTTCGACCACCAGGTCGACGTGGCCGAAATCGCCGTAGGACAGCGTAGGACGAATGCCGTTAAGCACTTCAGCCATTTTTGCAGCGGTCATGCGACCTTTATCAACGCGGCCCACCAGCAGCTTGGCGGCTTCGGCCAGGCCCTGCTCGATACCGTGCTCGTTGATGTCTTTCATCAGGATCGGCGTGCCTTTGGACGCCGACTGATAGGCGATACCGCCGCCCATGATACCGGCGCCGAGTACGGCAGCCTGTTTCACGTCCTTGGCAATTTCGTCGTAGGCCTTGGCCTTTTTCTTCAGTTCCTGATCGTTCAGGAACAGGCCGATCAGGCTCTGGGCCGCCGAGGTTTTCGCCAGTTTGACGAAGCCTGCCGCTTCCACTTCCAGGGCTTTGTCACGACCGAAGTTCGCGGCCTTCTGGATGGTCTTGATCGCTTCAACCGGGGCCGGGTAGTTCGGGCCGGCCTGGCCTGCCACGAAACCTTTGGCGGTTTCGAACGACATCATCTGTTCGATAGCGTTGAGCTTGAGTTTTTCCAGCTTCGGCTGACGCTTGGCCTTGTAGTCAAATTCCCCGCTGATGGCGCCCTTGATCAGGTTCAGCGCGGCTTCGGCCAGTTTGTCCGGAGCCACCACTGCGTCGACGGCACCGACCTTCAGTGCGTCCTCGGCCTTGTTTTCCTTACCGGCGGCGATCCATTCGATCGCATTGTCGGCACCGATCAGGCGCGGCAGGCGCACGGTACCGCCGAAGCCCGGGTAGATGCCCAGTTTGACTTCCGGCAGGCCGATCTTGGCGGTCGCGGACATGACACGGAAATCCGCTGCCAGGCACATTTCCAGGCCGCCACCCAACGCAATGCCATTGATCGCGGCAACGGTCGGCACGTTGAGGTCTTCGAAATCGCTGAAGATCTTGTTGGCTTCGAGGTTGCCAGCCACCAGCTCGGCATCGGGCAGCTTGAAGTTGTCGACGAATTCGGTGATGTCAGCGCCGACGATAAACACGTCCTTGCCGCTGGAGACGATCACGCCCTTGACCGAAGCATCTGCTTTGATGGTGTCTACGGCCTGACGCAGTTCGTTCAGGGTTAGACGGTTGAACTTGTTGACGGACTCACCCTTGAGGTCGAATTTCAATTCGACGATGCCACTTTCAAGAGCCTTAACCGTGATGGCTTTACCTTCGTAAATCATCAACTGATCTCCACGATATGGAAGCTGAACAGTACACACCGGACGCTGGCCTCTGGTTTGACGTTGATAGTCGCATCAATGCTCAAACCCATCCGCCAGGCACACCCGCCAGTGCGATAGTCGGGGTTATGTATGAGCTGCCTGTAGGACAAACGCTCAATTCATACGCCCGTTTGATTTGGGTACGCCACCTTCATCCAATTCCGAGCAATTGTCAATCGCTCCAAAGGCTAGGAAAAACGCGACTTTCCAGTCATTTCAGAACCCGGACCACAGGCAGGCAACCCGTCAATATTCAAATATTCACAAGATCAATAATAGAAAAGATGTGGGAAGCGGCTGTACAGAAAGGGATATACGGCTAGGCTAGCGGGAACTTGCAGATTTACCGGCCTGCCTGGCCACCTCCAGCCCGATGATGAAGTCGGGCTTTTTATTGCCCGGCCTCTGTAGGAGTGTCAGGCCAAGGCCCTGAGCAACGCATCAATATCCTTCAACACACTCATGTCGCCCTTCTCGCCCCAGTACAAGGCGATCATCTGCTTGTCGGCCTCGACCTTGTAGACGTTCGCCGGCAGCGTCGCAAAATACGGCAACAACTTTTCATCCACACACCCTTCGCGCCATTGATTGACCCACACACCCGGCTCCAACTGCCAGTAACTCCAGATGGCCGGCGTGCTCCCACGCCGCGGTCGACAGTACTGCGCACAAGGGCTCGGCGGCTCTTGCTTGAGCCAGTGCGGCCATTCCTGGGGCGCCAACTGCATGGCCAGGCCGATGCGGCGTGCCTCCATGCGCAGGGCCATGCGCCCGCTCTGCCCACGCGACGGGCGCAGCCAGGCCAGGGGGCTTAAAACCACCGCAAGGATTGACACCACTATCCACACCGTCATATGTGTACTCCCGAATTTCTAGATGAGCGGATTTGACCTGACGCAACCCCATCCGCTTGAAAGCAGCCATACTGAACTTATTGCAGTCCCTTGGAGGAACGCCTCATGCCCTACAAACATATTCTGGTCGCTGTCGATCTGACCGAAGAGTGCGATCCGGTGATCAAGCGCGCGCAGGAATCCGCATTGGCCAATGGCGCCATACTGTCGCTGGTGCATATCGTCGAGCCCATGGCCATGGCCTTTGGCGGTGACGTACCGATGGACCTTTCCCAGTTGCAGCAACAACAATTCGACCAGGCCAAGGAGCGCCTGGACCGTTTGATTCTCAAATACCCGCACCTGAAAAAGGAAGACTGCCACCTGACATACGGCCAGCCGCGCCAGGAAATCCACCACTTGGCCAAGGAAAAGGCCTGTGACCTGATCGTGGTCGGCAGCCACGGCCGTCATGGCCTGGCACTGTTGCTGGGCTCCACCGCCAATGATGTATTGCACGGCGCGCCTTGCGATGTACTGGCCGTCAAACTGGCAAAGAGCTCGTAAGACCGATGAAGGTCTAATATGGGAGCTGACTTGCCTGCGATAGCAGCCTGTCAGTTGATGCATCAGGTGGCTGTTACACCGCTATCGCAGGCAAGCCAGCTCCCACAGTTGAATCGCATTTCATATTAAAAAGCCCGGCGCTCATAGAAGAGTGCCGGGCTTTTTTATTGCGGTGCAATCACTCAGGCATCCAGCTCGGCCCAACGCTCAACCAACGCTTCCAGCTCCTGGTTCAACGCCTCCAGGGAAGCGATGACCTTGGCGGTTTCAGCTGCGGGTCGCAGATAGAAACCGGCGTCAGCCATTTCAGCTTCGACCGCAGCAATCTGCTGTTCCTTGGCGTCGATCTCACCCGGCAAGGCTTCCAGCTCACGCTGCAGCTTGTAGCTGAGTTTCTTCTTGGCCGCGGGTGCAGCTTCCTGGGCCGGTGCAGCCTCTTGCACAGGAGCCACCACCGCCGTATTCAGGTCGGCCTTGCCGGACTTGCTCTCGGTCACGCCCAGCAGACGTGGCGAACCACCCTGACGCAACCAGTCCTGGTAACCACCGACGTATTCGCGCACCTTGCCTTCACCTTCGAAGACCAGGGTGCTGGTGACCACGTTGTCGAGGAATTCCCGGTCGTGGCTGACCATCAGCACAGTGCCGTTGAACGTCAGCAGCACTTCTTCGAGCAACTCGAGGGTTTCCACATCGAGGTCGTTGGTCGGTTCGTCGAGCACCAGCAGGTTGGCCGGTTTGCTGAACAGCTTGGCCAGCAGCAAACGCGCGCGCTCACCACCCGACAGGGCCTTGACCGGGGTACGTGCACGTTGCGGGCTGAACAGGAAGTCGCCCAGGTAGCTGAGTACGTGGCGGCTCTGGCCGTCGATGTCGATAAAGTCGCGACCTTCGGCGACGTTGTCGATCACGGTCTTTTCCAGGTCCAACTGGTGGCGCAACTGGTCAAAGTAGGCCACGTCGATGCGTGTGCCCTCTTCCACCTTGCCGCTGGTCGGCTGCAGACCGCTGAGCATCAGCTTGAGCAAGGTGGTCTTGCCGGTGCCGTTGGCGCCCAGCAGGCCGATACGGTCGCCGCGTTGCAGGACCATGGAGAAGTCTTTGATCAGGAACGGGCCGTCCGGGTGATGGAAGCTGACATTCTCCAGCACCATTACCTGCTTGCCCGACTTGTCGGCGGTGTCCAGCTGGATATTGGCCTTGCCGGTACGCTCGCGGCGCTCACTGCGCTCCACGCGCAAGGCTTTCAAGGCACGTACGCGGCCTTCGTTACGGGTGCGACGGGCCTTGATGCCCTGGCGGATCCAGACTTCTTCCTGGGCCAGCTTTTTGTCAAACAGCGCGTTGGCGGTTTCTTCGGCAGCCAGGGCGGCTTCCTTGTGCACCAGGAAGCTGGCGTAGTCGCCGTTCCAGTCGATCAGGCCGCCACGGTCCAGCTCGAGGATGCGCGTGGCCAGGCTCTGCAGGAAAGCACGGTCGTGCGTGATAAACAGCACGGCGCCCTGGAAGTCCTTGATGGCTTCTTCAAGCCAGGCAATGGCGCCGATGTCCAGGTGGTTGGTCGGTTCGTCGAGCAGCAGCAGGTCCGGCTCGGACACCAGGGCCTGGGCCAGCAGTACACGACGACGCCAGCCACCGGACAACTCGGCGAGGGTCTTGTCGGCCGGCAGTTGCAGGCGGCTCAGGGTGCTGTCCACCAGTTGCTGCAAGCGCCAGCCGTCACGGGCTTCGAGGTCTTGCTGGACGTGCATCAGCTTGTCCAGGTCTTCCTCGGTGACGCAGTTCTGCGCCAGGTGATGGTATTGCGCGAGCAACTCGCCGACGCCGTCCAGGCCTTCGGCAACCACGTCGAACACTGTCCGTCCGTCGGCCACCGGCAATTCCTGCGGCAATTCGCCGATCTTGAGGCCCGGGGCACGCCAGACAGAGCCGTCATCAGGCTTCTGGTCGCCTTTTACCAGCTTCATCATGCTGGACTTGCCGGTGCCGTTGCGGCCGATGATGCACACCCGCTCACCACGGGCGATCTGCCAGGACACCTTGTCCAACAACGGCATGGCGCCGAAAGCAAGGGACACATCGCTGAATTTGAGCAGGGTCATACGCTTCTCCAAAAACTGGGCGCGCATTCTACCTGACTTGAGGGTGGGATGCGGTCGGCATTTTCTCTATTGACACGTTCTGTAGGACATTTCCGGCGAACTTGAACGAACCAGACGGCAAAGCTTTCGCGGGCCGCTGGCAAAAGGCTAAGCTAGGGGCAATCAGTGTCGGCAGTGCCGGTGCTAGTCGTGATTTCTCTGCACGGACGTCTCATGCGCAGTCGCCTTTTCAACTTTTTATCTTGTCTGCTTCTTTCCGCCACTGCCGTTCAAACCGCCCAGGCGGTGGACCTCACCACCCAACGTCAGTATTACGATCAAGCCAAACGCGCCCTGGCCAAGGGCGACAGCGGCCCGTACATGCAATACAGCCAGGCCCTGGCCGACTACCCGCTCACGCCGTACCTGGCGTATGACGAGCTGACTGCACGCCTGAAAACCGCGAGCAACGAGGAAATCGAACAGTTCCTCGCCAAACACGGCGACCTGCCCCAGGCCAACTGGATGAAACTGCGTTGGCTGCGCTGGCTGGCCGAGCGTGGCGATTGGCAGACCTTTGAAAAGTACTACGACACCAAGCTCAATTTCGTCGAGCTGGACTGCCTGCATGGCCAGTACCAGCTCAGCCACAATCTGAAGGCTGAAGGCTACAAGACCGCCGAAAAGTTGTGGATGACCGGCAAATCCCAGCCCGCCGCCTGTGACGCCACCTTCGGCCAATGGGCCGCTGCCGGCCAACTGACCGAACAGAAGATTTGGGACCGCACCAAGCTCGCCGCCGAAGCCCGCAATTACGCGCTGGCCAACAGCCTGGTGAAGACCCTGCCAACCCTAGGCGCCCAAGGCCGCCTGATGGTGGATGTGGCGCAAAAGCCTGACATGCTCAGCGATCCGTCACGCTTCCTGCCGGCCACCGAGGCGATGTCTGACGCCGTCGGCCTGGGCCTGCGCCGCCTGGCCCGCCAGGATCCGGACAAGGCCATGGCCCTGCTCGACGGCTACGCCAGCAGCATGCACTTCTCCCGTGACGAAAAGGTGTCGATTGCCCGCGAGATTGGCCTGACCCTGGCCAAGCGCTTCGACCCACGTGCGCTGGACGTGATGACCAAGTACGATCCGGAACTGCGCGACAACACCGTGTCCGAATGGCGCCTGCGCCTGCTGTTGCGCCTGGCACGCTGGGAAGATGCCTACCAGTTGACCCGCAAACTCCCACAAGACCTGGCCACCACTAACCGCTGGCGCTACTGGCAGGCGCGCAGCCTGGAGCTGGCCGAACCGAAAAACCCGCAGGCCCTGGTGCTGTACAAAAACGTGGCTAAGGAACGGGACTTCTACGGTTTCCTTGCTGCTGACCGTTCCAAATCCCCTTACCAACTGAACAACAAGCCGCTGGTGATGAGCCAGGCATTGGTCAACAAGGTCCGCAATACCCCCGGGGTGCGCCGCGCCCTGGAGTTCTACGCCCGTGGCCAGATCGTGGACGGTCGCCGCGAGTGGTACCACGTCAGCCGGCACTTCAACCGTGACGAGATGGTCGCCCAGGCCAAGCTGGCCTACGACATGAAGTGGTACTTCCCGGCGATCCGTACCATCAGCCAGGCGCAGTACTGGGACGACCTGGACATCCGTTTCCCGATGGCGCACCGCGATACCCTGGTGCGCGAAGCCAAGGTGCGCGGCCTGCATTCAAGCTGGATATTTGCCATCACGCGTCAGGAAAGCGCGTTTATGGACGACGCCCGCTCCGGCGTGGGCGCCAGCGGCTTGATGCAACTGATGCCCGGCACCGCCAAGGAAACCGCACGCAAATTCAGCATCCCCCTGGCCTCCCCGGCCCAGGTGCTGGACCCGGATAAAAATATCCAGCTCGGCGCCGCCTACCTGAGCCAGGTGCACAGCCAGTTCAACGGCAACCGTGTGCTCGCTTCCGCCGCCTACAACGCCGGCCCCGGCCGCGTACGCCAATGGCTGCGCGGTGCAGACCACCTGAGCTTCGATGTGTGGGTTGAAAGCATCCCGTTCGACGAAACCCGCCAGTATGTGCAGAACGTGCTGTCTTATTCGGTGATCTACGGGCAGAAGCTCAATTCGCCGCAGCCGCTGGTGGATTGGCATGAGCGGTACTTCGACGACCAGTAAGGCACTGAACCTGCTTCCAATGTGGGAGGGGGCTTGCTCCCGATAGCGGTGGGTCAGCAACAAAACTGCTGATTGACACTCTGCTATCGGGAGCAAGCCCCCTCTCACATTGGCATTTCTGCAATGCTTATGGCGCTAGTGATCTGCGCTGAACTGCAGCGCCGCCAACCGCGCATACAGTGGATTGCTCGCAATCAACTCCTGGTGCGTGCCCACCGCCACCAGTTTGCCCTGATCCATCACCGCTATTCGATCGGCATTCTTGACGGTCGCCAGACGGTGAGCGATCACCAGCGTGGTTCTTCCTTGCATCAATTGCGGCAGCGCTTGCTGGATCAGGTGCTCACTCTGCGCGTCGAGGGCGCTGGTGGCTTCGTCCAGCAGCAGGATCGGCGCGTCGACCAACAAGGCGCGGGCGATGGCCAGGCGTTGGCGCTGGCCGCCAGAGAGGCCCATGCCACCGTCGCCGAGGTGGGTCTGGTAGCCGTCGGGCATCTGCAGGATGAAATCGTGGGCGTGGGCGATGCGCGCAGCGGCTTCGACCTGGGACATGGTGGCGGACGGGTTGCCGTAGCGAATGTTGTCCTCGACGCTGCCGAAAAACAGCGCCGGGCTCTGGGACACCAGTGCAAAGTGGCGACGCAGGTCCAGGGGGTCCAGCTCGGTCAGCGGGCGGCCTTCGAGCAGGATGCGCCCTTGCTGGGGATCGTAGAAGCGCAGCAGCAGGTCGAAGATTGTCGATTTACCCGCGCCTGATGGGCCTACCAGCGCCAGGGTTTCGCCGGGATTGATGGTCAGGTTCAAGCCATCAATGGCGTAACTGTCCGGCCGTGAGGGGTAGCAAAAGCGCAGATCTTGCAGCTCCATGCGGCCACTGACCCGCTGCGGCAAGCGTTCGCTGCCATCGGCCGGCGCCTGGATGTCGTTGCTCGACTGCAACAGCTCACCGATACGCTCGGCCGCACCGGCAGCGCGCTGCAACTCGCCGAGCACTTCGCTCAGAGTGCCAACCGCACTGCCGACTATCAGGCTATAGAACACAAACGCCGCCAGCTCACCGCCGGAAATGCGCCCGCTGATCACGTCCATGCCACCTACCCATAGCATCACGCCCACGGCGCCGAGCACCAGCATGATCACCAGGGTTATCAGCCAGGAGCGTTGCAGGATGCGTTTACGTGCGGTGGTGAACGCGTCCTCCACGGTAACAGCGAAACGCTGTTCGTCCTGCACCTGGTGGTTGTAGGCCTGCACCGTTTTGATCTGGCCCAAGGTCTCGGCGACATAGCTGCCGACGTCGGCAATACGATCCTGGCTCAGACGCGACAGGCTGCGCACCCGGCGCCCGAAGATCAGGATCGGCGCCAGTACCAGCGGCAGCGCCACCACCACGATGCTGGTGAGCTTGGGGTTGGTGATGAACAGCAACACGATGCCGCCGATGACCATCAGGGCGTTGCGCAGGAACAGCGACAGCGATGAGCCGATCACCGATTGCAGCAACGTGGTATCGGTGGTCAGCCGCGACTGGATCTCCGAGCTGCGGTTGTTCTCATAGAAGCCTGGGTGCAGGTAGATCAAGTGATTGAACACTTGCCGGCGAATATCGGCCACCACGCGCTCGCCAATCCACGACACCAGGTAAAACCGCGTGAACGTACCCACAGCCAGGCCCAGTACCAGCACCATGAACAAGCCGATGGACTGGTTGAGCAAGTGCGGTGACTGGGTCATGAAACCCTGGTCGACCAGAAGGCGAATGCCCTGCCCCATGGACAAGGTGATGCCGGCGGTGACGATCAGCGCCAGCAAGGCGCCCAGGGCCTGCCAGCGGTAGGGCGCAATAAAGCGGCTGGCCAGGCGGATCGCACGGCGTTGACGGGTTGAGAGCATGGAAGGCACCACCAATGAGGAATCTGTACTTCAACATTGGGGGAACTTGCGCAAATAACAATGAGTCAGGTTAATTATGCCCGCCGATACAGGCCGCTAGAGGCTATCGGTCTAAGACTCATCTGGAAATATGTACCGGTTTCTGGTGGACTGGGTGTTCGAACCGATGAGCGTGCAAGGAGTTGTAACAGCGCGTTCATGCGGGGGATTTAAGATAGGTACACAACCTGATGAGGAGACAGGCCATGACCTTGCAAGATAGCAGCAACGCCAAGATTGAAGTGATCCGCCAGCAGCAGGTGTTGCCTTGCTCGTATATCGATGCCAAGGGCCACGAAGTGCAGATTACCGAAGAGATGATCCAGCAAGCCTGCAGCGAGCTGGAACAGCGACTGGTCAAACCTGCCCAGCAAGGCTGAAGTGCCCACGCTCTTTCAAACCCGGCCCAGGTGGCCGGGTTTTTTATGGGTGTTTACAGCGTTTCAGCGCCCAGAGCCGAAACGATAGCCGACAGCGCCGTCGACTCGCCCTTGATGCGCACTTTCAGGCCATCTATCTCACGGCGCTGCGGGTAGTGCTTGCGCAGCAAATCGAAGGACTGGCGCTGCTCCTGCACGGTCCCCACCAGGCTGCGACGAAAATCTGCATCATCACGGCGCGGGTCGTACACGCTGCGGCACAGGGCCGCCAGTGCCCAGGCCGGATCGGTTGAAGCGTTCAGGTGGACTTCGGCCAGCCACGGTGCCGGCAATAAATCACTGAGCTGAACAGTCGGCTCCTGGCCCAGGTGCGCGCAGAACGCCTGGTAGATCTGCGCGGTGCCGCGCTGCTTGCCATCGAGGCTGTAGCCGGCGATATGCGGCGTGGCCAGCACGCACAGGTCAGCCAGGTCGACGTCCACTTGCGGCTCGCCTTCCCACACATCCAGCACCGCTTGCAGGTCTTCACGGGCCAGCAGCACCTCGCGCAGCGCGGCGTTGTCCACCACCGCGCCACGGCTGGCGTTGATCAGCCAGGTGCCGGGCTTGAGTTGCTCCAGGCGCTGGCGGTCGAATAAATGCCAGGTGGCGCCATTGCCGGACTTGATCAGCGGCGTGTGCAAGCTGATTACATCGCACTGCTCGATGATCTGTTGCAGGCTGACGTAGTCGCCTTCCTCGGCGATCTGGCGCGGCGGGTCGCACACCAGCACGTTCCAACCCAGGCCCTTGAGGACCTTGACCAGTCGCCCGCCCACCTCACCGGCACCAACGACACCGTAGGTGCGCGAGCCCAACTCGACGCCTTCGATTTCGGCCAGGGTGTGCAAGCTGCCGAGTACGTAATCCACAACCCCCCGCGCATTGCAGCCAGGCGCGCTGGCCCACTGGATCCCTGCCCGCTTGAAAAAGTCCAGGTCCAGATGGTCGGTGCCGATGGTGCAGGTGCCGACAAAGCGTACGTTGCTGCCTTCGAGCAGGGCACGGTTGACGTTGGTCACCGAGCGCACCAGCAGCACGTCGGCCTGCTCGACGGTCGCGCGGTCGATGGACCGCCCAGGCACGCGGCGAATCTCGCCAAACCCCTGGAAAAAGTCATCAAGCAGCGGAATATTCTCGTCGGCAACAATCAGCATGGCAGGCTCCTTTGGCGGATCAGCAGTGTACAGGCATGGGATTCAACTAACACAACAGATCCCTGTGGGACTGCATTACAAATCAGCAACACAGGTTTTTTCCTGACCACTGCGTCAAAGCGTAGAATCCGCCGTCCTTGCGACTGCTTTTTTATTGGACACCTGTACGTGAACACTGCCACCGCTACCCTTTCCCGCCCCGCCCGCATCAGCCGGGAAGTGCGCGGCCTGCTGACGCTGGCCTTGCCGATCATGATCGGCCAATTGGCAACTACTGCGATGAGTTTTGTCGATGCGGTGATGGCCGGGCGTGTCAGCCCCCAGGACCTTGCGGCGGTCGGCCTGGGTAACTCGATCTGGATCCCGGTGTACCTGCTGATGACCGGCACCTTGCTGGCCACCACGCCGAAAGTGGCCGAGCGCTATGGCGCGGGCAAACTCACCGAGATCGGGCCGTTGGTGCGCCAATCGTTGTGGTTGGCCGTGGTGGTCGGCCTCTGCGGTGCAGTGCTGTTGCTGTGTGCCGAGCCCATCCTGCATGCGATGAAGGTCGAGCCAGACCTGATCGAGCCGTCCATGGGTTACCTGCATGGCATCGCCGCGGGGATGCCGGCAATTGCGCTGTATTACGTGCTGCGCTGCTTCAGTGATGGCCTGGGCCGTACGCGGCCGAGCATGGTCATGGGCCTGTGCGGCCTGGCGTTGAATATTCCGCTGAACTACATCTTCATCTACGGCCACTTCGGCGTACCGGCCATGGGCGGCGTGGGTTGCGGCTGGGCCACGGCCATTGCGATGTGGGTGATGATGCTCGGCCTGGCGGGCTGGACGCGCTGGGGCCCGGTGTACCAGAGCAGCGAACTGTTCAAGCGCTTTGACTGGCCGAAATGGGCGGTGATCAAGCGCATCCTGGGCATCGGCCTGCCGATTGGCGTAGCGATCTTCGCCGAGTCGAGCATATTCGCGGTGATTGCCCTGTTGCTTGGCAGCCTGGGCGCCACCGTGGTTTCCGGCCATCAGATCGCGTTGAATGTCAGTTCTTTGGTATTCATGATCCCCTACTCCCTGAGCATGGCCGTGACCGTGCGCGTCGGCCAGGCCCTGGGGCGTGGCCAACCGCGTGAAGCGCGCTTCGCCGCCGGGGTCGGCATGGGCACTGCACTGGCCTATGCGTGCCTGTCGTGCAGCCTGATGCTGGTGTTTCGTGAGCAGATCGCGGCGATCTACACGCCCGACCCGGTGGTCATCCACCTGGCGTCGATGCTGATTGTGTTCTCGGCGCTGTTCCAGTTCTCCGACTCGATTCAGGTCACTGCCGCCGGTGCTTTGCGCGGCTACCAGGACACCCGGGTGACCATGGTGCTGACCTTGTTCGCCTATTGGGGCGTGGGGCTGCCGGTGGGTTATGCCCTAGGGCTGACCGACTGGCTCGGCGAACCCAGCGGCCCAAGCGGTTTATGGCAAGGGCTGATCGTGGGTTTGAGCTGTGCGGCGGGGATGTTGCTGGTGCGCCTGGCGCGCAGTGCACGCCGGCGCATTCGTGCCGAAAAGGCGCTGGCTTAATCGGCTTTCTTGCGGATCCAGTACAGGTAGGTGCCAGCATCTTCCTGTTGATCCACCAGTTCGTGGTCAAGAAACACGCAGAATTTGGGAATATCACGACGGGTCGACGGGTCGGTGGCGATCACCTTGAGCAAGCCGCCCGCCGGCAGGTCACGGATGTGCTGGTGCAGCATCATCACCGGCTCCGGGCAGTTGAGGCCGGTGGCGTCGAGGGTGCCGTCGACAGGTTGTTCAAGACTCATACTTCACTCCTAAAACTGGCACCGCTCAACAATGTGGGAGCGGGCTTGCCCGCGATGACGGGGGCACATTCAACATACATTTCGACTGTTATACCGCTTTCGCAGGCAAGCCAGCTCCCACAATTATTATCAGCGGCTTTTGGATTTCTTTATGTCTATCAGACGACGCAAGTGGCACGTCACTTCCTCTCGGTCGTGATACAGCTGCTTGCAACCGATTTCCACCCGTATGCCACGCGCCTTGAAGCCCTCTTCGATGCGTTCGAGCAGGCGCTTCACTTCGGCGTATCGCTGCTTCATCGGCAACTTCAGGTTGACCACCGCCTCACGGCAATGCCCCTCGCCGATCCAGGTTTCCAGCAGCGCCGCGTTGCGCGCAGGCTTCTCGACGATATCGCAGACCATCCAGTCCACCGGCTGCTTGGGCACAAAGGTGAAGCCGTCAGCCATCAAGTGTTGCACCAGGCCGGTGTCCATCAGGCTTTCGGCCATGGGGCCGTTGTCGATGGCGGTGACCAGCATGCCACGGTTGACCAGTTGCCAGGTCCAACCGCCCGGCGCTGCGCCGAGGTCGACGCCGGTCATATCACCGTGCAGGCGCTCGTCCCACTGGTCACGGGGGATAAAGTGATGCCAGGCCTCTTCCAGCTTCAAGGTCGAGCGGCTGGGCGCGTCACGCGGGAACTTGAGGCGCGGGATGCCCATCGGCCACATTGCCGAGTTGTTCGACTCGGCCAGCCCCATGAACACTTCGCGGCCGCTCTTGAAGGTCAGCAACAGGCGCGGCTTGCTCGGGTCGTCCACCAGTCGGCCAGCGCCCAGCAGGGCTTTGCGCAGGTGCACTTCGAATTTTTTGCAAAAGTTGGAGAGTTCCTTGCCGTCATTGGTGTCGACCATTTCCAACCACAGGCTGCCGCACACCGGAAAGTCGCGCAGGTGGGTAAGGATCACACTGATGCGGTCGGTTTCCGGCAGGTCGATAAACACCCCGCGCGCCCACTGCCTTGGGAAGATCAGCTCGGCGAAGCGCTGGCCGTGCATCAAGCGCTGGGCGCCGTCTTCTTCCGTGCAGACAAATTCGGCGCAGGCGCTGCCGGTCTTGGCCTTGGCGTAGCCGGACACGTTCAGGCGCGCGGCGTGTTCCGCGATCTCGGAACAGACTTCGCCTTCAAAACCCGGGCGGCAGTGTATAAAAAGGGTGTTCATCTACTCTCCTGGTGAATCAACTGACCTTGCGCTATCGCAATGCCTGTCATGAAAACGCGCGCATGATAGCCGAGTTCGGAACCTTGGGCTCGGCGATAGAGTCCAGTTATTAGCCTGCTAATGAAAACAGCGCTAACGTGTTAGCTCTGTTCGTCCCGCCAGGTCCGTGGCCGTGCGGACCATAAGGAGTCATGTAATGTCATCCCTTGATAGCCTGAGAACCCTTAAGACACTGCAAATAGACAGCAAGACCTACCACTACTTCAGCCTGCCCGAAGCCGCCAAGAGCCTGGGTGATCTGGACAAGCTGCCGATGTCGCTCAAGGTACTGCTGGAAAACCTGCTGCGCTGGGAAGATGCCAAGACCGTTACCGGCACCGACCTCAAAGCCATCGCCGCCTGGCTCAAAGAGCGCCAGTCGGACCGCGAGATCCAGTATCGCCCCGCCCGCGTGCTGATGCAGGACTTTACCGGGGTGCCCGCGGTGGTCGACCTGGCCGCCATGCGCGCCGCCGTGGCCAAGGCCGGCGGTGACCCGCAGCGCATCAACCCGCTGTCGCCGGTGGACCTGGTGATCGACCACTCGGTGATGGTCGACAAGTTTGGTACCACCAGCGCCTTTGAGCAGAACGTCGATATCGAAATGCAGCGCAACGGCGAACGCTACGCCTTCCTGCGCTGGGGCCAGAGCGCCTTCGACAACTTCAGCGTCGTGCCACCGGGCACCGGCATCTGTCACCAGGTGAACCTGGAATACCTGGGCCGCACCGTGTGGACCAAGGACGAAGACGGCCGCACGTACGCCTTCCCCGACACCCTGGTCGGCACCGACTCCCATACCACCATGATCAACGGCCTCGGCGTACTCGGCTGGGGCGTGGGTGGGATCGAAGCCGAAGCGGCCATGCTCGGCCAGCCGGTGTCGATGCTGATTCCGGAGGTCATCGGCTTCAAGCTCACCGGCAAGCTCAAGGAAGGCATCACCGCCACCGACCTGGTGCTCACCGTTACACAAATGCTGCGCAAGAAAGGCGTAGTGGGCAAGTTCGTCGAGTTCTACGGCGACGGCCTGGCCGACCTGCCCCTGGCCGACCGCGCCACCATCGCCAACATGGCGCCGGAGTACGGCGCTACCTGCGGCTTTTTCCCAGTGGATGAGGTGACGCTGGACTACCTGCGCCTGTCCGGCCGCCCGGCTGAGACGGTCAAACTGGTGGAGGCCTACACCAAGGCCCAGGGCCTGTGGCGCAACGCCGGCCAGGAACCGGTGTTCACCGACACCCTGGCCCTGGACATGGGCAGCGTCGAAGCCAGCCTCGCCGGGCCCAAGCGCCCCCAAGACCGGGTATCCCTGCCGAATGTCGGCCAAGCGTTCAGCGACTTCCTCGACCTGCAATTCAAACCCACCAGCAAGGAAGAAGGCCGCCTGGAAAGTGAAGGCGGTGGCGGCGTGGCCGTGGGCAACGCCGATCTGGTCGGCGAGGCTGATTATGAATACGAAGGCAACACCTATCGCCTGAAAAACGGCGCGGTGGTGATCGCCGCCATCACCTCCTGCACCAACACCTCCAACCCCAGCGTAATGATGGCGGCCGGGTTGGTGGCGAAAAAGGCCGTGGAAAAGGGCCTGACCCGCAAACCTTGGGTCAAGACCTCGCTGGCCCCAGGCTCCAAGGTGGTCACCGATTATTACAAAGCCGCGGGCCTCACCCAGTACCTCGACAAGCTCGGTTTTGACCTGGTGGGCTACGGCTGCACCACCTGTATCGGTAACTCCGGGCCGTTGCCCGAGCCTATCGAAAAAGCCATCCAGAAGGCCGACCTCGCCGTGGCCTCGGTGTTGTCGGGTAACCGCAACTTCGAAGGCCGCGTGCACCCGCTGGTGAAAACCAACTGGCTGGCTTCGCCGCCCCTGGTAGTCGCCTATGCGTTGGCCGGCACCGTGCGCATCGACATCAGCAGCGAACCGCTGGGTAACGATCAGAGCGGAAACCCGGTGTACCTGAAAGATATCTGGCCCAGCAGCCAGGAAATCGCCGACGCAGTGGCCCAGGTCAGCACCAGCATGTTCCACAAGGAATACGCCGAGGTGTTCGCCGGTGACGAGCAATGGCAGGCGATTGAAGTGCCGCAGGCAGCGACCTACGTGTGGCAAAAGGACTCCACCTACATCCAGCACCCACCGTTCTTCGATGACATTGCCGGCCCGCTGCCGGTGATCAAGGACGTCAAGGGCGCCAACATCCTGGCCCTGCTCGGTGATTCGGTGACCACCGACCACATCTCCCCTGCCGGCAATATCAAGACCGACAGCCCGGCCGGACGCTACCTGCGCGAGCAAGGGGTGGAACCGCGTGACTTCAACTCCTACGGCTCGCGCCGGGGCAACCATGAAGTGATGATGCGCGGCACCTTTGCCAACATCCGTATCCGCAATGAAATGCTGGGCGGCGAGGAAGGCGGCAATACGCTGTATATCCCCACCGGCGAGAAGATGGCGATCTACGATGCGTCGATGAAGTACCAGGCCTCAGGCACGCCGCTGGTGGTGATTGCCGGCCAGGAATACGGCACCGGCTCCAGCCGTGACTGGGCGGCCAAGGGTACCAACCTGCTGGGGGTCAAGGCGGTGATCGCCGAGAGTTTCGAGCGTATCCACCGCTCCAACCTGGTGGGCATGGGCGTGTTGCCGTTACAGTTCAAGCTGGACCAGAACCGCAAGACGCTCAAGCTCACCGGCAAGGAGAAGATCGACATCCTCGGGCTGACCCATGCCGAGGTCGAACCGCGCATGAACCTGACGTTGGTGATCACTCGGGAAGATGGCAGCAGCGAGAAGGTTGAGGTGCTGTGCCGGATTGATACCTTGAATGAAGTGGAGTACTTCAAAGCGGGTGGGATCTTGCACTACGTGCTGCGCCAGTTGATCGCCAGCTAAAGATCACTGGAGATCAAATGTGGGAGGGGGCTTGCTCCCGATGGCGGTGTATCAGCTAGGCATTTGCTGACTGATCCACAGCTATCGGGAGCAAGCCCCCTCCCACATTTGGCTGCATTTCAAGTTAAGAAATCACAATCAGCCGAACAACCACTTCCACAACAGCACCAACACCACCACCGCCAGCACCGGCCGCGCAATGCGGTACGCCTTGGGATGCTTGCGCTTCCACTGCTTGACCTGGCCACTGAACTTGTCGCTGAAGGTCTTGCTCCAGGCATAGGCCTGGTTGATGCCGCCCACGCGTTCGTCGTCGAGGTTCTGCGGCGCAGTAGCACGGCCCAGCTGCTTGCTGACCCAGCGGTTGACGCGGGTCATCACACGGTTGCTCAACGGCCGTTCGATGTCGCAGAACAGGATGACGCGGGTCTGCTCGGTTTCGTTCTTCACCCAGTGCACGTAGGTTTCGTCGAACATCACGTCTTCACCGTCGCGCCAGGCGTAGACCTGGCCGTCGACGAAGATGCGGCAGTCGTCAGAGTTCGGCGTGGACAGCCCCAGGTGATAACGCAACGAACCGGCGAAGGGGTCGCGGTGCGGGTTCAGGTGGCTGCCGCCCGGCAACAGCGCGAACATCGCGCCCTTGACGTTGGGGATGCTGCTGACCAGGGCCACGGTTTTGGGGCACAGGGCCTCGGCCGATGGCAGGGGTTTGTCGTACCACTTGAGGTAGAAGCGCTTCCAGCCTTTCTTGAAGAACGAACCGAAACCGGCGTCGTTGTTCTTTTCAGCGGCGCGGATGTAGCCCTCGTCGAACAGGTGCATGGCCTCTTCGCGAATCACTTCCCAGTTGTCCTTGAGCACGTCCAGTTCCGGGAACTTGCTGCGGTCCAGGTACGGCTTGGACGGCACCGCGGAAAACAGGTACATCAAGGCGTTATACGGGGCGAACAGCGCCGAATGGTTGACGAACTGGCGCAGCATCGGCAAACGGGCCTTGCCACGCAGGTGCACATACAGCGTGCTGCCGATAAACAGCAGCAACACCGACAGTTTGGCGGCCAAAGAAAAGGTCATGCAGCAACTCCTGGAAATAAGCGCCTGGCCGGCAAACTTGCGTCAACGGGAAACCAGACGTAACAGCCGGCCATGATAAACACTTGAGCCATTATGCAGAAGGCCCACGCCGACCGGATGACTTACATCAACCTTGTGGGACCGCTTTGAAGATCAGGCCTGGTTTTCCTGGTCGGTAAACACATCGCTGAACAACATGCTCGACAGGTAGCGCTCGCCGGAGTCCGGCAAAATCACCACGATGGTCTTGCCTTGCATTTCCGGCTTCTCGGCCAGGCGTACTGCCACAGCCATGGCGGCACCGCAGGAGATACCGCACAAGATACCCTCTTCCTGCATCAGGCGCAGGGCCATGGCCTTGGACTCTTCGTCGGTCGCCAACTCCACGCGGTCGACCATCGACAGATCGAGGTTTTTTGGCACAAACCCGGCGCCGATACCCTGGATCTTGTGGGGGCTGGGCTTGATTTCTTCCCCCGCCAAGGCCTGGGTGATCACCGGTGAAACCATGGGTTCCACGGCCACCGACAGGATCGGCTTGCCCGCAGTGTTCTTGATATAGCGTGACACCCCGGTGATGGTGCCGCCGGTCCCCACGCCCGCCACCAGCACATCCACGGCGCCGTCGGTGTCGTTCCAGATTTCCGGGCCGGTGGTTTTCTCGTGGATCGCAGGGTTGGCCGGGTTTTCGAACTGGGCCGGCATAAAGTAGGTGGTCGGGTCGCCGGCGAGGATTTCACCGGCCTTTTCGATGGCGCCCTTCATGCCCTTGGCCGGCTCGGTCAGCACCAGCTCGGCGCCCAGGGCCTTGAGCACTTTGCGGCGCTCAAGGCTCATGGACGCCGGCATGGTCAGCAGCAATTTATAGCCACGGGCCGCCGCGACAAACGCCAGGCCGATACCGGTATTGCCGGAAGTCGGCTCGACAATGGTCATGCCTGGCTTGAGCTTGCCGCTGCTTTCGGCATCCCAGATCATGCTTGCGCCAATGCGGCACTTCACTGAATAACTCGGGTTACGCCCTTCGATCTTGGCCAGAATCGTCACGCCACGCGGTGCGATGCGGTTGATCTGAACCAGGGGCGTGTTACCGATGGAATGCGCGTTGTCTGCAAAGATACGGCTCATGAGGGATCCTGTTGGCGACTTTGAAGAAGGTCCCAAGGGTATGCCTCGTTCTCCAGGGCGTCCAGACGGGGGAACGTTGCGTTCATCAGAACAGTCAATCTCCTACAAGCAAGGAGAACTGCCCCATGAAACGTCGTTACAGTTGGCCGTTAGGGACAATCGCCGCTCTGGTGCTGGTCCTGATTGCCTTGAATATCGCGCTGCCCTACCTGGTGCGCAATTACCTGAACGAGAAACTCGCCAACATGGGCGATTACCGCGGCGAAATCGCCGATGTGGACCTGGCCCTGTGGCGCGGCGCCTACCGGATCAACGGCTTGCAAATCGTCAAGGTGGACGGCAAGGTCCCGGTGCCGTTCGTGAAGGCGCCGCTGATCGAGTTCGCCGTGAGCTGGCATTCACTCTGGTACGACCACGCCGTCGTGGCCGAGGGGCATTTTGTGCGTCCGCAGATCAACTTCGTCGATGGCGGTGCCAACAAGCAGGCGTCCCAGACGGGTAAAGGCACCGACTGGCAGGAACAACTGCGCAAGTTGCTGCCGATCACCCTCAATGAAGTGCGCATCGAAGACGGCGAGATTGCCTTCCATAACTTCAGCTCCAAGCCCCGGGTCAATATCAACGCCACTGGGGTCAACGCCAGCTTCTACAACCTGACCAATGTGGTGGATGTCAAAGGCAAGCGCGACGCCCGCTTCGAAGGCAAGGCACTGCTGCAAGGCCAGGCGCCGCTGGAGGCCAATGCCACCTTTGATCCGCTGAGCGATTTCGAAGAATTCGAGTTCCGCTTCCGCGCCCGCGACCTGCAACTCAAGCGCATGAACGACTTTGCATCGGCCTATGGCAAGTTCGACTTCAAGGCCGGCACGGGCGACGTGGTGATCGAAGCCCAGGCTGAAAATGGCCGACTCACCGGCTACATCAAGCCGCTGCTGCGTGACGTAGAGGTGTTTGACTGGCAACAAGATGTTGAAAACAAGGACAAGAATATCTTCCGCTCAATCTGGGAGGCCGTGGTCGGAGCCAGCGAAACGGTGCTGAAAAACCAGCGTAAAAACCAGTTCGCCACCCGCGTGGAACTCAGCGGCAGCGTGCACCAGCAGAATGTCAGTGCGTTTTCTGCGGTGATCGCAATTCTGCGCAATGGGTTTATCCAGGCGTTCAATGCCCGGTATGAACAACCCAAGCCCAGCGCTGATTAACCCTGTGGGAGGGGGCTTGCTCCCGATAGCGGTGTGTCAGGTTTATATCTGTACCTGATCCACCGCTATCGGGAGCAAGCCCCCTCCCACATGTCCCTCATTGCTCAGGATATTGATGTGACCCGCCATTCAGAGACTGGACAAGGGATATTGCTGAAAGCCTTGTAAACCGGGGCTCTCAGCGGTGAACCGCTCCAATGACACATACGTGTGGCCGGACCGTGTGCCCCATTCCATGTCGGATTTGTGCCCGCACATTGCTGCCACACCACCTACCTGATGCTAAATTGCCATAGAAAATTTCAAGCGGCATACTCCCGTCCAGGGAATGCTGACCTATAACAGTGAAAATCAAACCCTGCGCATTTAATCTATAGCTTTAAACGCAACTAGGATTCCGTATGGACATTGGAAGAATTGAAATAAAGCTAGATAAACGATGGGAACTACAAGACCTATCGGTAGTTACAAAAGAATACGTACAACTATACAGTTTTTTCTATGTTTTAAAATGCGTTAATGAAGGGCTATATGTAGGTCTGAATTTCTCTACTTACCCATGGGGTGGTGGCTTCAGCGTTGTAAACTTCTTCAAGAGCTCCTATTCCCTGACGCCCGAAGCGTATCGCCTCCAAGTAAGCAGAATACAGTACGCCTCACCCGAATTTATTGAACTGACTGGTGTTATAGCAGTAGCTACAGATGTTAGCATTTTAGTCACCTCACTCTGCGCGTCAGCCTTGGCGATCAATAAGACATTTGACACTATAGTCAGCAGCTATCACAAGCGGCGGCTAGGTCAAATCAAAGTTCATGAAGCGGAATCAAAACTAAGGCAAGAGGACATTATATTCATTCAACAGTCAATTAAGCGACTATCCTCTGAATTCAACCTACGTCAAGACCAAGTACAAGCCATACAAAAGATCACAAATGGTAATGAGCTTGTGCAATTAAAAATGCTTCTTGCGCTCTATCGAAGGGCCGAGCCAATTCAAGAGCAGCAGTCTTCAGGAAAGGCGCAGCTATAATTACCTCACAATGAACTCAAATTTCGCGCACTCGCCCACCGAAATGCGAGCAGCCTAAAATTTGCCATATCTATGCGCGAGGGTCTCTCTGATCCCATCACGTCCCTTTCCCCCGTGGCCCTCTGTAGCACGCCAGTGGCTCCAAGAGCCGGGGGTTCCCTGCGTCTCCAGCGATATCGACTACCTTGAGAGGTGTCGCAATGTGGCGATGAGCTAACAAGGAGTAGTTATGCCTACGAGATATCGTGATGCGGTAACTGGGGAATACATTACTGAGGGTGAAGCGAAGCGCAATCCTAGGGAGTCCGTGAAAGAAACTGATAAGCCCAAGCCTAAGTCTCCTCCACCTAAGAAGAAGAGGAAGTAAGGCGCGTGGCGCGGCTAGATGGCTAGCCGCGTTCGTCACCATGTAGCGAATTAGGTATACCTCAAGCACTACCGTTTGTCGGGTCGAATGATCCGTAGCGTTATTGTAGCTTGACCACTTCAATCGCTACACTCATCATCGCTACACCTAAACCGCTACAGAGACTTCGCCATGATGATCCGTGCCTACCTCCGCGCTTCCACCAACGAGCAAGATGCCAGCCGTGCCCGAGCGGACATCAAGGCATTCGCTGACAAACACGGCCAACGCATCGCTGGCTATTACACGGAGAATGAGAGCGGTGCCACCCTGAAACGGCCTGAGCTTATGCGCCTGCTGGCTGACTGCGAGCCGGGTGACGTGCTTCTGACTGAACAGGTTGACCGGCTATCGCGACTAACCGAGGCGGACTGGCAAGCCTTACGCGCCGAGTTGACCGCTAAGGGCGTACTCGTGGTTGCCCTGGACCTACCAACAAGTCACGGCGCTATGGCTGCCGATGCAAGTACCGACGCCTTCACAGCCCGGATGCTGGGCGCGGTGAATGCAATGCTGCTGGACATGCTCGCCGCTGTCGCTCGCAAGGACTACGAGGACCGCCGCCGCCGTCAAGCACAGGGCATCGAGAAGGCCAAGGCCGATGGCGCCTACAAGGGGCGCGCAACTGACGAGGCGCTGCACTCGCGCATCGCTGCGCTTTTGGAGGCAGGTATGTCGATTCGCAAAGTCGCGGACCTGCTGAAGTGCAGCACGAACACTGTGCAGCGGGTTCGCCAGATGCAAGCAGTGGTGCCCGCAGAAGCATAAGCAGCGCACTTGCGTGGGAGGTGCAATGCCTCCTGACGCGAAACACGATAGCTGCACGTTAGCAGCACGTTCGACGATGTATTTATTGTCACATACTTCAGGGGTAGGAGACCCAGGAACTAGCATACCGTTCGACGAAGTTCTATTTCGTCAGGGCACCCAGCATTGATCCAGGCTCCAAGTATTGAAGCGTAGCGCAGACTCAAGCGCACCCGGACGCAAATCCTCACTCCTGATACACGCTCCAGCAACCACGCTGTGAGCCCGTGAGACGCTGCCTGAGCCGCCTTAATCCTCTCGACAAGCAACCTCAATGATCCGTAGAACCCGCAGCCCACAGGGCTATGCGGGGTTTCTGTGCATCTTGAGATTAGCTATCTCATCCTGGAGATTTACCAATGACCAGACCGACCTTCGGAACTGATCCAACCTGGCATCGCCAGGAGAAATACAAGCGCTATCACGGCGACAACGGTGCCAAGCCACGGGCCAAGATGGCTGTCGTGCAGGCGTTAAGGACACTTAACAGCACGCACGGATTCGTCCCGGTTGGGATGATCCTCAAGCAAGACCCCGCGCTGACCCGGCCATCCGTCCATCGTGTGCTATTGGAGCTGGAGCGCGAAGCCTGCCTTGTCACCCGGGGTCAGCCATTCCAGCAACACATTCGCCAGTACTGCCTCGGGACTATTGCCCATAACCAGCGCCTCGTAGTGCTGCCACCCGATGACCTGCGATCAGCTACCGAAGCGGAACGCCGACTGCATTACCTGCACCTGGAACTCCAGGGCTGAGGTCGCTGCACTCGCAACTTAAACGCACCCGTTTTACATGGATGAACATCAATGACCAGCAAGTTAGAACAATTGCGGGCTATGCCTGCGCAGGATATGACAACAGAACCGAAGGTCTACGCATGGGAACAACAAGACGGCATGACCGTTAGTGTTGTGTGCCGCGCTCTCGGAATAGCTGTAAGCACACCTGTACTTGATAAGGCCGAAGCATTTAAAAAGAAACACGGCACCCTGGAAGGCTGGAGCCCAGCACAGGCAACTAATGTCGGAGTGCTCATCAAGAAGGCGGTAACAGCCGCAATGAAAGAGGCGGGTGTAGAGCCGCACAAGTTACCACAGCGCGTAGTTGAACTCATCTACAGCGACAGCCTGGACCGTATCGGACAAGGCGCCCGCCCTTCGGTAAGCCAACAGATCAATGCGCACAGTGCATTTATGCCGCGCTCCGCACAGTGGGCATCCGCTATCCGTGGTCGCAAGACTGACTCCCGGAACAAAGCTGCCTTGTCCAAACTAGAGGATCATCCAGTTATGCAAACCATCACCCGCGCAGGGACCGACGTTGCTGGCATCCACAACGGCACCATGTCCCACAGCATCAAGAAGATTGGCGAAGCCTTCACCCTGGCGCAGCGTGTGGCCCAGCTTGAGGACGCTCTTGCAGCCGTTGTACAGCATCAGCAGCAGCAAGACGCTCGACTGGCAAGGCTGGAGGCAGGCGACACCTGGAAGGCTGTAGCGGAGCGCATGCGCAGTGAGGGCGCTGGCTATGGCGCTATCGCCAAACTGACGGGCCGTAGCAAGTCCACGATCAGCTCCTACCTGACTAGAAAGAAAGATTGATAGGTATTTATACCTCTAGCAAAAGGGTACGCAGATGGGTACGCGTACCCCACGGCTTGGTCAATAACAAACAATGAGAAGCCCTATGCAACTGACACTAAACGAGCTGCTGATTGCCTGCGAGCTGCCACCATCCGAGCAACACAACACCGACGACCACGAAGCACGCCGCGCCCTGGATGCTGAGCCTGGGGCCATGTACAAAGCAGCGGTTGCCCTGGCCAATGGAGGCGATGGTGGGGCGGCAGGCCAGCGGCTCGCCCTGCGCGCTAACGCCCGTTACCGTGACGCAACCGCCCTAGGCCAGCGGCGTGGATTGAACGTGGCTGAGAGAGCCTCACAAGACCTCACAGGGCGCAAGGCCCGTGGCCGTTTGCGGGACTGATTAACGCTGCACTCCCGGCCTGATCCTGGGCCACACGTTTAAACGCACTCTACAACTTCCGGCATCGCTGGAGGATTAACCCTGCCTTTAGGAAATATGACCCCAATGTCTGACCAAACTACCGCACCAACTAGCCGTCGCCGTAAACGTAAACCTCTGGATGTCCACGCCGAGGGGCTGGCGCTGCTGGCTGAGACACTGGCCGCGTCCCGCAAGAAGCTGGAGTGGTGCGCTGAGAACGACGTGCCTGTCGATGCTGCCCAGGTATCCGCCAACGTTTCATTGCTGAAACTGCTGGAGACGATGCGCCACGTCGATGACGACGACAAGGACAAAGAGACCGCCGCTCTGGTAGCTGGCTTTCATGCGAAGACCGCCGAGCGTGCGGCCCGCCCCACCGCTGCCCCGACCAAGAAAGACCTGCTATCGGAGTACGGCCTTGCTTGATGATCGCAGTACCCCACAACTCAACGTCGAGCGCATCTACGCCGACATGCAGGCGAAAGCCGCGAAGGCCACGGACGACGCCCGGCTGGGTCGGCTGGCCGCGCTAGCCACCAGCGCCTCAATGCAGTCCCTGGACAGCCCACCTGCTTCAGGCTTCCTCAACTTCCGCACTGACACGGACGTGGTCCCCACTTCTAGCGGCATCAAAGTCCCTTAGCCAACCGACCCAAACAATCCCTTTTTATATAGAGAGAAACCCCATGACTCGTAAATTCGCTGCTGCCCGCAAATCCGCTAACGCCGTCGCATTGTTCGATGCGCTCAAGGCTGCCGTCCCCTTGAATCTGGTCGAAGTCCCAACCACTAAATACCCGACCGCCCCGGCCAACCTGCAAGAGCTGCGCAAAGGCATCACCACGATGACGGACCTGTTCACATCTGATGAACGTGCTGACTCCAAGAAGACCAGCCGCGATGATGTCGAGCATGAGTTCATGTCTGTGCTGACCACCATGAGCAACCGTGGCTTCGCCTTCAGTGACCTCCCCCAGCTGTTCGCCTTTGAGCAAGATCGTAACCAGCACCTCGACACCGTGACTCGATACACCCGAGCGACCAACGCGAACACCGAGGCACTGTCGGCCAAGGTGGCCGAATGGTTCTCTGACATCACCGCCGTCCTGTCGGTATCGAAGGTCGTAGGCGCTGAAGTAATGGCCGAGGCTGCTGCTGCTCCGAACAAGACCATGGCGGCGCTGGGTATCGACCTGCACGTCCGCGAGAAGCTGAACGCATCGGCTCAAGCGGGAGTGCCTGTTATGGCAGCAGGCCGTGGTCTGATGGTTCTCAAAGCTGCCAAGATCGACGCCTTGTCTCTGGACCTGGGCGACGTTGAGCTGGCTGCCGCCATGGCTTTATACAGCTACTTCCCGGACGCTATCGAAGGCGCGTCCATGCAGGAAGCTGGGCTGCGCTTCGGCTCCGTCGTCCTGGGTGCCAATGCTGATGGCGTCGTGGTCTACCGCGAGGCGGTCCAATCGAATGCATCGGGCCTGCTGCCGCACACTGCCCTTGTGGCTGCTGATGGCAAAGCCTTGGCCGCACTGCAATCGAAGATCGACGTTCGCCTGGGTGCCGTAGACCACGCCTTCACCGGCACCGTGGAGAACGGCGGTATGACTGTTGCGGAGCGCCGTCTACGTGACTTCGGCAAGTCCGCTGTGACCACGTACTAAACCCTACCCCGCTTGCCTAATTGGCTTGTGGGGTATTTTGCTTGTCGAGCCGCTCCCGGACTCCGGCCAGCAGTTCCCGCTGTCGTGTGAGTGGAGCCGTTCCACCATAAACACCAGTGTGTTTGTTCCCGGCCTGGGTGTGCCCAAGGATACCGCCCACCTCTGCCTCACTCGCACCTGCTGCCCTGAGCAAATCCGCTGCCGTATGCCTTGCGCTGTACAGACTGAGCTGTCCCTTGAGGTTTGGTATCTTGAGCAAGGCCGCACTAACCGCACGACTCAACCGCGTAACGCGCCGTCTTCCTCTCTCCGCTGTGCTGCCATCACCGAAGCCTGACAGCACCAGTTTGAACAGCGGAACGTCCTCCGCAGCCACAGGCAAATCCCTACGACTGGCTGCGTTCTTGGCACCAGATAGGCCAGCCTGGAATACCTGTTCCCTGTTGCCCACGATGTCCTCCCGCATGGTCAATGCCGCTGGGCCTTCGCTCAACAGCTCCAGGGGTCGCACACCGTACCGGACAAGCAGACGCATTGCTGCCGCGTCTACAGCATCCCCACGGGCGTCCAGGGCGGCCTGCACCTGGGCCACCACGGCTAACGGCATTGGGTCGCGGGCGTTCTTCTGGAGTGCACCACCTGCACGGATGGCCCTAGCTACTGCGCCCTGCTTCGGTAGGCTGATCCCTTCCCATCCTGGCACCTCCCGTAGAATCGTTATCATCCCCGCTGCCTGAGTGTGGACTGACGACGCCTTGCCACCGCCAGCTAGCTTGCCCTCGGCGTAGACCATGATCCGTTGCACCTGCTGCGCCGGGGTGCTGGGCCAGCGTAGAACGTCATTGCAGAGCTTGCGCATGATCCCCACTCGGCCTGCGCTGACACGCTCGCAATAGCCGTCCAGAGCCACGGCGAACTGTTGGGCGGTACGCCTATCGCCATGCTGGCTGACCTGCTCCACAGGCGTATCCACCGGGCCAGGAATGCCAGTGCCAAGGGTTGGCGGCTCACCGCGCTCCAGAGCTTCCAGCGCCCGCACAGCGGCCATTGATTCGAGTGGGTGAACGGCTTCCATCCCAGGCGGCGGCATCCCCTGCGCGGCCATTGTGTACGCCCGCTTCTGCCAATCCAGTTCGGTCTGCCAGTTCCGCGTTACCAGCTTCGCCCCTGGCGCCATGTCTGTAACAGCACGGAGTGTTACCCGCTCGACCACGGCCTGTAGGCTTGCCAGGACGGCACGGGGATCAACCGGGACCGACGCACTGCGCTCGGCTGGATCGTTAGCCACAGGCGCCAGGGCTTCGCTACAGATGCGGTCAAACTCTACTGACACCTGCCGGGCAAGGCGCAGGGCTTCTGCGCGGTCGGCGGTGCCTAGGGCTTTGCGGTATTCAGAGCGGCCCAGCAGTTCAGCAACTGGTAGCGGGAAGCGGCGGCGATAGTGATAACGCCCCTCACGGCGGGACAAATAGGACATTCAGAATTCTCCGGGGCACGTGGTACGGTCATGTGGTGGTGTCGCGGGGCACATACAAGCGCTGAATACACCGCCATGTGTCACACGACCGAACCGCTGCAAGCCTTATTCTACCTGGCCTGCCGACGACTCGACAGTTTGAAAGTGTACCAACGAGTCAGAGACTGAATGCCCCGTCTGCGTTCACAGTCGCCGGGGCTGCGGGGTATAGTCGGGGCATTGATGAATCCGAGGAATGACCGATGAAGTTCGAAGGCACCCAGGCCTATGTGGCTACCGATGACCTGAAACTGGCCGTCAACGCCGCCATCACCCTGGAGCGGCCATTGCTGGTCAAGGGCGAACCGGGCACTGGCAAGACCATGCTTGCCGAGCAACTGGCCGAATCCTTCGGTGCCAAGTTGATCACCTGGCACATCAAGTCCACCACCAAGGCGCATCAGGGCCTCTACGAGTACGACGCAGTGAGCCGCCTGCGCGACTCGCAGTTGGGCGTGGACAAGGTTCACGACGTGCGCAATTACCTAAAAAAGGGCAAGCTCTGGGAAGCCTTCGAGTCCGAGGAGCGGGTGATCCTGCTGATCGACGAAATCGACAAGGCCGACATCGAGTTCCCCAACGACCTGTTGCAGGAACTCGACAAAATGGAGTTCTACGTCTACGAAATCGACGAGACCATCAAGGCCAAGAAGCGCCCGATCATCATCATTACCTCCAACAACGAAAAAGAGCTGCCGGATGCATTCCTGCGCCGCTGCTTCTTCCACTACATCGCCTTCCCCGACCGCACCACCCTGCAAAAAATCGTGGATGTGCACTACCCGGACATCAAGAAAGACCTGGTCAGCGAAGCGCTGGACGTGTTCTTCGATGTGCGCAAGGTTCCGGGCCTGAAGAAGAAACCTTCCACGTCCGAACTGGTCGACTGGCTCAAGCTGCTGATGGCCGACAATATTGGCGAAGCGGTGCTGCGCGAGCGCGACCCGACCAAGGCCATCCCGCCGCTGGCCGGCGCTTTGGTGAAAAACGAGCAGGATGTGCAATTGCTGGAACGGCTGGCGTTCATGAGCCGCCGCGGTAATCGCTGATGCTGCTCAACCTGTTCAATGAAATGCGTGCGGCCAAGGTGCCGGTGTCGGTACGCGAGCTGCTGGACCTGATCAACGCGCTGAAACAGCGCGTGACCTTCGCTGACATGGACGAGTTCTACTACTTGGCCCGGGCGATACTGGTCAAGGACGAGCGGCATTTCGACAAGTTCGACCGTGCCTTCGGTGCCTATTTCAATGGCCTGGAAAAACTCGATGACCATTTGCAGGCGCTGATCCCCGAAGAGTGGCTGCGCAAGGAATTCGAACGTTCGCTGAGCGATGAAGAACGCGCGCAGATCCAGTCCCTCGGCGGCCTCGACAAGCTGATCGAGGAATTCAAGAAACGCCTGGAAGAACAGAAAGAACGCCATGCCGGCGGCAACAAATGGATCGGCACTGGCGGCACCAGCCCGTTCGGTTCAGGTGGCTACAACCCCGAAGGCATTCGCGTCGGTGACGCCGGCAAGCGCCAGGGCAAGGCGGTGAAAGTCTGGGATCAGCGCGAGTACAAGAACCTCGACGATCAGGTGGAACTGGGCACGCGCAACATCAAGATCGCCCTGCGCCGCCTGCGCAAGTTTGCACGTCAGGGTGCGGCCGAAGAGCTGGATATCGACGGCACCATCGACCACACCGCACGCGATGCCGGGCTGCTGAATATCCAGATGCGCCCCGAGCGGCGCAACACCATCAAGCTGTTGTTGCTGTTCGACATTGGTGGTTCGATGGATGCCCACGTGAAAATCTGCGAAGAGCTGTTCTCGGCGTGCAAGACCGAGTTCAAGCACCTGGAGTACTTCTACTTCCATAACTTTGTGTACGAGTCAGTGTGGAAGAACAACCAGCGTCGCACTTCGGAGCGCACGTCCACCCAGGACCTGCTGCACAAGTACGGCGCCGACTACAAAGTGATCTTCATCGGCGATGCGGCCATGGCGCCCTATGAAATCACCCAGGCCGGCGGCAGCGTCGAGCATTGGAACGAGGAGCCGGGGTATGTGTGGATGCAGCGCTTCATGGCCAAGTACAAGAAGCTGATATGGATTAACCCCTACCCGAAAGATACCTGGGGCTATACGGCCTCGACGGGGATTGTGCGGGAGCTGGTGGAGGATCAGATGTACCCGCTGACGTTGCGCGGGTTGGAAGAAGGTATGCGTTTTCTCTCGAAATAGGCGGTGTTTTGACCGGCCTCATCGCAGGCAAGCCAGCTCCCACATGTTGACTGCATTTCAAGGTTGGAATGCATTCCTCTGTGGGAGCTGGCTTGCCTGCGATGCTTTTAGCGATCGGCAAACCGCTGCAAAAACTTGGTGTGCTGCCGATGCGCCGCCTCCTGCACCACCGGTGCCAACCGCACCTTCTCCCCCGGCAAACACTGCGCCAGCCGCGCCAAGGATAAAGGCGTCAACGCGCCCAGCCGCGGATAACCGCCGATGGTCTGCCGGTCATTGAGCAACACAATCGGCTGCCCATCCGGGGGCACCTGGATCGCGCCCAACGGAATCCCTTCGGAAATCAACGACGGCCCCTGGTACTGCAACGGCGTGCCGAGCAAGCGCATCCCCATGCGGTCGGCGCGGCTGTCCAGCGCCCATTCGGTGTTGAAGGCGTCGAATAAACTCTGCCCGCTGAACTGGCCGATCTGCGCGCCGATAATCACGTCCAGTGAGGCACCGGATTGCAACTCCGGCTTGGCCAGCACCTTCATTGCACCGCCCGTACCGGAATAAGCCAACCGCCCGCCTTCGGCCAATGCCTTGCCGAAACCGTCCACCCCGCCCAACGCTTCGCGCACGACCGTGGCACAACTGCCAAGTACAGTCGGGGCATCGAACCCACCGGGCGCCGCCAGATAAGCGCGTGCCCCATTGAACGGCTGGGTGAAGCGCAGTCGCTGGCCCTTTTGCAGGATAAAACTGCGACCGGGGCTTATGGCGCGCTCATCGATATAGGCGCCCAGGTCTGCACCGGCCAGTGCCAACAGGCAATAATCCTCGGCCTGCACGGTAAAACCACCCAGGGTGATCTCCACCACCGGCGCATCCAGGGCATTGCCCAGGAGCCAGTTGGCCCAGGACATTGACACCCAATCCAGTGCGCCGCCCTGGGTTACACCCAGGTGGCGCACGCCAAAACGCCCGGCGTCCTGCAACAGGCACAGCGGCGTGCTGGCCTCGATCATCAAGCGGCTCATGCCTGCGCCTCCAACGGCGTGTCATCGCCACCCAGGTTGACGAATTCGGTGTGGCTGACCGGGGCGAAGCGCACCGTGTCGCCGGGCTGCATCAGGCTGTAGCCGTCGCGCTCACGGTCGAAGAGTTTGGCCGGGGTGCGGCCGATCAGGTTCCAGCCGCCCGGCGACACCACCGGGTACGCAGCAGTTTGCCGTTCAGCAATGCCGACGCTGCCAGCGGTCACGCGTTTGCGCGGCGTGTTGAGCCGTGGGGTGGCGAGGCTTTCATCCACCAAGCCCATAAAGGCAAAACCTGGGGCGAAACCGAGGGCGAACACCTGGTATTCATGGGCGCTGTGGCGGCGGATCACGTCCTCTACCGTCTGCCCGCTGCGCTGGGACAACAGGGTCAACTCCGGGCCGACGCTCAGGTCGTACCACACCGGCAGCACATGGCACTGGCCGCTGCCCTGGGCCTGGGGTTGCAGGTCCGTGAGCGCAAGGTCGATCAGCTCCCGAGCCTGTGTCGGGGTCAGCTCCCTGAGGTCGTAATGCACCATCAAGGTGGTGTAGGACGGCACCAGATCCACCAGCGCCGTGCCGAACTCTGCGCGCAAACGCTGCGTGGCAGCGAGCATCCACGGCATGTTGGCCTCGGCAATCACCTCAAACAGACGCACCATCAGGCAGTCGATGGCCACCACTTCAATGCGTGGCTTCATGCTGTCTGCAACGCTTGGCGGATACGCTGCACCGCGGCCACCGAGCTGGCGTTGTCGCCATGCACGCACAAGGTATCGGCCTGCAAGGCCAACGGGCTGCCGTCGCTGGCGACCAATGCCGCGCCACGGGAAATGGTCAGGGCCTGCTGCACGATAGTGTCGCTGTCGTGGTGCACCGCGCCGGGCAACTGGCGGGAAACCAGATGGCCCTTGCTGTCGTAGGCGCGATCGGCAAAGGCTTCGAACCACAGGGTCACACCGTATTCGTCACCCACAGCTTGGGCGGCGCTGTTGTCACGGGTAGCCAGCAGCATCAGCGGCAGGTCGCCGTAGGCGGCCACGGCCTGGATCACCGCACGCAACTGCGCGGGGTTGGCCATCATGTCGTTGTACATCGCACCGTGGGGTTTCACGTAGCTGACGCGTCCGCCCTGGACCCGGCAGATGCCGTCCAGCGCACCGATCTGGTAATGCAACAGATCCTGGATTTCCTGCGGCGTGTAGTTCATTGACCGTCGGCCAAAGCCTTGCAGGTCTTGATAGGCCGGGTGAGCGCCCACTTGCACGCCATGCTTGAACGCCAGGCTGACGGTCTTGCGCATGATGCTCGGGTCGCCGGCATGGAAGCCGCAGGCCACGTTGGCGCAATCAATGAACGGCATGACTTCGGCGTCCAGACCCATGGTCCAGTTGCCAAAGCTTTCGCCAATGTCGCAGTTCAGTAGCAGGCGGCTCACGGTGGTCGCTCCTGTAGGTTTTGTTTTTTTGTAGTGTGGGATTTATTACACAGAACTCGCAACTTGTCCTGGCACCCCAACGACGCTTATCGTGGAACGGCTCGATTTTTGGCGCTTGCCCGGTGCGACGTCCAACTAATAAAAACCGATCCATGCATAAGAAAAAGTTGATCCCATGAATTTGAAGTTCCTCGAAACCTTCGTCTGGGTGGCCAAGCTCAAGAGCTTTCGCCTGACTGCCGAAAAGCTGTTCACCACCCAGGCCTCGATTTCCAGCCGCATCGCCGTGCTCGAAAGCGAGCTGGGGGTGAAGCTGTTCCTGCGTGACTCCCGGGGTGTGAGCCTGACACCGGAAGGCTTGAAGGTGCTCGATTATGCCGAGCAAATGATGGTGACCATGCAGGGTTTGAAACAGTCCCTGGAGACCACCAGCAGCAAGGTCGGGCGCATTCGGATCGGCGCGATGGACACGGTGATCCACACCTGGCTCAGCCCGCTGGTGGCAGAACTGATGAAGCTGTTCCCGCTGGTGGAAATCGAGCTGGTCGCCGATACCGCGCTGAACCTCAGCGATCAGTTGCAAAAAGGTTTTCTCGACCTGATCCTGCAAACCGACCTGCTGCGCCTGGAAACCGTGCGCAGCCTGGAACTGGCCAGCCATCCCATGGCCTGGATCGTCGCCAGCCACTCGATTTACAACCGTGACTACGCCTCCCTCGCCGAACTGGCCCAGGAGCGCATCATCACCTACTCGAAAAACTCCCACCCGCATCAGGACGTGCTGAGCCTGATGCAGGCCAATGGCGTGGCCGCGCCCAGAATGAACTGTGTGAACTCGGTGTCGGCAATTACGCGATTGTTGCGTGACGGCTTCGGCATCGGTGCCCTGCCGCCGGTGCTGGTCAGTGAAGAGCTGGCGCGGGGGGAATTGGTGATGCTGCCGATGGCACAGCGCCTGCCGAACTTGCAGGTGGTGGTGTCATGGCGCGTGGGGGTGGAGTTGGTGGAGGAAATTGTGGGGCTGTGCCAGAAGGTGGTGGCGCGCTATGCCGAGGAAGTCGGTGCAGAACGCATGCAACTGCATAAACCCGATTAAAACTGTGGGAGCAGGCAAGCCAGCTCCCACATTGGACCGAGTCGGCCCTGACTTATAGGCCCTTCAAGTCCCGCTCTTCGATCGGCCGGCTCTGGCGCAAGCGCCGGCCACCCAGCACTACCCAGTCGATCAGGCGATACAGGCACTCGATGCCGAACGACAACAGCATCGCCCCGCCCAAGCCCCAGCCCATGGCTTCGGGCGTCAGCAGAATCTGGTAGCTGTAGCCATTCCAGGTTTCCAGGCGGATATCCGGGTCGGCGGCTACGGCCACTTGCAGGGCGCGGATGTACCACGGGCCTTGCATGGCCTGGAATTGCTTGTCCAACTCAAGCTGGCGATCAAGCATCGCGCCCAGGCTGCTGGCGTCGCTCTGGAACACCGGGTCATCGCTGGCGCGGTAATGCGCCACCAGCGCTTGCATGTCCCCGTTGAAGAACTGCTGCGCGGTGGACTCAAAGCCGCGCAAGCCAGTCTGCGCCTCGATCAGGTGGGCTTCGACGCGCTTGGCGTAATCGTTGATAAACCCCGGCACTTGCACGCCGACCAACAAGCCAATGGCAAACAGCACCAACCGCAGATAGCTGAGCAACATGGTCGATTCCTTATTCGGTAACGCCCTGGCTGACGCATTCACCGCGTCGCCACAGGCTCCATTGGCCCGGTTCGTAGCGGGTCCAGTTTTCGTTGTCGGTCAAAGGTTCAGTGGCGATGACGGTTACCACGTCATTGGGCGTCGTTTCGGCCTGAAAATCGACGATCACGTCGACATCTTTCAAGCGAGCGGGGCCAAACGGCGCGCGCCGGGTAATCTGCGCCAGCTTGGTCGAGCAGTAGCAAAACAGCCAGTCACCGTCGCTGAGCAAGCAGTTGAACACGCCCTTGCTGCGGTATTCGGCACAGGCGGCGATCAGGTCCGGCAGCACTTGCTCGATGTCCACAGGCTCAGGGAAGGCTTCGCGCACGCGGTTGAGCAGGTCACAGAAGGCCGCTTCGCTGTCGGTATCGCCGACCGGGCGGTAGAACGTGGCGCGCGGGTGGAAGTCGGCCAACTGGCCGTTATGGGCAAAACACCAGTTGCGGCCCCACAGCTCGCGCACGAACGGATGGGTATTGGCCAGGCTGACCTTGCCCACATTGGCCTGGCGGATATGGCCGATTACCACTTCGCTCTTGATCGGGTAGCGCTGCACCAGCAGCGCCACTTCAGACTCACTGCTCGCGGCCGGGTCCTGGAACAGGCGCAGGCCACGGCCTTCATAGAAGGCGATGCCCCAACCGTCGCGGTGCGGGCCGGTACGCCCACCGCGCTGCATCAGCCCGGTAAAGCTGAATACGATATCGGTGGGGACGTTGGCACTCATGCCCAATAATTCACACATGCCAGGGCTCTCGCTGCAGGGGCAGTCAACGTTTAAAGGCGCGGCTCGACCCGCATGCCACCGGCAGGTGCCGGGCGACGGAACGGTTCGTCGTCTTCCGGCTCGGCGGCCAAGGCGGCATCTGCAGCAGCCTTGCGCTCACGGCGAGCGCCGGCGGCGCGTTCGATGGGCCAGCGGATCAGCACAAACACGATGTACAGGGCAAACACGATCATCGTGTACATGAACAGATCGGAGATCGCCCGCCAGGCGTTGTTGCCGACCTTGAGCACCAGGTCCAGGGCAGTAATGGCCACGGCCGGCGCAAACTGGGTCTTGACCGGGTCGACGATGGTCGGGCTCAGTAACAGCACCGCCATCAGCAATTGCAGCGGCTCGCGCAGCCAGCGCCAGACCCAGCGGGTCATGCGCCACCACACTAACAGGCAGCCCAAAGCGGCGAAGGCGTAGAGGCCCCAAGCGGTCAGATAGTCGTTCTCGGTCATGGTGTCCATGGCAAGGCTGGCAAAGAGGCGGCTATGATAACGGCTTTTGCGTGTCGCGGCTGCAATGCCGGCCACCGTCCGCCAGATAGGGAATTATCCATGCCTATTTCCACCGCTCCGATTGCCCGCAAGGCCCCAGGCGCAGACCCCTACGCCTGGCTGCAGGAGCGCGACACCCCTGAAGTGCTCGATTACCTCAAGGCGGAAAACGCCTGGCAGGAAGCCCAACTCGCCGACCAGCAGGCTTTGCGCGAAACGCTGTTCGAAGAGATCAAGGGCCGCATCCTCGAAACCGATCTGTCCCTGCCCTCCCCCTGGGGCCCGTACCTGTACTACACCCGCACCACCGCCGGTGACGAATACGCACGCCACTATCGCTGCCGCCGCCCGGCCGATGACAGCAACCAGGTGGACGAGAGCAGCGAAGAACTGCTGCTGGACCCGAACGTCTTGGCCAATGGCGGCTTTTTCTCCCTCGGCGCGTTCAGCATCAGCCCCGACCATCAGCGCCTGGCCTACAGCCTCGACACCAGCGGTGAAGAGATCTACACCCTGTACGTGAAGGAATTGGCCACCGACAAGGTCAGCGAACTGGCGTTCGACAACTGCGACGGCAGCATGACCTGGGCCAATGACAGCCTGACGCTGTTCTTCGGCGAACTGGACGACACCCATCGCCCGCACAAGCTGTATCGCTACCGTCTGGACGGTACGGCGGCGCAGGAAGTGTTCCACGAGCCCGATGGCCGTTTCTTCCTGCACTGCTACCGTTCCAGCTCCGAGCGCCAACTGCTACTGGCCCTGGGCAGCAAGACCACCAGTGAAATCTGGGCGCTGGATGCCGATCAGCCGCACCTGGCCTTCACCTGCCTGGCGCCGCGCGTCGAGGACCACGAATACGATGTCGACCACGGCAAGCGTAACGGCGAGTGGGCCTGGTTTATTCGCAGCAACCGCGACGGCATCAACTACGCGCTCTACCTCGCCGCCGATACCGGTACGCCGCCTACCGAGGCCGACTGGCAGAACCTGATCCCTCACAGCGACGAAGTCATGCTCGACGGCGTGAGCCTGAACGCCAGCGCCATGACATTGAGCCTGCGCATCGGCGGCCTGCCGGTCATCGAGGTGCACCCCGAGGGTGTACCGGCTTATCGCGTGGAATTACCCGACGCCGCCTACAGCCTCTACGTACAAAACAGCCTGGAATTTCCAAGCGACAACATCCGCCTACGCTATGAGGCCCTGAACCGTCCCGCCCAGGTGCGTCAGCTAGAGCTGGCAAGCGGCGCGCAGGTGGTGCTCAAGGAAACCCCGGTACTCGGCACATTCAACGCCGACGACTACGTCAGCCAGCGCCTGTGGGCCACCTCTGCCGACGGCACCCAAGTGCCCATCAGCCTGGTGGTCAAGCGTGATCAACTGGGTAAACCCACCCCGCTGTATCTGTACGGCTACGGTGCCTACGGCTCAAGCCTGGACCCATGGTTCTCCCACGCACGCCTGAGCTTGCTGGACCGAGGGGTCGCGTTTGCCATCGCCCATGTGCGCGGCGGCGGTGAGCTGGGTGAAGCCTGGTACCGCAACGGCAAGCAGGAACACAAACAGAATACCTTCAGCGATTTTATCGCCTGCGCCGAACACCTGATCACCGAGGGGCTGACCACTTCCAGGCAACTGGCGATCAGTGGCGGCAGTGCCGGCGGCCTGTTGATTGGCGCGGTGCTCAACCAGCGCCCGGAACTGTTCCAGGCGGCGATTGCCGAAGTGCCGTTTGTCGATGTGCTCAACACCATGCTCGATCCGGAGCTACCGCTGACCATCACCGAGTACGACGAATGGGGCAACCCCGAGGAACCCGAAGTGTATGCGCGCATCAAGGCTTACGCGCCATACGAAAACGTCAGCGCCCAGGCGTACCCGGCCATGCTGGTGATTGCCGGCTACAACGACAGCCGCGTGCAGTATTGGGAGGCCGCCAAGTGGGTGGCCAAGCTGCGCGATACCGCCACTTCAGACAACCTGTTACTGCTCAAGACCGAGCTGGGCGCCGGCCATGGCGGCATGAGCGGGCGCTACCAGGGATTGCGTGACGTAGCGCTCGAATATGCGTTCGTGTTCAAGGCGCTCGGGCTGATCTAAGCACTTGATGGAGCGGTCCTGTCTGAACGCAGGACCGCCTTGACTGTTTTAACCGCCGGGCGTCTTCGGCTTGCTGTCGTTCTGCTGCAAGCCGGGGACAGTCTGGTCCTTGGGCGGCGTGGGCAACACGATGGGCACCAACGGTGGCGTACCGTTCGTCTTGGGCGTGGCGGGCGGGCTGACTTGAGGGTACAACGTCGGGGTCGGCGTGCCCGGCGCGCCTGGGGTTGGTGCGGGCGCGACCGGTACGGTTTGCAACTCCTGAGCCTGCGCCGCAGCGGATATGAGCGCGCTCAATACAATGACCGTTAGAATGCTGCACTTCATCGATGGCTCCATGGCCTGACCGGAATCCCTTAAGGCTACTCCCAACTGCGCAAGAATGCCCTTCCCAATGAGATTTCCATGAAACGTTTCGTTCTGCTGGACACTACTCCGATCCCCGACAACGGCGGCGCCTTGTGCCTGTTCGAGTATGGCGAGGACTTCGTCATCAAGATCCAGGGCGGTGACGGCGGCCAGTTGATGAACACGCGCATGCACGGTTCCGAAGACGCCCTGGCGGAGATTCCCTGCCGCAAGGTCGCCGGTCGCCCGAACTCACGCGTGCTGATCGGCGGCTTGGGCATGGGCTTTACCTTGGCCGCAGCACTCAAGCATTTGGGCAAGACTGCCGAAGTGGTGGTGGCCGAACTGGTGCCGGGCGTCGTGGAATGGAACCGTGGGCCACTGGGAGAAAAATCCGGGTGCCCCTTGCAGGACCCGCGCACGGTGATTCGTCTGGAAGATGTGGCCAAGGTGCTACAGGCCGAGCCCCAGGGCTTCGACGCGATCATGCTTGACGTCGACAACGGTCCCGAGGGGCTTACGCAAAAGGCCAACAGCTGGCTGTATTCCGCCGGTGGCCTGGCCGCCTGCGCCAAAGCCCTGCGGCCCAAGGGCGTGCTCGCCGTGTGGTCGGCCAGTGCCGATAAGCTGTTCAGCGACAAACTGCGCAAGGCCGGCTTCAAGGCTGAAGAGGTTCAGGTGTTCGCCCATGGCAATAAAGGCACGCGGCATACCATCTGGATTGCAGAAAAGCTCAAGGGCTGAATCACCATCGGTCAAATGTGGGAGGGGGCTTGCTCCCGATAGTGGTGTGTCAGCTTGCCTATCCTTAACAGACACACTGCTATCGGGAGCAAGCCCCCTCCCACATTTGGTACTGCTTCAGTCTCTGGATTTGCGGTAATCGATCACGTACGGCACTTTTTTATCGAAGGTCTTTTCCAACTCCTTTTGATCCAGCTGGGTCATACCGCCCAACTGCCGGGCAGTGAAACCGCTGTCGCCGACCATTGCCCCCGGCGCCAGGCTGACCATGCGCTTGGCGACAGCCTCGATGGCATCCTTGTAGCCGCCCTTCTTGTTCAGGTTGTACTGGCCCAGATCAATCTGCGTGCGCAGCCAGTTGCCCCAGTAGAACTCCAGAAATTCCGGCGCAATCGCACCCTCGTTTGGCTTGCCGTACGCGGCCTTACGGGTGAAATACACCAGGCTGCGGAACGTGTCGTCCTGCAGGTTCTTGAAGCCCAGGTGCGCCGGCAGTTGCTCCGCTGGCAACGCCTGGCCCAGATTGTCCTTGAGCCAGACCTTGCGGGCCGCTTCCATCCGCTGCCAGAACGTGGCGAGATTGGGGCTGGCACTGAAGTCGTCGGTGACCTTGACCCACATTTTCAAACGCGGGCCGGCGCCGGGCGTTTCCCACAGGGTGGTGAAGCTGTGATGACCATCGGTCAGGTAAAGCTGGCCGCCGGGGCCGACCACCACGGTTTTCATCTCCTCGGGGTAGGTGCCCACCGGGTGCTTGCAGGTAAAGCTGTCGGGCCTTAGCAGCTCGGCGTTTTTTGGCACCTGGTCGGCTTCGCCCTGACCGTTGGTTTCGCAGTATTCATCGAAAGCCTTGGCCGGCTTGTCGGCGAACAGCCCAAGGCTATAGTAGATCTGGTCGAAACCCACCACGGCCTGGGTGGGGTGCAATTGCTCAAGGGCCACCTTGATCACCTGCCCGGGTTGTGGCGTCGACAACGCCTGGGCTTGAGCGGCAACCACACACAGCACAAGCCCGAGAGTCCATGAATACAGACGCATAAATTTCAAATCCTTATCAGTCAGTGAAGCAATCCCTAGGGGTGATTTTCAGCGTAAGCGGCTAGAATCAACCTTATCCGTGAACCACCAAATAGCCAGGAGCCATGATGAGCTCGACCAACCCGCCCTCCCACACCGCCAAGCTGGACCGCATCCTCGCCGACGCCCAGCGCGACCGCGAAATGGGCTACCGCGACAAAGCCTTGAAGATGTACCCCCACGTGTGCGGCCGCTGCGCCCGTGAATTCGCCGGCAAGCGTTTGAGTGAACTGACCGTACACCACCGCAACCATAATCATGATGACAATCCCCAGGACGGCTCCAACTGGGAATTGCTGTGCCTGTACTGCCACGACAACGAACACTCGCGCTACACCGACCAGCAGTATTTCGGCGAAGGCTCCACCAGCAGCCCGAGCATTGCCAAGGCGACGCACAATCCGTTTGCGGCGCTGGCGGGGTTGATGAAGAAAGACGACTGAAGATCGTCCTTGTCTGTACTGGCCTCATCGCAGGCAAGCCAGCTCCCACATTTGGAATGCATTCCCCTGTGGGAGCCGGGCTTGCCTGCGATGACGATCGCCCAAGCACCGCATACCCCCAGGCCGTATAATCGCCGTTTTTCTCCAAGGCACCCTTCCCCGTGGGCAATAAACGCTACAGCTGCATCGGTCTGTATAACCCAAAATCCCCCGAAAACGTCGGCTCGGTGATGCGTGCCGCCGGTTGCTACGGCGTGGCCTCGGTGTTCTACACCGGCGTGCGCTACGAGCGCGCCCGGGATTTCATCACCGACACCAAGAAGGTCCACCACGACATTCCGCTGATCGGCATCGACGACCTGAAGAAGATCCTGCCCCTGGGCTGCATCCCGGTTGCCGTGGAACTGGTGGAAGGCGCCCGCCCGCTGCCTGAATACACCCACCCCGACCGCGCGCTGTATATCTTCGGCCCCGAGGACGGTTCCCTGGACAAGGAGATCCGCGACTGGTGCGAAGATGTGGTGTACATCCCCACCACGGGCTGCATGAACCTGGCAGCCACCGTCAATGTGGTGCTCTACGACCGCCTGGCCAAGGGCAACAACACCCGTTCGGGCCCCAAGTACTGATTCTGCGGGAACATCCGGCACCTGCGCGCAGTCAGCTAGTAACACTAGCCCTTGTTGGAGACAGATCATGAGCGACAGCAAAATCTTGCAACCTATCATCGAAGCCACACCGTTGAAGCCTCAGCCTACCCAGAACGTGCATGGCTGGGAGCGCATCGGCTCGGTGGCGGGCGGCGTGATGATGGTCGGCAAAGGCCTGCGCCGCGGCGGGATTTTCGGGCTGATCCAGGTGGCGATTGGCGGCGTGGCACTGGCCCGTGGCTTTACCGGGCACAGTTCGCTCAAAGACAAGCTGGAGCAGGGTCGCCAGGAAATGAACAGCGTGCGCACGAAGATCGAGCGGGCCGGAGAAGAATTGAAGAATTTGAAGACCAAGGCGGAAGTGGCGGCTGAGAAGGCTGTAAAATCCAAAGCCTGACCTAAGTCTTGGACATGCTGGAGATTCAAATGTGGGAGGGGGCTTGCCCCCTCCCACATTTTGAATTGCACAGGGCTTGGGATCAGCGCAGCAGCTTGCTATCCAGTACCACCGACGATTCGCCGATTACGCTTTCAGCCAACTGAACGAACTCTTTGGTGTTGATGCTGTTCACCCGCATCACCGCCTGCGCCAGATCATCCAGGGAGCGCTTGTTGTGGGTCTTCACGCGGATCTCGCGGTCCAGGTCCTGCAACACCAATACTGCCCGCGCTACACCAGCGCTGCCGATTTGCTCGCCCCTCAGCGTGGTGACCGCCTTGCTTTCTTTGGCCAGGCGCGCCTGGATCGCCGCATAACGCTCATCGGTGAGGCCCCCCGCACGTCGCACCAGTTCAATCGCGTAATACTCCCCCAGGCCCTCGCTGATCCAGTCACTGCTGTCGTGGTCGTTGAAGCGCCCGATGGCCTGCACCACCTCGCGCAGCAACGGGCTGCTGCCATTTTCGCTGACCAGTGGCGTACGGCTGTTGAGGTAGATCGAATCGTGCGACGCCCAGGCTCCGCGGCGCATCGGGTCACTCGCGCCGACGATCAATAATTTGGCGGGATGGCGTGGGAACGCAGCGTCCACCTGCGGCCAGACGAACGTCAGCAGCGTCAGCACGTCCATGCGGCGCATGCCCTGCCCCTTTGGCGAGGCCACGGTGACCTCGGTTTCACCCAGGCGCAGGCGACGGCTGCCGAGGTTACCGGCGAGCATCCAGCCGGTGGGGCGATCGAACAGGCGGGACACGTTGTCGATGCGGAATTTGTTTTTGCCAATGCGCGGCCAGGCGGTTTCGACGCTCTTCCAGCCCGCGGGCAGTTCGAACATCAGGCGCGAGACCAATTCAATGCCATCTTGCTGGTCCAGGCGCGCAGCGGGCACCAGGTCTTCACCACGCAGTAATGCCCAATTGGGCGTGGCCCGCGTGTCAAAGGTGCCCGGCTTGCGCGCGTGGGTCAGACGCACGCGGTAGGTCAGGCTGGCCTTGTCGGCGCTGGGCTGCCACACACCACGGCTGCCCGTGACTTGCCATTGGCCGTCGGCCTTGAAGTCGCTGTAATCACCACTGCGGCCCAGGTCAAAGTCCAGGCTGCGCACCGCCGAGCCTTGGGACAGGCTGACGCGCACCTCGGCCTGCTCGCTCTGGGGCAGCAGCTTGACGTGATAATCCAGGTCAACCTTCTTAGCGCACCAGCCTGGCCCGCTCAGCGCCAGCAATACCAGGGCCGCTGCCAACTTGGCTGCCACCTTCATACACACTCCTTTGTTCAGCCTGCACGGAAGATCAGGTAATCCTCCCAGTCGTCCTCTGGCACGCTGCCTTCGCTGAGCATGCGCCCGGACTGGGAAATGCGTTCATGGTGCACGGCGTCGCGATCGCCGCAGACCAGGTGGTGCCAGAGCGGCAAATCCTTGCGCTCGCTGACCAGACGATAGCCGCAGGTTGGCGGCAGCCATTTGAACTGATCGGCCTGGCCGGGCGTGAGCTGGATACAGTCCGGCACCGAAGCGCGGCGATTGGGGTAATCGGTGCACTGGCAGGTTTTCAGGTCGAGCAGTTTGCAGGCGATACGCGTGTAATAGACGCTGTTGTCGTCTTCATCCTCAAGCTTTTGCAGACAGCACAGGCCGCAGCCGTCGCACAACGACTCCCACTCCTCCTGGTCGAGGTGCTCAAGGGTTTTGCGTATCCAGAAAGGTTCGACTTTGGCGGCCATGGCTCTACATCAGTATCAGAAGGTGAAAAGGCCGCCAGTCTAGTGCCCAAGCCCGTTACGGCCAAGCGCTTACGACTGACGGTGGTGCAAGACTTGTCAGGCCTGGGTTGGCGCAGTAGTTTTGAACCCCGGCTTTTTTCATCAGGATCTGTCCATGAGCGATAACCCACGCGTTGCCGATTACCCGATCCATACCCAATTCACCGAACGCTGGTCGCCCCGCGCCTTTACTGGCGAAAGCATCCCGCAAGAGACGTTGCTGAGTTTCTTCGAAGCCGCACGCTGGGCACCCTCGGCGTACAACTCGCAGCCGTGGCGGTTTCTCTACGCCCGCCGGGACACGCCGGACTGGGAGCGTTTCCTGGGCCTGCTGAATGAGTTCAACCGCAATTGGGCGCAGCATGCGTCGGCCCTGGTCATCATCGCGTCGAAAACCGACTTCATCGCCCCCGGCGCTACAGAAGAAACCCCGGCGCTGTGGCACACCTTCGACACCGGCTCGGCCTGGGGCCACCTGGCGCTGCAAGCCAGCCTCAGCGGCTGGCACACCCACGGCATGGCCGGTTTCGATCAGGAGCTGACCCGCAAAGAGCTGAAGATTCCACAAGGCTATGCGCTGCACGCGGCCGTAGCGGTGGGTAAGCTGGGGGACAAGTCGAACCTGCCGCAATACCTGCAAGGCCGTGAAGCGCCGAGCCCGCGCAAGCCGTTGACTGAACTGGTGTCCGAGGGCGACTTCAGCCTGTAAGCCTAGTGCAACTTCAATGTGGGAGGGGGCTTGCTCCCTCCCACATTTTAGATTGATGCATGGCCAAGGATCAGTAGCCCCGGTCGAAGTCCACTTCGCCGCGCAGCGCTTGCTTGGCCTGGTAGGCGCGCACGTTTTGCACAAACAACGCCACCATCATCGACGGCGAAGTCGGTGCCGAGCTGTGCCCAGTCAACAGCAAACCCCACGCGGTCCAGAACGGGTGGCGTTGCGGCAACGGCTCCTGACGGCACACGTCGATCACCGCGCCGGCCAGATGCCCTTCTTTCAGGGCCTCGACCAGGTCGGCATCCACCACCGCCACGCCGCGCCCGACGTTGATAAACAGCGCCGTCGACTTGAATTGCTTGAACAACGCCGCGTTGTACACGTCATGGGTGTCCGGGGTATTGGGCAGCAGGTTGATCACGTAATCGACCTCGCCCACCAAGCGGCCCAACTGATCGAGCCCGGCCACTTCAATAAAGGGTGCCTGTTCCCGCGCCGTACTGGCGATGCCGTACAGCTTGACGCCAAAGGGCACCAGGAAATCAGCCACGCTTTTGCCAATATCACCCGTGCCGACAATCAGCGCCTTGCGCCCCGCCAGGCTCTGGCCCATGCGGTTGTCCCACTTGCGCTCGACCTGGCTGACCAGGCGCGCCAGCACTTCGCGCTCATGGCCCAGCATATAGGTGAGGACAAACTCGGCCATGACCTGGCCAAAGATGCCGACTGCACGGGTGAGGCGATAGTCGCGGGGCAAGCCATCGGCCAGCAGCGGCGTGATACCGGCCCAGGTCGATTGCAACCACTGCGGTTGATGGCCCTGGCGCAGCAGCGTCGCCAGCAGATCGGGCTGGCCCAGCCACACCGGGCAATCGGCGGCCAGGCGCGAGAGTTCGGCCGAGTCACCGCTGGTCAGCACGTCAAGGTCCGGGGCGGCCTCCTTGAGCAGTTGGGCGTAGAGCGGGTGATCCTGTTCAGCAATCAGAACACGCATGGTTCAAACCTTTCAAAAACAATGCAGACGGCCGCCCGCATCCTTACGGCCACCGTCGTCTAATACGATTCCATTTAAAGCCTGTGCCCTGACACGGGCACTGATCGATCACATCGGGTCGTTGCGGCGCAGCAACTCTTCGGGCAAGTGCTCGATGTACTCGTCTTCGGCCGGCGGCATTTGCAGGTGGTAGCCCTGTTTGTCGAGGTTTTCCAGCACCACGGTGATGTCTTCGCGCGACAGCTTGCGCTCCGGCGTCAGCACCATGTCAAACGCGTGATGCGCCTTGCCGAAGGCCTCCATCAACGGCTCGGGCACGCGCTCGAGGGCATCGCTTTTGAGCACGTAGAGGTACATGCCGTCTTTTTTCTTGCTGCGGTAGATGGAACAAATACGTTTCAAGGCTGTTCTCCGGCATTGGCCAGGCTGTCGAGCAGCGCCTGGCCCATCAACTCGCGGCGCCAGCCACGCAGCGAGTCTGGCAATTGGTAAGGCCCATCGGGGTAGCCGCTTTTGACCAGGGCTTCGAGGGTTTTCTTGCGCAGCATCAGTTCCGGCGCCATCTCCAGGCGCTCGGCGAACGTCTGGCCCAGGGCGCGCAGTTGCTTGATCAGCGCGGCGGCGTCCACCGGCAACGGTTCGGCCACGGCGGGAGGCCATTGGTCCATCGGCACGCTACCGGCACGTTTGATCAGGTCCAGCAGGAACTGGCCGTCCTGACGCACGGTACGCGGGTGCATGTCTTCGATCTTGCCCAGCGCGGCCAGGTTATCCGGCTGGGATTTGGCCAACGGCCAGAGCGAATGCTCGCGGATGATGCGGTTGCGCGGCAGGTCCCGGGCGCGGGCCTGCTGCTCGCGCCAGGCGCACAATTCACGCAGCACGGCAAGTTGGGCACGGGACAGTTTCCACGCCAGCTTGGCGTCGCGGTACACCTCGAAAGGGTCGATTTCGCGGCGCAGGTTGGCCACCAGTTCGGCACCGTCTTCCAGGACCCAGGCGTACTTGTCATCCGATAGCTGCGGGCGCAGGCGAATATAGACCTCGGCCAGGTGCACCGCGTCTTCGGCGGCGTAGCTGACCTGCGTCTCGGACAATGGCCGCTGCAGCCAGTCCGAACGGGTTTCGCCCTTGGGCAGCTCGATATCCAGCACGGCTTGCACCAGGCGCGAATAGCCCATGGAAAAGCCGAGGTTGAGGTAAGCCGCGGCCAACTGGGTGTCGAACAACGGTGCCGGCAGGCTGCCGGTCAGGCGCAACAGCACTTCCAGGTCTTCGCTGCAGGCGTGCACCACCTTGATCACCGCCGGGTTCTCCAGCAAAGCGGCCAAGGGTTGCCAGTTGTCGATGGTCAGGGGGTCGATCAGGTAAGCGCGTACGCCATCACCGATCTGGATCAGCCCGGCAATAGGGTAAAAGGTGTCGACCCGCATGAATTCGGTGTCGAGGGCGACGAATGGCAACTGCTGCCATTGGGCGCAATGCTGGCCGAGGCTATCGTTGTCGCAGATCCAGTGAATATCGATGGCCACACGGCTCTCCCTTGAAGAATGGCGCGCAGTATATATCGCGAAAGGGGCTTGCGAGCATCCGTAGTGCACACACCATCATGAAAACTCCGACAGGAGATGAAGAATAGTCCGACATATGGGAGTTATCCTCTCTTACGCAGGACGTACACACACCACAGTTTGGAGCCCGGCAGGAACTCCTGGTAATTCAGAACCTTGAAGCCCGCCTGACGAAACTCATCCTCTACCGGTGTACCCGCGCTTACGGAAACAATCACCGTGTCGCGGCTGACGCGGTGAAACTCGCGCAACAACATTAATCGCACATCGCTGCTGGGCACATGGCGAAACAACTCCAGGCAGAAAATACAGTCCACCGCGTTCGCCGAAAGGCCAATCGAAAACGCCGAGCCCTGGAAGGTTTTGACACGTTTGAGCAACGTGCCCGGGTGATGGGTGCGCGCGTGGTCGAGCATGGCCTGGGAGTTGTCAGAGGCGAGGATCACCCGGTTGACGTGCTCGGCCAGCACCGGCCAGAACCGCCCCGAACCACAGGCCAGGTCAAGGATAAGCCCTGGCTCACCCGCGACCTTCAGCGCATGGCGTACCAGCCGCGCATCCCGCCACGCGGCCAAGCGCTGCAACAGCCTTGGCGGACGCGGATCACCGCACACCCTGGCATGCTCACGGTCACAGCGCTCGGTGAATTCAGTCTCGATGGGGGATGGAGGTTGTGGCGACATCACGGGCTCATGTGGGTAAAACGGTAGTGAACGACCTTGATTCCCAGCTTAACCACTGCAACGTGAAAAAAAGGTCGAAAGCCGCCACCGTACACTCCGTCACGCCTGATGCAGGTACCAGCGCCAATCCTGCTCGCCGACCTCGCCCATGAACTGGCGATATTCGGCACGTTTGACTGCCAGGTAAACACCAAGGAATTCACTGCCAAACGCATCCTTTGCCCATCGTGAAGCCTCAAGCGCACGCAGGGTGGTCAGCCAGTCAGTGGGCAACAGCTCCTTGGCCTGGGCATAACCGTTTCCTTCCACCGGGGCGCCAGGGTCGCGTTGCTCGCGAATGCCGCGATGGATGCCGGCCAGGATCGCGGCGGCCGCCAGATAAGGGTTGGCATCGGCGCCGCAGATGCGGTGCTCGATATGCCGGGAACTGGCCGGGCCACCGGGCACGCGCAGGCTGACGGTGCGGTTGTCCACGCCCCAGGTGGCAGCCAGGGGTGCATAGCTGTTGGTTTGGAAACGCCGATAGGAGTTGGCGTTGGGGCAGAACATCAGCAGCGAATCGAGCAACGTACTCAGCATCCCGCCCACCGCCTGGCGCAGCAGCGGCGTGCCATCAGCCGCCTCGCTGGCGAACAGGTTATTGCCCTGGGCATCGGCCAGGCTGACGTGCATATGCATACCGGTGCCGGCCAGGTCGTCGAACGGCTTGGCCATAAAACATGCGGCCATCCCGTGCTTGTGGGCCACGCCCTTGACCAGGCGTTTGTAGCGCACCGCTTCGTCCATCGCCTGTAAAGCATCAGTGCGATGTTCAAGGGTAATTTCCACCTGGCCCGGGGCGTACTCGGAGATGGCCGTTCGCGCCGGAATACCTTGCAGCTTGCAGGCGCTATAAAGGTCGGCGAGAAACGGCTCGATCTGCTCCAGTTCGCGCAGGCCATAGACCTGGGTCGAACGCGGGCGATTACCGTCCTTATCCCGCGCCGGTTGCGGACGACCGTTGCCGTCGGGCTTCTGGTCGAGCAGGTAGAACTCCAGCTCTGCCGCCATCACTGGGTAATAGCCATCGGCTTTGAGTGCATCGATGACCTTGGCGAGCAAATGCCGAGGGTCGGCCACGGTGGCGGGCAAGCCTTGTGTGGGGTGCATGCTGACTTGCACCGCCGCGGTGGGGATCAAACGCCAGGGCATACGCTGCAAACTGCCACTGATCGGGTAGGCGCGGCAGTCGATATCGCCGACTTCCCACACCAGCCCTGAGTTTTCTACGTCATCGCCATTGATGGTCAGGCCGAGAATGGTGCTGGGCAGTGGCCGACCGGTTTCGTACACCGCCAGCAGTTCGTCGCGGTGCAGCAGCTTGCCGCGGGGTACGCCGTTGTTGTCGAGGATAAACAGCTCGAACATCTCAATGTCGGGGTTCTGCTCAAGGAAGGTTCGGGCTTCGTGCAGGCGGGCAAAGACACTCATGGTAATTCTCATACGTTTGGGCCGGGCAGGTGCAGATGGGCACAGGTGCGCGTCATCCGTGGGGATGGATCAACGTAGAAGAGAGGTGTCTGGCGGGCGCGCGTGTCGACAATGGAACAAGGCCCAGAACGCAAGTGCAGAAGGCAGTGTCGCAGTGTGAGTGTCGGGGCAACCGTCCATGTGCGGATCACAGAAATAGAGAACCCCGAGCGTCACACGCCTGGATAGGCGGTTAAATTCAGGCTTGATGGAGTTTGGGTACAGTTTGGCTAAACATTCCCCACGCCTTGCCACCCTGCCCGGCGCTGGAAATAATGGGCGCCCCGACCGTGCCCCAAGGACTCGCCCCCATGAAAGCTCCTCTGGCCCTCTGTGTGCTGGCAAGCCTGGTAAACATCGCCCAGGCCGACACTGTCCCGTCACGTCTTGACGAGGTGATCCAGCGCGGCACCCTGACCGTTTGCACAACGGGCGACTATAAGCCCTACACCTCATTGCGCGCCGATGGCCATTATGAAGGTATCGACATTGCCATGGCCGAGTCCCTGGCCAAGAGCCTCAACACCACGATCAAGTGGGTGCCCACCACGTGGAAAACCCTGATGCCGGACTTCCTCGCCCAACGGTGCGACATCGCCGTGGGTGGGATTTCGGTGTCGTTGGAGCGGCAGAAAAAGGCGTTCTTCAGCCAATCGCTGGGGGTTGACGGCAAGATCCCACTGGTGCGCTGCGCCGATGTGCAGCGCTACCAAACGGTTGAGCAGATCAACCAGCCACAGGTGCGGGTGATCGAGCCGGCAGGTGGCACCAATGAAGTGTTTGCCCGTGCCCACCTGGGCCAGACGCAGATTCGCCTGCATGACAATGTGACGATTTTTGATGAGCTGCTGGCGGGCAAGGCCGATGTGATGATTACCGATGCCAGCGAGGCGCGGTATCAGCAGAAGCTCAAGCCGGGGTTGTGTGCGGTCAATCCTGAGCGGCCGATGCAGTACAGTGAAAAAGCCTTCCTGCTACCTCGCGATGATGTGGCCTGGAAGAGTTATGTGGATCAGTGGTTGCACTTGAGCGTGGCGACGGGTGTGTATGGGGGGGTTGTCAGCCAGTGGTTGGCTGCGCCTTGAATTTGCTGCCATGACGGCCTGTCTGGCACACCGAGATCCAAATGTGGGAGGGGGCTTGCTCTCGATATAGGTGGATCAGCCAAAAAATTGTTAACTGACACTCCGCTATCGGGAGCAAGCCCCCTCCCACATCAGCTCGACGAACGCCCTGCACGCGGCGCTGCGGTAGGCGCCCTTGCGGCTCAATAGTGCGGCAGTACGCTGCGGCAGCGGTGGGTCGATGGTCACGGCGTGCAGCCCCGTCTGCGCCTCGGCCAGTGCTTGGGGCAGGACGGTTGCCAGTGACGTGTTGCGGACGATTTCGATGATTGCGCTGATGGAGTTGGCTTCCATGGCGATAAATGGTTTCACACCTTGCCCGCGGCAGTAGTCATCGATATGGCGGCGGGTAGCGAAGCTCGTGTTCAGCAGCACCAGGGGTTGTTCAAGCCAAACGAGTCGGCTCAATTGGGGATGGCTGGCACTGACCACTACGCTCAGTTGTTCGACAAACAGCCCCTCGCACTCAATGTCCGGTCCATGTTCGCCGGTAAATCCGATACCGATATCCAGCAGGTCTTCGCCCAGTGCAGCTTCGATACGGTCCTGGGTCAACTCCTCGACGCTGAGGGTGATGCCCGGGTACAGCGTATTGAATCGCGCCAGCAACGGGCCGATCAGGTAGGCGGTGAAGGTCGGCGTCATGGCCAGGCGCAAATGCCCGCGGCTGAGGTCCTGCACATCGTGTATGGCGCGGCTGCCGGCCTGCAGGTCCTGCAAGGCCAGCCTGGCAAAGCGCACATAGGCTTGCCCCGCATCGGTCAGGCTGATACTGCGCCCGGAGCGGTCGAGCAACGGCGCGCCGAGGCTTTCTTCCAGCTGTTTAATCTGTTGTGAGAGGGTCGGCTGCGATACATGCAGCGCTTCGGCGGCGCGGGTGAAGTTGCGATGCTCGGCAACGGCGAGCAAGTAACGGATATGACGCAGCAGCATCGACAGCGCTCCAGCTATAGGCATGACTTATAGACAGCATCATAAACCGGTCTTGGACGCTATAGCCGAAAACTTCCATCCTTGCCCCATCAGCGACGCAAGGAGAACCACCATGCAGCATCTCATCGATGGCTTCCGCAAATTTCAACGTGAAGCCTTTTCCCAACGCAGCGACTTGTTCAAGCACCTGGCCACCACACAGAACCCCGGCACCTTGTTCGTGTCCTGCTCCGACAGCCGTGTCGTACCGGAGCTTCTGACCCAGCAGGAACCCGGCGATCTGTTCGTGATCCGCAATGCCGGCAACATCGTGCCGTCCTACGGCCCCGAGCCGGGTGGTGTATCGGCCACGGTCGAATATGCGGTGGCGGTACTCGGGGTCAGCGACATTGTGATTTGCGGGCATTCGGACTGCGGCGCCATGACTGCGATTTCCACCTGCAAGTGCCTGGACCATCTGCCGGCCGTGGCCAACTGGTTGCGTCATGCCGAGTCAGCCAAGGTGATCAATGCATCCCGTACGCATGTCTCGGACGCTGCGCGCCTGGATTCATTGGTGCGTGAAAACGTGGTCGCCCAACTGGCTAATCTCAAGACTCACCCCAGCGTTGCGCTGGCCCTGGAACAAGGCCGGATGAACCTGCATGGCTGGGTGTATGACATCGAAACCGGTGGCATCGACGCGCTGGACGGTCGCACCGGACGCTTCGTCTCCCTGCTCGACCATCCAACCACCCGCGCCCACGCTGCCTGAACCTTAACCACCCAAGAGGACATCACCATGTTGCAATCTCAATTCGCCCAAACCCCACGCCTGGCCCTGGCCGATACCGTTATCGACCTCAAGGCGCGCAAGAATCTGTCATGGCAGGACCTCACCGATGGCACCGGCCTGAGCCTGGCGTTCGTCACCGCCGCCCTGCTCGGCCAGCACCCGCTGCCCAAGGAGGCGGCCGACATCGTGTGCGACAAACTCGGCCTCGACCAGGACGCCAGCCGCCTGCTGCAAAGCGTCCCACTGCGCGGCAGTTTCCCCAGCGGTGTGCCGACCGATCCGACGATGTACCGTTTCTACGAAATGCTGCAGGTCTACGGCTCTACCTTGAAGGCCCTGGTGCATGAACAATTCGGCGACGGCATCATCAGCGCCATCAACTTCAAGCTGGACATCAAGAAAGTCGAAGACCCGGACGGCGGCTCCCGTGCGGTCATCACCCTGGACGGCAAATACCTGCCCACTAAACCCTTCTGATTTGCCGCCAACCGTCTACGCTCTTGGCACACCAACAAGAACGAGGGACGGGTAAATGAAGAGACTGCTCCGATTCACCTGGCTGCTGCTGTTGTGTTGCAGCCAGGTGCATGCCGCCACGGCACAGGAAGCGGATGCCCAAGCCGCCAAGGCCCTGCTGGAAAAGGCCTTGGCGTACTACCACAAGCAAGGTGACAAGGCGTTCGCCGCCTTCAGCCGTCAGGGCGAATTCATCGACCAGGACCGTTATGTGTTTGTGGTCAATACCCAAGGCGTACTGTTGGCCAGTGGCGGGCCCTCCTCCGCACTGATCGGTCGCGACGTGTCCGAGGTACTCGGGCCCGACCTGCAAGCCTCGTTCAAACAAGCCTTGAGCGTGCCGGAAAGCCAGGGTATCCAGCAGGCTGACTATCGCTGGCAGAACTGGAACGACGGCAAGGTCGAACATAAGCATGTGTTTTATCAGCGGGTGGGCGAACGCATCCTGGCGGTCGGTTATTACTTGCCGCGCGCCACGCCAGGACAGGCACGGGCGCTGCGCAACAAGGCGGTGGAAGCGCTGGTCAAGGATGAAACCGGCACGCTCAAGGCGATCAACTCCTTGCAGGGCGGCTTCTTGCAAGATGACCTGTACGTGTTCGTGGTAGACCTGAACACGCGACGCTACGTCGCCCACGGCACCAACCTGCGCCTGATCAACACCGACTTTGCCAAGATCAAGGACCCGGATGGCAAACCGGTGGGTGTGCCGATCCTCAAGATGATGGCCGAGCAGGACCAGGGCGAATACAAATACCGCTGGAAAAACCCGGTGACGGGTAAGGTCGAGAACAAGCACGCTTATGTGCGCAAAAGCGGGCATTTCATGGTTGCGGTGGGATATTACAGCCCCTGACCTGACTTGAAATGCAATCAAACTGTGGGAGCAAGTCGAATCGTCGCGCCGCCCCTCCCACATTTGGTTTCCTACATTCAGTTGGACCTAGCGGGCTTTGTCTTCCCGACCACGCAGCACCCGGTTCGGCATCACGATCGCAGCCGCCAACCCCAGCAGCGACACTGCCGCACTCACCATCAGCAAATGCCGGAACGTCACCGCCAACTCCCCGCGCAACGCATCCTGCGCCGGGCCGGGTGCGGCGTTGAGGCCGTCAAGCAGCACGTTGCCAGAACTGCCTTCGGCCACCAGTGCGGCGCTCGTCAAATGGGCGAAACTGGAGTCGTGCAACAGCGCCAGCAGCAACGCCGACATGCAAGCCACCCCCACTGCCCCGCCCAGGGAGCGGAACAGGTTGGTGGTGCTGGTGGCCACACCGATATCCCGTTGCTCTACCGAGTTCTGCGTACCCACCAACGAGGTCGGGAACTGCATACCGGCGGCAATGCCGCACAACAGCATGAATACGCTGGTGAGCACCACCGCCTGGGGCGCGCTGTAGGCCATGCCGAGAATCGCCAGCGGGCTCAACACCGCGCCGCTCAGGATCATCGGTTTATAGCGGCCAGTCACCGACGTCATGCGCCCGGCAAAATACGCGCCCATCGGCAAGCCCATCGCCAAGGGCAGCAAGTGCAGGGCCGCACTGTCGGCACCGGCGCCGGTCACGGTCTGGTAACGCAGGGGCATCAGCACGGTCAGGGAAATCGCCTGGAAGCTGGTGACAAAAATCGTGCACCAACACAACACCGCACTGCGGTTGGCAAACAAGTGCATGGGCAGCAGCGGTTCGCGCGCGCGGCGTTCGTGCCACACAAACACGCTCAACGCCAACAGTGCGCAGGCCAGCAACCCCAGCACTTGATCGTCACGCCACGAATGGCCCTGGCCGATTTCGGTGATACCCAGCAACAAGGCGGTGAGGCCGATGATCATCACCACCGTGCCGAGGTAATCGATGATCGGCTTGCGCTGTGGCACCGGCAGTCCCACCAACGTGCGATGGGCCACGTACCAGGCGCCTGCGCCCAGCGGCAGGTTGATCAAAAACACCCAGCGCCACGACAAGTACTCGGTCATATAGCCGCCCAGCACCGGCCCCGCCACGCTGGCCACCGCGTACATGCTGCTGAAATAGCCCTGGTAACGGCCGCGTTCGCGAGGGGGAATAATGTCGCCGATGATTGCCTGGCTCACTGAAATCATCCCGCCGGCACCGATGCCCTGGAGAATCCGCGCCAGCACCAATTGCTCCATGCTTTGCGCCATGCCACAAAACAGCGACGCCAGGGTAAACACGCCCATGCCGATCAGCATCATGGGCCGACGCCCATACAGATCGCCAAGCTTGCCGTAGATCGGCACCGCCACGGTCATCGCCACCATATAGCCGGAAATCACCCAGGCCAGCAGGTTGACGTCATGAAACTGCGCGGAAATGGCCGGCATGGACACCGCCACAATGGTCTGGTCCAGGGCGCCGAGGAAGATCGCCATCATCAGCGCAGCAAGAATACTGCGCACGGCGGGAACGGTTGGGGCGGGCTGATTGAGGTGAGTCACGGCAGAACCTTCGAACAAGGCCCGCAGGACAAGATCGCCCGCGGGAATGCTCAATACGATAGCAGGCTATTCGATAGGCTCGTAAGCAAGCCCGACGTAATTTTCTGCAATGGTTTTGCGCCCGGCATCCGAGTGGATGAAATAATCCAGCTCACTCTCGGCAATGCGCTGGCTGAAGGCGTCCGCCTGGGGAAACTCATGCAGCATCGAGGTCATCCACCAGGAAAACCGCTCGGCTTTCCATACCCGGCGCAGGCAGATCGCCGAGTACTTTTGCAGCAAGTCCAGGCGCCCTTCACGGTACACCTTGAGCAAGATCCGGAACAACGTGCTCACGTCACTGGCCGCCAGGTTCAACCCCTTGGCGCCGGTGGGCGGGACAATATGCGCAGCATCGCCAAGCAGGAACAGGCGCCCGTACTGCATGGGTTCCACCACGAAGCTGCGCAGCGGCGCGATACTTTTTTCAATCGATGGGCCGGTCACCAACTGCTGCGCCAATGAACCGGGCAAGCGGGTTTTCAGCTCATCCCAGAAACGCTCATCCGACCAATCCTCCACAGCCTCGTCCTGCGGCACTTGCAGGTAATAACGGCTGCGCGTCGGTGAGCGCATGCTGCACAGGGCAAAACCCCGTGGGTGTTTGGCATACACCAGCTCGGCGTGTACCGGCGGCGTATCGGCGAGCACCCCCAGCCAACCGAAGGGATAGACCCGCTCGAATACCTTCAACGCCTGCGCCGGAATCGACTGGCGGGCGACGCCATGGAAGCCATCGCAACCGGCGATGTAATCGCACTCCAGGCGATAGGCTTGGCCTTGGTGATTGAACGTCAGCCAGGGTCGATCACTTTTCAGATCATGGGGCTGTACGTCGCACGCCTCGTACAGCGTGGTAGCGCCGGCGGCTGCGCGGGCGGCCATCAGGTCGCGGGTGACTTCGGTCTGGCCGTAGATCATCACCGATTGGCCACCGGTCAATGCCTTCAGATCGATTGGGATAAGTTGGTCATTAAGGGCAATGTCAAAACCTGTGTGCACCAACCCTTCAACATCCATGCGTTGGCTCACCCCGGCTTCGCGCAACAGGTCAACCATGCCCTGCTCCAACACTCCGGCACGGATGCGCCCCTGCACGTAATCGGCGCTCTGGCGCTCTAGAACAAGGGTTTGAATACCAGCGTTGTGCAGCAGCTGGCCGAGCAGCAATCCAGACGGACCGGCGCCAATAATGGCGACTTGGGTTTTCAGGGTTTTCATTATTTTTATGGCCTTCACGCTTTACCCGAACGTATCGAGTGAAAGAGTTGTCAGTGGAACTGTGGCTGACATTTTTCACTTGAGCGAACCGCATAAGAAGGTGAAAACTGCGTCAAAACCTGCGCTTTTCGCCAATCGGGGCGATTACCGAACCATTATCCTGAGTATCGGATTGAAACCATGACCAAAACCGCGATTCCGGTCTTCAAGCTTTACGGGGAAAGCCAGCAGTGGCCGACGCCCGATTTGTTGCACTGCGAAACCATTTCCCGGCGCAGTCGGGAATACCAGTGGGAAATCCAGCCCCACCGGCACGCGGATCTGTGCCAACTGCTGTATGTGCACAAAGGCCAGGCACAACTGGAAATCGAAGGCCAGCGCACCACCCTCAATGAAGCGAGCCTGCAAGTGCTGCCGCCACTGTGCGTGCATGGCTTTCGTTTTTCCGAAGATGTGCAGGGTTATGTGGTGACCCTTTCGGCGCCGCTGGTCAGCCATTTGCAGGCGCAATTGGGTGACACCGTCGATGGCCTGCAAACCCTCGGCAGTTATCCTGCGGGCAAGGACAGCGACTACTTGAACAACCTGTTCGTGCGCTTGCAGGACGAATACGCCGATGATCAACCGGCACGGGACATGATGTTGCACGCCTTGGTCAGCGTGCTGCTGGTGTGGGTCAGCCGCCAGGCGATCCAGCGTCGTCATCCACGCGCCCCACGTGGTCGTGAGTATTTTCGGCGTTTCACCCAACTGGTCGAACAGCATTACCGTGAGCACCCCAAGATTGAAGATTTGGCCCACAAGCTGGGCATCTCGGTCTCACACTTGAACGGGACTTGTCGGGAGTTGGGCGGGCAACCAGCGTTGCAGATCATGCATGACCGCCAATTGCTGGAAGCCAAGCGCTTGTTGACCTACACCAGCATGACCATCAATGAGATGTCTGAGGTGCTGGGCTTTTCCGATCCGACCAACTTCTCACGACTGTTTCGCCGCAGGGTCGGGTTTTCACCCAAGGCGTTTCGCGAGCAATTGAAGGCCGAGCAGCCTACCTGAGCGCGCTGAAGCTGCCGGTGCGCGGCACGCATTGGTCCTGATGGCAACTGATGGCGAACGCCGCCGGTTGCATGCGCGTTTGCTCAACGCGATAGGCGGCTGTCCCGTACAACGCAGTCGCCAATGCACAGAGGGTGAAAATCGTCAGGTATTTTCTGGTTTTGATACTCATGGCACAGACCTCTGAACGGATCTACACGGTGCTGTTTAAAGCATAGGTCAGTCAGCGCAAGTTGCCATGATTGGCTGCCATTCAGCGCGTTTATATCGCCTCAGAGGCCGACGTCCCACGCAGGCGCCTCCGGAAACCGCAGCACCAGAAAATCCAGCAGGCTGCGCAGTGCCGAGGGCATGTGCTTGCGCGAGGCGTACACCGCATAGATGTTCATCTGCCGTGGCTCTGCTGCAGGCAGCAAGCGCACCAGTTCACCACTGCGGATCAGGTCACCGGCCTGATAACTGGGGAGCATCGCCACCCCTGCCCCGGCCAGAGTTATACGCAATAACGTGCTGGCCTCGTTGGCGGTGATATTGCCGTGCACCGGCACCGACACGTGTTCGCCCTGCTCTTCGAAATGCCACAGGCTCTTGCCGAAATAGGAGTGGGTCAGGCAGTTGTGCCGGGCCAGGTCTTCGACTTTCTGCGGCGCCGGATGCTCACGCAGATAGGCCGGTGTGGCACACACCACCGAGCGGCACACAGTCAAGCGCCGGGCGATCAGGTTCGGGTCCAGGTCATTGCTGGTGCGGATCGCCAGGTCGATGCGCTCATCCACCAGATTCACCGTGCGGTCGAGCATCTGCAAGTCCACCGTCACCAGCGGGTAGCGCTTGACGTACTCGGCAATGGCCGCGCCCAACTGCGCCTGGCCGAACGAGGTACTGACGCTCAGGCGCAACAAGCCCCGAGGCGCGTCATCGGGCTCGCTGACGGCGGCCTGCATATCGGCGCACAGCTCCAGCAATTGCCGGCAGCGCGGCAGGGTTTCGCTCCCGGCAGCAGTGAGGCTGAGCTTGCGCGTGGTGCGGTGCAGCAGGCGCGCGCCGACCCAATCCTCCAGCTCAGCCAGGTAACGCGAAACCACCGGGCGCGACAGGTCCAGATGATCGGCGGCGGCAGACTGGCTGCCCAGGTCCACCACGGTGACAAACACGCGCATTGCTTGAAGACGATCCATGATCTGCCCGATTTCAGAAACAAACTATGTCCAAGCATCGCATTTTTTGTGGTGTTTTATGCAACTAAGCTCTACCCACCCCTCACCAATGGCAGGAGCTGCCCGATGTTCTCGACCTTCAAACGCTTGACCTTGGCCACTGCCGCCCTGGCGTTCGCCGCCCACGCCGCAGCCGCTGAGCTGAAACTGGACGTGTACAACCCCGGCGAAGCGGCGATCTTTCCCGTCAGCTCGGTGCTGGTCAGCGGTGCCAAAGACGCGATCCTGGTGGACGCCCAATTCGGCAAAGGCCAGGCCGAGCAATTGGTGCAGAAGATCCGCGCCAGCGGCAAGCACCTGACCACCATCTACATCAGCCATGGCGACCCGGACTACTACTTCGGCCTCGACACCCTGACCGCCGCCTTCCCCGACGCCAAGGTGCTGGCGCCGCAACCGGTGGTCGACCATATCAACGCCACCGTCGCTGGCAAGCTGGAATATTGGGGCCCGAAAATGGGCGCCGACAAACCGACCAAGACGATTGTGCCGCAAGTGTTGCAAGGCCACAGCCTGACCCTTGAAGGGCAACAGCTTGAAGTGGTCGGCCTGGACGGTCCGCAGCCGGATCGCAGCTTTGTGTGGATCCCGTCGATCAAGGCTGTAGTCGGTGGCGTGGTTGTCGCCGAAAACATTCACCTGTGGATGGCTGACACTCAGGGCGCGCAATCCCATAAAGACTGGCTGAGCACCCTTGAGCGCATTGAAGGCTTGAAGCCAAAAACAGTGATCCCTGGTCACTACCTGGGCACCCCATCGCTGGCCTCGGTGAAATTCACCGCCGACTACATCCAGGCCTTCGACATCGAAACCGCCAAGGCCAAGGATTCCGCCGCCCTGATTGCGGCCATGAAACAGCGTTACCCCACCCTCGCCGACGAAAGCTCGCTGGAATTGAGCGCCAAAGTCGCCAAGGGCGAAATGAAGTGGTGATCGGCTTTAAACCCTAACCCTGATGGAGAACGTCATGAGCAAAATCGCAATCATTGGTGCCACCGGCCGTGCCGGTAGCCAACTGCTGGAAGAAGCCCTGCGCCGCGGGCATACCGTCACCGCCATCGCTCGCAACACCGAGAAGCTGGGCGTACGCCCAGGCGTCACGACCAAGCAGGTGGATGCGCTGGATGCCGAGGCTTTGCAACACGCCATAAGCGGCAGCGACGTGGTGATCAGCGCCGCGCACTTTGCCACCTTGCCCGCCAGCGCCGTGATCGGCCCGGTGAAAAAGGCCGGGGTCAAACGCCTGCTGGTGGTGGGTGGTGCAGGTTCGTTGCTGCTACCGGACGGCAGTCGCGTCATCGATAGCCCGGGTTTCCCTGCGGAGTACAAGGCCGAAGCCAGTGCCGGGGCTGATTTCCTGGAAACGCTGCGCCAGGAAACGGAATTGGATTGGACGTTCCTCTCGCCATCGGCGCTGTTCGACGGGACCGAGCGCACCGGCAAATTCCGCCTGGGCCAGGATGACCTGTTGGTGAGCAGTGACGGTAACAGCTCGATCAGCTTTGCCGACTACGCCATCGCCATGATCGACGAGGTTGAAACACCCAAGCACTCGCGTAAGCGCTTCACCGTTGGCTACTGACACCACGCGGTAAAAAATGTGGGAGGGGGCAAGCCCCTCCTACATTTGTGCCTGGCTGGTCAGCCAATCCATCAGGGCCAACAACCCGGCAGAAGGCACTGTCTGCGGCGGATACACCAGGAAGTAGCCCATGCCCGTCGGCACCCGCAGTTCAAACGGCATCACCAGGCGCCCCGCCTTCAGGTCCTCGCCAATCAGCGCACGATCACCGATCGCCACGCCCGAGCCTTGTGCCGCCACCGTCATCGCCAGGTCCAGCGTTTCGAAATGATGCCCCTGGCTCAGACTGCTCAGGCGCGTACCCGCCGCTTTTAACCACAATGCCCAATCCCGCTGATCCCGTGTGGGGTGCAGCAGCACTTGGTGTTGCAGATCCGCTGGCGTGTGCAAGTTGTCCAGCAAGGCCGGAGCACAGACCGGTGTGAGTTGTTCATCGAACAAATGCCGAGCCTCCTCGGACTGCTCGGCGATGGGCGCATAGATCACCGCCGCATCAAATGGCTCGCGACGAAAATCCACGGTGTAGGCCACGGTGGTGGTGAGCTCCACCGGTACATCCGGGCGCTCCCTTTGCCATTGCAGCACGCGTGGCAGTAGCCAGCGCATCACACAGGTGGACGCCTTGAGCTGCAAAACCTCGCGGCGATTGCCGATCTGCTCCACGGCCTCACCGATCACGCCGAACACCTGCTGCACCCGCAGCGCCCACTCGCGACCTTCCTCGGTGAGGCTCAAGCCCCGCGCCTGGCGCACAAACAACCCATAGCCAAAATGCCGTTCCAACCCCGCGATCTGGCGGCTCACCGCCCCCTGGGTGATGTGCAGTTGCTCGGCGGCGCGGGTGAAGTTGCAGCATTGGGCCGTGACCCAGAAGGTGTGCAATGCGGGCAACGGTGGAAGGCGTTTCATTAGGGCGCAGCCATGACGTGAGGACATGGCGAGTATGACTTTTTATCGATTGTTGCCGCTACCGGCCAGCCGGTCCAATAGCGCCTTCAATCCATAACAAGAGCGACCGGCATGGCAACCTGCGGCGAAGTATTGGTCCACCTCCTGAAAGGCTACGGTGTCGATCATGTGTTCGGCATCCCCGGTGTGCATACCGTGGAGCTGTACCGTGGTTTGGCGCGCTCCGGCATCCGTCACGTCACCCCGCGCCACGAACAGGGCGCCGGGTTTATGGCCGACGGCTACGCGCGCACCTGCGGCAAGCCTGGTGTGTGTTTCATCATTACCGGCCCGGGCATGACCAATATCACCACGGCCATGGGCCAGGCCTATGCCGATTCGATCCCGATGCTGGTGATTTCCAGTGTGCAGGCGCGCAGCCAGTTGGGCGGCGGGCGTGGCAAGTTGCATGAGTTGCCGAATCAGAGCGCACTGGTGGCCGGCGTGGCGGCGTTTTCCCATACCTTGATGTCGGCCCACGAGTTGCCCGGCGTGCTGGCGCGGGCGTTTGCACTGTTTCAGGCCGGGCGGCCGCGCCCGGTGCATATCGAGATTCCGTTGGATGTGCTGGTGGAGAATGCCGACGCTCTGCTGGGCAGCCAGCCGGTCAGCGTGGCCCGCGCCGGAGCGGCACCGGCGGCGATCGAGCACATGAGCCGCTTGCTCGCCACCGCCCAACGCCCGCTGATTCTGGCCGGTGGCGGCGCCATCGATGCGGCGCCCGAGTTGACCCGCCTGGCCGAAACCCTCGGCGCGCCCGTGGCCCTGACCATCAATGCCAAAGGCCTGCTGCCTGCCGCACACTCGTTGTTGATCGGCTCGACCCAGACCCTGGCGGCCACCCGCGCCCTGGTCGCCGAGGCCGATGTGGTACTGGCCATCGGCACGGAACTGGCGGAAACCGATTACGACGTGACCTTCGCTGGCGGCTTCAAGATTCCCGGTACGTTGCTGCGCATCGATATCGACCCGGATCAGACCGTACGCAACTACCCACCCGAGGTGGCCCTGGTGGCCGACGCGAAAATCGCCGCCCGGGCGCTGCTCACCGAACTGGACCGCCAGTCACTGGCGCCGCGCAATACCGATTGGGGCGCAGTTCGCGTCGCACGTTTGTGGGCCGAGCTGGAGCCCACTTGGGACGCTGCCACCCGTGCACACACGCGGCTTCTCAACACCGTATTGGAAGAACTGCCCGGCGCCGTGCTGGTGGGCGACTCCACCCAACCGGTGTACAGCGCCAACCTGACCCTGAACCTCGACCGACCACGTCACTGGTTCAATTCATCCACCGGCTACGGCACCCTGGGCTATGCCCTGCCCGCCGCCATCGGCGCCTGGCTGGCGCGCGGCGATGAGCAACCGGTGGTGTGCCTGATCGGCGACGGTGGCCTGCAATTCACCCTGCCGGAACTGGCCAGCGCCGTGGAAGCCCGCACACCGGTGATCGTACTGTTGTGGAATAACCAGGGCTATGAGGAGATCAAGAAATACATGCTCAATCGGGCCATCGAGCCTGTGGGTGTGGACATTTACACCCCGGACTTTATTGGCGTGGCCAAGGCCCTGGGCTGCGCGGCAGAGAGCATCGAAGGCATCGAGCATCTGCGCTCGGCACTGCGCGCCGCAGCTGATCGCCAGGGGCCGACGCTGATTGAAATCGACCAAGGGCGGTGGGAGTCGACCAAGCCTGGAACTCGCTCTATGTGACTCTGGTTTTCCCCTGTGAGAGGGGCGATCTGTCAGTTATCCGCAATTTTTAGATAGCCCCAGTGACTTTCTGATTTGCCCCACTTGCCCCTGCATGGCCTGATTCGCCCTTGTTCGAACAAGGCAGGCCCATGGAAAACGTTCACGCAAAACCCACCACCGCCGTATGGCTGATGATCAGCGTGGTGCTGGTCGCCCTTAACCTGCGACCGTCGATGGCGGCTGTGGGGCCGTTGTTATCGTCGATTCGCGTGGATGTGCCGTTGAGTTTCAGCAGCGCCGCGTTACTGACCATGTTGCCGGTCATGGCCATGGGCCTGGCGATGTTTGTTGGCATGGGCCTGGCCAAGCGCCTGGGCGAACATCGCAGCATTATGCTGTCGCTGCTGGTGATTGGGCTGGCGACCTTATCGCGGCTGTTGCTGGATTCGGCGCTGGAGCTGATCGTCAGCGCGATTGCCGCAGGGGTCGGCATCGCGCTGATTCAGGCATTGATGCCGACGCTGATCAAGTCGCGATTCAGCGCTGACGTTTCGCTGTTCATGGGCCTGTATGTGACTGCGATCATGGGCGGCGCTGCGCTGGCGGCATCACTCTCACCCTTGGTGCAAGTGCGCACCGGCAGTTGGCGCATCGGCCTGGCGATCTGGGCGGTACTGGCGCTGTTGGCGCTGGTGTTCTGGTATACCCAGCGTTCGGCTCTGCCACCCTTGCCTCAAGCAGAATCGAGCACTCAGGAATCATTATTCAGCAATCGCCGTGCCTGGTTGCTGGCGATCTTTTTTGGCCTGGGCACGGCGTCCTATACCTGTGTATTGGCGTGGCTGGCGCCGTACTACGTCGAACAGGGCTGGAGCGAGCAGAATGCCGGCTTGCTGCTGGGCTTGCTGACCGCCATGGAGGTGATCTCCGGCCTGGTCACCCCGGCCATCGCCAACCGACGCCAGGATAAACGCGGAGTGATCGCGGTGCTGCTGGCGCTGATCATCCTCGGGTTCTGCGGCCTGATCCTAAGCCCGCAACACTGGAGCCTGCTATGGCCTTGCCTGCTCGGCCTGGGTATCGGCGGGTTGTTTCCCATGAGCCTGATTGTGTCCCTCGACCACCTCGACAACCCACGGCGCGCCGGTAGCCTTACCGCATTTGTACAGGGCATCGGTTACCTGATTGCCGGCGTGTCGCCCTTGATTGCCGGAGTGATCCGCGATCAATTGGGCAGCTTTGAAGGAGCCTGGTGGTCGCTGACCGCGGTGACTGTGGTGATGCTGCTGATGGTCCTGCGCTTCAACCCCCGGCATTACGTACGACATATCCGCTGACGTCGTATTACAAACAGTATTTGTCCCACACGAAACATTGAATAGTCCTACAGAGCTTTCTATTGGTACGAGCGTTCCGTTAACATTTTGCCCAGTCTTGTACTGAGTTCGGTACAAAGGGTTTACGGACGAAACCGATGCTAAACAGTAACTCGCTCAGAAAGCTCGATATGCAGGATTTGATGGTGTTTATCGCCGTCTACGACCAGAGCAGCGTTACTGATGTGTCCGAAACGCTGTTCGTCAGCCAGTCCACGGTGAGCTACAGCCTGAAGAAGTTGCGCACCAGCTTTGAGGATGAGCTGTTTATCAACACACGGGCCGGTATGCGTCCGACGTACAAGGCCACCACCATGTACGGGCATGTGCAGAAGATCCTGGAAAGCATCAACCTGTGTCACGCCGGTGGCCAGGCCTTTGACCCGACTCAACAGGCGGTGACCTTCAATGTGTGCGCCCCGGAATACTTCGAGCAACTGATCCTGCCACGGCTGTTGAAGCACTTCGACCATGCCGACCTGCCGGTGATCGTCAATGTGCAGAAGCTGGAAACCGACATTCCCGTCGATGACCTGCGTGAAGGCCGCCTCGACCTGGTGATCTGCTTCGGCCCGCACTTTCATCGCACCCATAAAGACTTCAAAACCCAGATGCTGTTGGAGGATGACCTGGTTTGCGTGTTCGACCAGCGCTCGGCACCCAGGGAGCCGGCGTTCAGCCTGCAATCTTTCGTCGAGCGGCGTCACATATTCCCCACGCCATGGTCCTCCGACACCAACATGATCGACGGCTGGCTCGCACGTCAGGCGCGCAAGCGCCAGGTGATCGCGCGGGCCAATAGCTACAGCGCAGCGTTGAAGATGATTACCGGCACCGACTTCATCGTCACCCTGCCGCGTCGCGTGCAAAAGTTGCTGGCACCGGGGTTCGGTGTGTGCGAAGCACCCAACGGTTTGCCGGGGTTTACCCTGGATATGCATTGGAAGGAAACCAATGGGCAAGACAGTGCCAATAGCTGGTTTCGTGAGCAAGTGGTGAGGGTGTGTGAGGAACAGCTGCAAGCGGCAAGTTGAAGGCGCCAAGCAGTCTCTACAGTTGCTTAGCTTGGAGCCGGGAGCTTGTCACTCATGAACGCCTCCAGCCGCGAACGCATCCAGCGCTCCGCCGGGTCGGTGTCGACGTGGCTGAGCCAGACCATCGACAAATCCAGGGTCGGGGTTTGGAAGGGAAACGGCTCGCAGTACAAATTGCCGCCGGCGGCCATGGCTTGGGCAGTGTAATCCGGCAGGCTGGCGATCATGTCGGTGCCGGCGAGCAACGCCGGCAGCGAACTGTATTGCGGCACCGACAGCACCACATGGCGCTTGCGGCCCACCTCCGCCAGCCACTCATCGGCAAACCCGGCCACGTTGGCAGTGTGGGACACCAGCACATGGGGCCGTGCGCAATATTCATCGAGGGTCAGCGGCGTGTCCGAGGCATCGGCGCGCAGCAGGCAGGGGCGGATATGCCGCAACAGCTTGCGCTTGGCATTTGCCGGCAGGCCGCGGGTCTGGGTGATGCCGACGGTGATATCGCCCGACGCCAGCAAGTCGGGAATGCGCCAGTAATCCACGTGCTGCACCACGAACACCACCTGCGGCGCCTCCTGGCGCAAGGCACGCAGCAACGGCGGCAGCAGGCCGAACTCGACGTCATCGGACAGGCCGATGCGAAAGGTCATGGTACTGATGGACGGATCAAAGTCATGGGTCAGGCTCAGGGCCGATGACAAGGAATCCAGGGCCGGCGACAGGTGCTGGATGATTTCCTCGGCACGGGCCGTGGGCTCCATGCGATGGCCGACACGAATGAACAACGGGTCGTTGAACAAGGTGCGCAGGCGGTTGAGGGCCGAACTGATGGTGGGCTGGCCGAGAAACAGCTTCTCCGCCACCCGCGTCACATTGCGCTCGAGCATCAGCGCTTCGAAGACCACCATCAGGTTGATGTCGGCCTTGCGTAGTTCATTGCGATTCATCGGCGCCCACCCCTCTCCCCAAGACAAGCCGCAGTTTAGAAAGGCCACGGGGCTGCGTCTATGTGCGCGCTGTTCATCGGGCGGTTTGGAGACGATAAATCAGCGCTTGAAGGTTATGTAAGCCTCACAAAACAACTGTGGGAACGGCCTATCCCACTCCCACAGTTGGATTCTATTGGACTTGAAGTCAGGGTTTCAGCGGGCGCTCCTGGTCCCGTTCGGAAAGCTCCGTGCCGTCGTCGGGGTGCTTCCAGGTTTGAGGCTTTTCTTCCTCTGGCCGCCGCCGAGGATGTTCACGTTCTGGCTCATTGTGCTGCTGGTGTTCGTTGCCCATAGCCACCTCCCATCCGTAAGAATTGGACACAAGCTCAAGCATAGAACAGGTCTGAAAAATCGGATGGCCCTTTTGACTGATAGCCAAAACACATCAATGCATCCATATTTGTCACTTATCATTTCTAAATGTGTCAGCCACTATCCCCAGTCTTAAGCGAAACAAGCACTTTAAAAAGAACGCTGGAGACACAAAATCATGACTAGCCCTTCCCGGCCCGCCTCTGCCAGCTCGAAAGTAGGCGCTGTACTGCGCGTTACTTCGGGCAACTTCCTTGAACAGTTCGACTTCTTTCTGTTCGGTTTCTACGCGACCTATATCGCCGCCGCGTTCTTCCCTGCCGCTAATGAGTTTGCGTCATTAATGATGACCTTCGCCGTGTTCGGCGCGGGCTTCCTGATGCGACCACTGGGCGCAATCATTCTGGGTGCCTATATCGATGACGTGGGCCGTCGCAAAGGCTTGATCGTGACCTTGTCGATCATGGCCAGCGGCACGCTGTTGATCGTGCTGGTGCCCAGTTATCACACCATTGGCCTGTGGGCGCCGCTGCTGGTGCTGCTGGGCCGCCTGCTGCAAGGTTTCTCGGCCGGTGCGGAATTGGGCGGTGTCTCGGTTTACCTGTCTGAAATGGCTACGCCGGGCCGCAAAGGTTTCTACACCAGCTGGCAGTCGGGCAGCCAGCAGATCTCCATCGTGGTCGCCGCAGCGCTGGGCTATGGCTTGAACGTGTGGATGGAACCGGCAGTGGTGGCCGATTGGGGCTGGCGTATTCCATTTGCCGTTGGTTGCGTGATCATTCCGTTTATCTTTGTGCTGCGTCGCAACCTGCAGGAAACCGAAGAGTTCGCCAACCGCAAGCATCGCCCGACCATGCGTGAAGTGATGGCGACCCTGGTGAAGAACTGGACCGTAGTCATCGGCGGCATGTTGATGGTGGCCATGACCACCACCGCGTTCTACCTGATCACCGTGTACGCACCGACCTTCGGCAAGACCGTACTGCAACTGAGCACTTCCGATGCCCTGCTGGTGACCTTGCTGGTGGCGGTGTCGAACTTTTTCTGGCTGCCGATCGGCGGCATCCTCAGTGATCGTTTTGGCCGCAAACCGGTGCTGATCGCCATGACCGTGCTGACTGTTCTTACTGCTTATCCAGCGCTGTCCTACGTGGTCAACGCGCCAAGCTTTGCGCACATGCTGGAAACCCTGTTGTGGTTCTCCTTCCTCTACGGCCTGTACAACGGCGCAATGATCCCGGCGCTGACCGAAATCATGCCGGTGGAAGTGCGCGTGGCGGGTTTCTCCCTGGCTTACAGCCTGGCGACTGCAGTCTTCGGTGGCTTCACGCCGGCGATTTCCACCTGGTTCATCCACATCACTGAAGACAAGGCATCTCCCGCCTATTGGATGATGTTCGCCGCACTGTGTGCGCTGTGTTCAACCCTGGCGTTGTATCGCCACGCCAATACCCGTGGCCAAGTCATGCAGGAGGCGGTGCAATGAAGCCTTTGTTCAAATCCCTCACTGCCGTCGTCCTCGGCGCCCTGGCGCTGACGGCCCAGGCCGAAGAGCTCAAGGTGATGACCTCTGGTGGCTTCACCGCCGCCTATAAACTGCTTGGCCCGCAATACGCCAAGCAAAGCGGTGACACCCTCGACACCATTCTCGGCCCGTCCATGGGCAAGGCGCCGGAAGCGATTCCCAACCGCCTGGCCCGCGGCGAGCACGCCGACGTGGTGATCATGGTCGGCTACGCCCTGGATGAGCTGATCAAGCAAGGCAAGGTCGACCCCGCGTCCCGCGTGGAACTGGCCGATTCGCGCATTGGCCTGGTGGTGAAGGAAGGCGCGCAAAAACCTGCGATCAATACCGACGCCGAACTCAAGGCCGTGCTGAGCAAAGCCAAATCCGTGGCGTACTCGGACAGCGCCAGCGGTGTGTACGTCGAGAAAGAGTTGTTCAAGAAACTCGGTATGCCGGCCAAAGGCACCATGATCGAACGCGTGCCGGTGGGCGAGCAGGTGGCCAAGGGTGACTACGAAGTGGGCTTGCAGCAGGTGGCTGAATTGTTGCCGGTCAAGGGTGTGACGTTTGTCGGCAAGATCCCGGAAAACGTGCAGTCGGTGACACGCTTTGCGGCGGGCATTCCGGTCAACGCAGAACACCCGGACGAAGCCAAGGCGCTGCTGCAGTTCATGGCCTCGCCCGAAGCTCAACCGGTGGTGCAATCCACCGGCCTGGACTCGGTGTCACGCTGACCGAAACGGCATCTCCCGCACCAATCGCTCCAACTCCAGCGCCGCAGGCGGCAGTGTCCGCCCGCGGCGCTTGATCAAGCCCACATTGCGCATCACCTGCGGCTCTACCAGCGGCACACTCACCAGAATCGGGTGCTCGCACGCCGGCATCGCAATCGACGGCACCATCGCCACGCCCAGCCCCGCCTCCACCAGCCCGATCATGGTGGTCACGTGGTGGGTCTCGCAGATACTCGGCTTTTTCACCCGCACGCCACGCAGCGCCTGGTCGAGCAGGAAGCGGTTGCCCGAGGTTTTGTCCACGCTGATGTAGTCGTGTTCATAGGCCTCGGTCCAGGTCACGCTCTCACGCGTGGCCAACGGATGGTCACGCCGACAGGCAAGCACATAGCGTTCCTGCAACAACAGCTCGAACTCGACCTCGTCGGCCAGGCTACCGCTGAAGCTCACGCCGAAATCCGCTTCACCGCTTGCCACCGCATTGCTCACTTCGCCAGCACTGGCATCCAGTACCCGCAAGCGAATCTTCGGATACAGCTTGTGGAATTCGGAGATCACGTGGGGCATGAAGTAATACGCGGTAGACGGCACACAGGCGATGGTGACGTTGCCCATGCGTGTGGACGCGACGTTGCTGATGCCCATCAAGGCGATGTCAAGATCGTCGAGCATTCGCTCCACCTGGGGCAAGAAGGCACGACCGACCATGGTCAGACTGACCCGCCGTGTGGTGCGTTCGAACAGCTTTACATCCAGGGCGGATTCAAGCTTCTCGATGCGTCGGCTGAGGGCCGGCTGCGAGATACGGATGGCCTCGGCGGCGCCACGGAAACTGCCCTTGTCTACCACGGCGCGGAAGGCTTGGAGGTCGTTGAGGTCGAAATTGATGATCACGGGAGGCAGGCCAGAGTGGTCGGGGTGACGAGCATTATCGTATGGGAGTCGATGCGATGCCATGCGAGCCGGGGCGGCTTTATCGAGATAATCCTGTTACAGATATCAAGTCATACATTTCAGCAGCTTATCGGCCACCTGCGGCCACGCGCTCGCCAAAACGGGTCAATACTTGCGGCCTGACCTACACAACTGGAGACGCGACACCCCATGCAAACCTACCCCTTCTGGATGGGCGACGAGACGCCGGATATCGGCATTGATCAGTTGCTTCTTGCATCGCGCCAATGGTCAAGTAGGATTGAATCCTACTCACTTCTGGCGGACATCCCAATGCGCTCAACCCAGCAAATGAGCATCACCTTGCCCCTTGAAATGGCGGCCCTGGTCAAAGCCAAGGTGGCTGCAGGCGAATATGCCAGCGAAAGCGAAGTGATTCGCGACGGATTGCGGGTGCTGCTGGCACGTGACCGTGCCATGGAAGACTGGCTGAGGGACGAAGTCATCCCGGCAGCGACCGCTCTTGAGGCACAGCCTGAGCTCGGGTTATCTGCAGAACAGGTTCGCGAGCATATGGCAGCCAGGCGTCAGCGCAAAGGCATCGGGAACGCGTGAGCTACTCGGTGGTTTTTTCGCCTGAAGTCCTGACGCAACTCGATGCCCTTGAGGATTACATCTGCGATGCCGGCTCCCCCTTGGCAGCGACGCGCTTTATCGACAATCTCGTCAGCTACTGTGAAAGCCTCGCCCTGTTCCCCTTGCGTGGCACGCGCCGTGACGACCTGCTTACAGGCTTGCGCATCACGCACTATCGTCGCAGCACCATCATCGCGTTCAGGGTGAGGGGAACGACTGCTCATTGATAGACGAAAAGCCTGCTGAAAGCTGATCGGCAGGCTTTTAGCGTTTAATCGACTGATAGTTTCTCCCACGCCGCTGGCGCACTGAAAAACGCCTGCGCGTTACTGTCCAGCGTCTGCAGGTGATAACCCCCCTCCTGCACGATCAGGCACGGTAACCCCAGCCCTCGAATGCACTCTCCCAGCCGCGCAAAGCCTTCCCGCGTCACCGCGACCTTGCTTTGCGGGTCCAACTCGTAAATATCAAAGCCCAGTGACAACACCAGCACATCCGCCGAGAAATCCTTCACCGCTGCCAGGGCCAGCTCCAGCTTTTCGAAAAACAGCGCTTCGCCGGCACCGTGGGGCATGGGCAGGTTGAGGTTGAACCCTGAGCCTGGGCCATCGCCTTTTTCTTCGGCAAAGCCCGCCACCCCGGGATAGAAGTTGGTGGGATCGCCATGGATCGACGTGTAGAGCACGTCATCGCGCTGGTAGAAAATCTCCTGGATGCCTTGGCCGTGGTGCATGTCGGTATCGAGCACCGCGACGCGCTGGAAGCTTTTGCGTAACGCTTGCGCAGCCACCGCCGCATTATTGATGTAACAGAAGCCGCCCGCCGCATCGAAGCGGGCGTGATGCCCCGGTGGTCGGCACAAGGCGTAGGCGGCTGGCGCGCCATCGAGAATGGCCTGGGCAGCGGCGACGGCGCTTTGGGCTGACCAATACGCCGAGCGCCAGGTCAGTTCACCGATCGGGCAACTGCCATCAGCCAGGTAACGTGCCGCCTGGGCCAGAATGCCGCGCAGGGCGTTGGGCTCGCGCACGAAGATGTTGGACATGACTTCGTCGCCCCAGTCTTCGGGGATTTCCTTCCAGCGCTGGTGAGCTTCTTGGAGAAAATCCAGATATGCAGCGCCGTGCACGGCGAGCAGCGGTTCCATACCGTAGTCGCTCGGTTGCTGGATATCAAAGCCCAGCGTTCGCGCAGCCAGCAGCAGGTTGCGCGCACGCTCGGGGACCTCCTGTGGCGTGCGCATCTGGCCACGAGAGTAGTAGCTGCGTGGGTGATGCAGCAGTTGTTCGGGATGGAAAAACGTATTCATAGGATGCTCCTGGATAAACACAGAACCTGTGGGAGCTGGCTTGCCTGCGATTGCGCACGGTCAGAGCACAATGTACTGCCTGCTTCACCGCTATCGCAGGCAAGCCAGCTCCCACATGGGCACGGCGTCAGCCTTTAGAAATGAACCTGGCCGGCGCGTTTCAACACGGCGTTGAGCAATACATCGGTGCCCTGGCGCACGTCTTCAGGCAAGACGTCTTCGGCTTCGTTGTGGCTCAGGCCACCGACACAGGGGATGAAGATCATCGCAGTCGGGCAATAGCGCGCCAGGTGGATAGCATCGTGGCCGGCACCGCTGATGATGGTCTGCTGGCTGTAGCCCAGAGCATCCACCGACGCTTGCACACAGGCCACGCACTCAGCATCGAACGGCGTGGCCGGGCTGATCCAGTGCGGTGTGATAGTCACGCTGAGGCCACGGTTATCGGCAATCGCCTGCAGGCGTGCGCGCACTTGTTGCTCCATGGCGTCGATATCGGCGTCGCGGTGATGGCGCAGATCGACAGTGAAGTCGAGCACACCGGGAATGGTGTTGCGCGACGACTTGGCGATGCTCAATTCACCCACAGTGGTCAGGCCATGCGGGGCAAAATCGGCAGCGAGGTTTTCCAGGGCCTGGATCATTTTTGCGGCGCCATACAACGCGTCTTTGCGCAGCGCCATCGGCGTGGTGCCAGCATGGGCAGCCATGCCTTCGACCCGCACGTCGAGCCAGCGAATCGCCTGGCCGCCGGTCACCACGCCGATACTGTTGGCGTTGTCTTCCAGGATCGGGCCTTGCTCGATATGCGCTTCGAAATACGCGTCCACCGCCCCACCCAATGCACGCTCGCCGTTATAGCCGGTGGTGCGCAACGCCTCGGCCACGCTGATGCCATCGCCATCAGTGGTCGCCAACGCCTTGTCCAGCGCCAGGGCACCAGTGAACACCGCGGAGCCCAGCATCGCCGGGGTGAAACGCGCGCCTTCTTCGTTGGTCCACACTGCGATTTCCAGGGGCTTGCGCGTCTGGATGCCGTGGTCGTCGAGGCTGCGGATCACCTCCAGGCCGGCCAATACGCCGTACACGCCATCGAAGCGCCCGCCTTCGGGCTGGGTATCGAGATGGCTGCCGATCATCACCGCAGCGGCGTCATTGTCGGTACCCGCACGACGGGCGAACAGATTGCCGATGGCATCCACGCTCAACGTCAGGCCAGCCGCTGTACACCAGTGGCTGAACAGCTCGCGACCGGCCTTGTCTTCGGCGCTCAACGCCAGGCGGCAGCTGCCACCGCGTGCAGTCGCGCCGATCTCGGCCATGGCCATCAAGCTATGCCACAGGCGCTCGCCATTGATCTTCAACATTGCTGACTCCTTCAACTGTGTGCCATTTCCAGGCGGTGAGCCGTGGCGTGGCGACGGGACAAGGCCAGCACGCACACCAACGAGACCGCCGCGATCACGCTGTAAAACACTGCCATCGGCCACCATTGGCCCAGGTATTGATGGGCCAGCCAGGTGCCGATCAACGGTGTCAGGCCGCCGGCCAATGCGCCGCATACCTGGTAAGCCAGAGAGATCGCGGTGTAGCGCACACGGGTTTCAAACAGGCCGCTGACAAAGCCTGCGATGACGGCATAGAACGACGCCATGCACACCACCGCGAGGGCAATGCCGAGGATGATCAACGGCGCCTGGCCACTGCTGACCAGAACGAACATCGGATACGGCGAGGCCATCGCCAGTACGCACATGGCGCACAGGAACCGTGTAGCGCCGACCTTCTCTGCCACCCAGGCGGCCAGTGGCTGAACGCAGAACTGGATAATGGCGACGAAGAACAGGCATTCCAGAATCAGCGAGCGCGGCAGGTTCAGTTGCTGAGTGCTGTAGGCAATCATGAAGGTGTTGGTGAAATACACGCCGGCAATCCCCAATGTGTTGGCGCCAATGCACAACAACAGTGGACGCCAAGCGGTCTTCAGCACTTCCAGCACGGGGGCTTGGTCCTTCTTGATCGCCCGCGCTTTTTCCGCCAGGGCCTTGTCTTCGAGGAACTCCGGCGACTCATTTACACCCAGGCGAATCGCCAGGCCGACGACCAACAGCAAGGCACTGGCCAGGAACGGCAGGCGCCAGCCCCAACTGAGCAGGTCTTCTTCCGGTAAGCGGGTCACCGCGCTGAACGCCAGCAGGGAAAGAATCAAACCGGCCGGGCTGCCCAACTGCGCGAAGGATGCAAAGAAGTTACGGCGCCCCTTTGGCGCATGTTCCCCGGCCATCAACACCGCCCCGCCCCACTCACCGCCCACTGCAATGCCCTGCACTACCCGCAGCAGTATCAGCAGCACCGGTGCTGCGGCGCCGATCTGCGCATAGGTCGGCAACAGGCCGATGCACACCGTGACCACGCCCATCATCACGAGGGTGATCACCAGGGATTTCTTGCGGCCGATGCGGTCGCCGATATGGCCAAACACAATGCCGCCCAACGGCCGCGCAAAAAAGCCCACGGCGAAGGTGCCGAACGCAGCCATGGTGCTGAACAATTTATCGTCGGAGGGGAAAAACAGCTGACCGAACACCAGCGCCGCAGCGGTGGCATAGATGTAAAAGTCGTACCACTCGATCATGGTGCCGATAAAAGCGGCGGCCGCGGCACGGCGAGGCTGCGGCGAAGCGGAAGGCTTCATGGGGCTGGCTCCTTTGGTTATTTTTTTGGCAGGAGAAGGTCGAACCGGTGCGCTCTGATGGCGCTTGTTGAGCCCGATTTTTCGGCCTGGGGCTATGATTAGTCAATTTTCTATTTATTATCTTGATTATAAATACTGCTTATTATCGAGCGACACCATGCCCGAATCCCGCCGCGATATTCACCCCCTGCTCAACGACCGCCTGGACTGGAACCTGCTGCGCACCTTCCGCGTGATCGGCCAGGAACTGAGCATCAGCCGCGCCGCAGCGCGCCTGCACCTGACGCAACCGGCCATCAGCCAGGCGCTCAAGCGCCTGGAGGAACAGCTGGATTGCCAGCTCATCGTACGTCGCGGCCCGCGCTTCGTGCTCACCGAGGCAGGTGAACAGATTTTCGCGATTGCCGGCGAGATGTACGGCCAGGTTTCGCAAATGAGCAACGCCCTGCAAAAGCCCGGCGATGAAGTGATCGGCAAAGTGCGCTTGCTGATGATCAGCCGGATTAATTCCGACACTTTCGATGACTTTCTCGCCAGCTTTCATCGCGAACATCCGCGGGTCGATCTGGAAGTCGAAGTGATGCGCAGCTCCGACATCGTCGCCGCCCTGCTGGAAAAAACCGCGACCCTGGGGTTGAGCCTCAATCGTCGGCCTCAGCCGCGCCTGGAACAGCACCTGTTTCTGCGTCAGCGCTACGCGTTCTTTTGCGGAAAACATCACCCATTGTTCGGGCGCACAAACCTGGCCGAGGGGGATTTGCAGTCGGAAAACTTCGTGAGTTTTACCAGCGACCAGATTGGCGGGATGCTCTCGCCGCTGACGATTTTCCGTGATCAGCAAGGCTTCGGTGGGCGGATCGTGGCGTCATCCTCCAGCCTGGAAGAAGTGCGGCGTTTGGTGATTGCCGGGTTTGGTTTGGGTTGCTTACCGACTCATGTGGTGGCGGACGATGTGAAAAACGGGCTGCTGTGGCGGTTGCCGCCGGATGAGGGGATTGCGGATGTGGATATTCACCTGTTGTGGAATCGCGAGCAGAAGATGAGTCGGGCGGAGGGGGTGTTTATTGAGTGTCTTATGGGGCGGTTGGCCGACGTATAATTGGCCACATCCTGCGTGTCAAAAAGCAGTTACAACTCACTGGATGCACGTCGAAGCACGCACGGCTAGGATTGCAGTCAACTAAGCCAATGGCGTACATTAGCGATGATTTTCATAGAGACGTCAGTCTTCACCCGTCGCGTTAAAGAATTGATCGACGAGGATGCCTACACGGCTCTTCAGAACGTGTTGGTAGTCAACCCTTCTGCTGGCGATGTAATCGAGGGTACGGGTGGAGTTCGCAAGATACGAGTAGCAGCCAAGGGCCATGGCAAACGAGGCGGGGCGCGGGTGATCTATTACCACTTCGTCTCGGCATCACAGATTGTTCTACTGATGATCTATCCCAAAAATGAACAGCAGGACTTGACTGCCGACGAGCGCAAGTCACTGAAGGCTGCGATTGAGCACTGGAGATAGCTATGAGCAGATTTTTTGATGAATTGATGGAAAGCGTTCAAGAGATGAACGAGATCCTGCGCGGAGAACGCGAACCTTCTCGTGAATTCCATGTTGATTCAATGCGAGTCAAAGAGATCCGTAAGGCGACAGGGCTGACCCAGGCTAAATTCGCAGCGCTGATTGATGTGCAACTTGGCACATTACGTAACTGGGAGCAGGGTCGTCGTGAACCTACCGGACCAGCAAAGGCATTGTTGAAAGCTATCCATAATGACCCAGTCCATGTACTGAATGCGTTGGCTAGCTAAAATAAGACTCCACTGCTGCGCCTTAAACATCGTCATAACCGGAAAAGCTCGGAGCTGACTCAGCGACGGGCTTTTTCGTTTGTACGGCAGATTTAAGGCTCTTTAAAATCTCACATCGATACCACTGATGATTACTATCGAAACGAGCGCCTGAACGATTGCCGCCACTGATTCCTATAATCGCTCCAAATTCCCTCCTCGCCTGGCTTCAGGCGACATTCCTCCCGGAACCCAATCCCATGCCAAGCGCGAGCCAGGCCCCTAGCGGGCTTCCCGAACATAATCAACAAAGCGTCAAACAGCAGTGGCTGGCGATTCTTTCGGTCGCCGTGGGTGCCTTCGCCCTGGTGACCAGTGAATTCCTGCCGGTGGGCGTGCTCAACGACGTCGCCAGCGACCTGGGCATCAGTGCCGGTCACGCCGGATTGATGGTCACATTGCCCGGCATCATGGCCGCCCTCGCCGCGCCGTTTCTGTCGGTCAGCATTGGCGCCATGGACCGTCGCTATCTGCTGATTGGCCTGACACTGGTGATGATCATCGCCAACTCGGTGGTGGCCTTCGCCACCGATTTCAGCCTGCTGCTGTTCGGCCGCGTATTGCTCGGCATCAGCATCGGCGGCTTCTGGGCCACGGCCATTGCCCTCAGCGGGCGGCTGGCGCCCAAAGGCGTTGGGGTTGCGAAAGCCACCTCGATCATCATGATGGGCGTGACCCTGGCCACCGTCCTGGGCGTGCCTGTGGGTACCTGGCTCAGCGGCCTGATGGGCTGGCGCATGACCTTCCTCGTCACGGCGTTGGTGGGCATTCCGGTGCTGCTGGCGCAGATCTTCCTGCTACCGCGACTGACCCCGGAAAAGGCCATTGAGATTCGTGACTTGCCCGCGTTGTTTATCAACCCACAGGCGCGAGTCGGCTTGATCGCTGTATTGCTGATCGGCCTGGCGCACTTTGCTGCGTATACCTATGTCGCGCCCTTCTTCAAAAACAGCTCCGGCTTTGACGGCCCGACAATTGGTTCATTGCTGCTGCTCTATGGCGTAGCCGGGGTAATGGGCAATGTTTTTGCCGGTTTCGCCGCTAACCGCAGTGTACGTCACACCCTGCTGCTGGTTGCGTTGATGATCGGTACCAGCACCGCACTGTTCCCCTACTTCGCCACCGGCCTTTCCGGCGCCTCGATGCTGATCGCACTCTGGGGTTTCGCCTTCGGCGCCTTCCCAGCCTGCGCCAGTATCTGGATGTTTGTGGTGGCGCCCAAGGATGTAGAGCGCGGCATGCCACTGTTTGTGGCGCTGTTTCAGGTGATCATCGCCCTGGGTTCGTTCTTTGGCGGGCGCATCGTCGACCAGATGGGCAGCTCGGTGTTGTTGAGCCTGGCCACGGTGTTGGTAGGGTTCGGGTTTGCGACCGTGCTGGTGTTGGGGCGCAAGGTCAGTAATAACCTGGTGGCACAGCCTGCCTGACCGGGTTGTATGCGCAAAAAAGCCTGCTGAGCGTTGAGTTCAGCAGGCTTTTTTCGTTTCAGGGAGCAGGTATTTATTTGGCCGTGGGGAAATCACGCTCGAGGACAGCATCCACCAAGGCTTGCGCGTTCTCGATCAATTGAGCCAGGGCCATGATCACGGGCGACTGCGTGCTGTCTGGATCTTCGGCGCATTGGTAGGCGGTTTGAAGGGCGGATGAGAGGATTTCGGTGGCGTTTGTGAGGGCTTCTTCGGTGCGGACATCATCGGCTACGCAAAAGATTTTGCGTGCTTGCCCTTCGGTAGAATCAGCGGTGCTCTTCTTCATGATGTAACTCCACGTTATGAAAAGAAGCTACCACTCCCTGCTGTCAAACAGGATTGGGTGGCAGCTGTACGCGGGTTGACAGACCGGAAACGTGGAAACCCGGCGCACCCGAAGATGCCCCACGCACAGCCGCCATAACAAATGGGCACAGACAGACGCCTGGAACCAGTTTGGGGATGCACAGAGATCGCACGTTATTCGGCCTGTCAAAACCGGTCGCCATGAGGACGACGGCGGAAGATTAGCGCCCTACCCCAGTCAACGCAACCCTGCTCGAAAACTGCCAAACCTGCACAACGTAAGCACCTGTTTCGGAAAAGCTTGGTAACGAGAATCCCCACCGGGAACCTTGTGTGCATAAGCCTGCGAGCTAGTCTCAAAAAGTCGCCGCCGTGGCGACATACTGTCAAGGATGCTGATATGCCAACGAGATATCGCGATGCGGTCACAGGTGAATACGTAACCGAGCAAGAGGCGAAGAAAAGACCAAGGGAAACAGTGAAGGAAACCGATAAAAAGCGCCCGGCAAAGCCGACGGCCAAGAAGTAGGATCAACAGATGAGAGCGACTGCCGTATGTCCAGACAGACTTGCCAATGAAACCCGATTGCCCCAATGTAATGACCAACGTCATTACACAAGGAGCTATCCCTTGGCATCTATCAACATCCGTATCGATGACGACCTGAAAGCTCGCGCCTACCTTGAGCTGGAGAAACTCGGTGTCACCCCTTCCGAACTGATACGTCAGGCGTTGCAATATGTTGCCGAACGCGGCCAGTTGCCATTTAAGCCTGTCCTCATGACTGAAGAGGATGAAGCCTTGATGGCGACCGTACGTGAGCGCCTTGCGTCGCCTCAACGCGTGAGGGTTTCTTTGGATGACCTATAGCCTTGATTTTGATGCGCGTGCATTGAAGGAATGGCAGAAACTCGGCGACACCCTCCGTCAGCAACTCAAGAAGAAGCTGATGGAAATCCTGAACAACCCACGTATTGAGGCTAACCGCCTACATGGCCTGCCTGACTGCTACAAGATCAAACTGCGTAGTAGCGGGTACAGGCTGGTCTATCAAGTGATAGATCAGGAAGTGACCGTGTTCGTGGTCGCTATTGATAAACGTGAACGAGATCAGGCTTATCGCAAAGCGTCTGAGCGCCTTGATCAGCGCTAGGCAGGACTGGAAAAAATCACTGAAGCAGTCGTAGATAAAGGCTGGAAACGAAAAAGCCCCGCAGCTTATTCAGCTACGGGGCTTTCTCTATGTAATGGCGGAGAGATAGGGATTCGAACCCTAGGTACCGGTGAAGGTACAACGGATTTCGAATCCGTCCCATTCGGCCACTCTGGCATCTCTCCAACGGCGCGCATCATAACAGCATGATTGATGGATGCAAAGCGCCGAAGCGATTTTTTTCCGTGCTATCAGATGCTTGCGTCGATTACAGCGGTACGCCGAGACGATTGGCGACTTCTTCGTAGGCTTCGATCACGTCACCGAGGCCCTGGCGGAAGCGGTCTTTGTCCATCTTTTTCTTGGTGTCCTTGTCCCACAGGCGGCAGCCGTCCGGGCTGAATTCGTCGCCCAGGACGATGGAGCCGTCGTGGAACACGCCGAATTCGAGCTTGAAGTCCACCAACAACAGGCCTGCGTCGTCGAACAGCTTGGTCAGCACGTCGTTGACCTTGAGGGACAACTCTTTCATGCGCGCCAGTTGTTCAGCGGTGCCCCAGCCGAACGCCACGACGTGGGATTCGTTGATGAACGGGTCGCCCTTGGCGTCGTCCTTCAGGAACAGTTCAAACGTGTAAGGGTTGAGCTTGAGGCCCTCTTCCACGCCCAGGCGCTTGACCAGGCTGCCGGCGGCGTAGTTACGCACGACGCATTCCACCGGGATCATGTCGAGCTTCTTGACCAGGCACTCGTTGTCGCCCAGCAGTTTGTCGAATTGGGTCGGGATACCGGCCGCTTCAAGCTTCTGCATGATGAAGGCGTTGAACTTGTTGTTCACCATGCCCTTGCGATCAAGCTGTTCGATGCGCTTGCCGTCGAACGCCGAGGTGTCGTTGCGAAACAGCAGGATCAGGCGGTTGGCGTCGTCGGTCTTGTACACCGACTTGGCTTTGCCGCGGTAGAGTTCTTCACGTTTTTCCATGATGGGCTCCGCTTTGAGTAAGGTGGGCTAGGCGATGTGTCGCCAATCGAGCCCTGAATCTTGATCGGCCAGTTGCAGCCAGTCCGGGTCGCACCCGAGGGTGTCGACAAAACATTGCCGGGCAAGCGTCGGCAGGTTGTTCTTGCTGCTGAGGTGAGCCAGGACCAGGTGTTGCAGGTCTTGCCAGCCCAACTCATACACCAGGTACGCCGCCTGGTGATTGTTCAAATGTCCCAGCTCGCCGCCCACCCGCTGCTTGAGAAAGTAAGGGTAGTGACCGCGCGCCAGCAGATCCCTGCAGTGGTTGGACTCGATCATCAAGGCATCGAGGTCCCGGTAACCGTCCAGCACCCTGGCGCAGTAGGAACCCAGGTCGGTCAGCACGCCAAAACGCCGCTGGCCGTCACTGAATACGTATTGCGTAGGCTCCTGGGCATCGTGGGCAACCGCGATGACATTGATGCTCAAGGCACCGATTTGCAGTTGCTCGCCACCGGCCAGAAAACCTGCCGGCTCGATGGGTTTGCGCATCCCGCGCAGCGTGCCGCGGCTCATGTACACCGGTAGATTGTAGCGCCGAGACAGTAAACCCACGCCATGCACGTGGTCGGCATGTTCGTGGGTGACCAGAATTGCGCTCAACTGCGTGGGGTGAACCCCGAGGCGCAGCAGGCGTCGCTCGGTTTCTCTTAACGAGAAACCACAATCGACCAGCACATACGTGTCATCGTGGGCGACCAGCGTACCGTTCCCTTGGCTACCGCTGCCGAGAACGGCAAAACGCACCGAATCAGCCCAGGTTGTCTTGAATCACGCCCAACACTTTGCGCGCTGTTTCAGCTGGCGCGACGGTGTTGATGTTCTTCTCGACGGTGACTTGCACGCTTTCGCCAACCTTGCTCAAACGAACCTGATAACGCTCGGCACGGGTTTCGATCTCTTCCTTGGTCGGCGCGCTGCCGAACAGTTTGCCGAAGAAACCTGGCTCGTCGTCTTTCTTCTCGGCCTTTTCAGCCACGTTGATGTAGTACAGGCCCAGGCTGCGGTTAATGTCTTCAACGCGCCAAGGGCCTTGCTCCAACGCACGGCCAACACTGGCCCAGGCACGGTCGAGGTCTTCACCCAGGTTGAGCACCACGTTACCGCTGCCGTCTTCGGTGAGGCTGACGCGGTTAGGGGTGTCGTAGTCACGGGCGGCGAGCAGGGAAACGGAACCGCCCTTCTCGGAGATACGGCTCATGCTGGCGAGCATCTCGTCGACCAGCGCGGCATCGACGCCGGTGTTGACCGAACGCGGGGTGAAATCGACGTTGGCCGTGCTGCCGGCAGGGCGCTCGGCGCTGACCACATAGACTTCACTGGTATTGCGCTGCACGCCTGGCTCGATGCGCACACGCACACGGGCCTCGCTGTCGGCGGCTACACCGCCGGCCAGCAGGCGCTGAGCCATGTTGGCGGACAACTCGCGGCCTTGCTGCCACGCCGTGGTGAATTCACCGGTTTGCGGGCGTTGCTGGTCGAGACGGAAACCGTTGTCCTGGAAGAACTGCACTGCCACCGGCCAGACTTCGGCAGGTGGGCGCTGAGCCACGATCCAGCGGTTGTCGCCACTTTTCTGCAGGCTGTAGTCGCTGGCATCGGCCACTGCCGTGATCGGCTGCGGGCGTGGTACTACGTACTCGCCCTTGACGGTGTCGTCGGCGACGTTGCGTGGGATCGGCAACAAGGGGTCAAGACGCTTGGCGACATTGACATCAGGCGGCAACTGCATCGGTTTGGTTGCTTGCGCTTCCAGGTAATCGCTGCCGCGGTCACGGAAGTAGCCTTCCGGGCCCCATACCCAACCGCAGCCGCTGGTGCTGGAGATAATCAAGGCAAGTGCGGAAAGTCCGGCCAATCGCTTCATGCGTAGTGCTTCCTCAATTAAACCAGGACGCCGGACTGGCGCAGGGCCTGTCGCAGCGGTTCGTGACAGGCTTCGCTGAGCCGGGTGAGCGGCAGACGGATACCGTCCGGCATCAGGCCCATCTCAGTCAGCGCCCATTTCACGGGAATAGGATTGGATTCGATAAACAGTGTCTTGTTGAGCGGCATCAGCTTCTCGTGGATCGCACGGGCCGTCGCGGCATCGCCGGCGATAGCGGCGGCGCACATTTCGCTCATGGCACGCGGAGCCACGTTGGCGGTCACGGAGATGTTGCCCTTGCCACCCAGCAGGATCAGTTCGACAGCGGTGGCGTCGTCACCGGAATACACCAGGAAGTCACTGCTCACGCCGGCCAGGATGTCCTTGGCGCGCTGCAGGTCGCCAGTAGCTTCCTTGATACCGATGATGTTCGGCACGGTGGACAGGCGGATCACGGTCTCGGCCTTCATATCGCACGCGGTACGACCCGGTACGTTATAGAGAATCTGCGGGATCTGGACGGCTTCGGCGATGGCTTTGAAGTGCTGGTACAAGCCTTCCTGGGTCGGCTTGTTGTAGTACGGGGTCACCAACAGGCACGCATCGGCGCCGGCTTTCTTGGCGTTGCGGGTCAGCTCGATCGCTTCGCGCGTGGAGTTGGCACCCGTTCCGGCGATCACGGCGATGCGGCCCGCAACGCGCTTGACCACGAACTCGATCACCTGGATGTGTTCTTCCACATCGAGGGTGGCCGATTCACCTGTGGTGCCGACCGCCACGATGGCGTTGGTGCCCTCTTGCAGGTGGAAGTCCACCAGTTTGCCCAGGCTGTCCCAGTCGAGACGACCTTGTGCATCCATGGGTGTGACCAGTGCCACCATACTGCCCGCAATCATGCAACCGCTCCTGCCGGAAAAAGAGAGCCGTAATGGTACTGGCGCCAAGATGCTTGTACAAGCGAAGTACCGCGTGAGGATGCGTTCTGGAGCAACTAAACGTCGGGCAATGCCATCATTGGGCCAAAGCACCGCTTCAAGCCGGCCGATCACGCAATGAAAACGCCACCTCCTAGCCCTTGGCGACGCTTTTCGCTACCCTTGATCCTTTGATCGATACGGCCCACACAGTATTGACCGCTCATCGCTTTAGGAAGGCTGCATGTCCACCCCCACAGTTCGCGAACAATTCCTTGTTATCAGTGCCCTCGGCGCCAACCCCATGGAGCTGACCAACGTCCTGTGCCGCGCCAGCCATGAGAACCGCTGCGCGGTCGTGACCTCGCGCCTGACTCGCCACGGCGAGTGCAGCGCGCTGGTCTTGCAGATTTCCGGCTCCTGGGACGCATTGGCGCGCTTGGAAACCGGCCTGCCGGGCCTGGCCAAAAAGCACGACTTCACCGTCAATGTCGTGCGCAGCGCCGCCCTGGAAAATCGCCCACAGGCCTTGCCTTACGTGGCGTACGTCAGCTCGGCCTACCGCTCGGACATCGTCAACGAGTTGTGCCAGTTCTTCATCGACCACAACGTCGAGCTGGAAAACCTGACCTGCGACACCTACCAGGCGCCTCAAACCGGCGGCACCATGCTCAACGCCACGTTCACCGTTACCCTGCCGGCCGGCGTACAGATCAGTTGGTTGCGCGACCAGTTCCTGGATTTTGCCGATGCCCTGAACCTGGACGCGCTGATCGAGCCATGGCGCCCACAGAACCCAATGTAAGGAAAGACTCATGCCGGTAGCCATCGATAAACCCGTCGCCGATTTCGAAGCCCAGGCCACCAGCGGCCAGACTTTCAGCCTCGCATCTCTCAAGGGCAAGCAAGTGGTGATCTACTTCTACCCCAAGGACAGCACCCCGGGCTGCACCACTGAAGGCCAGGGCTTTCGTGACCAGTACGCAGCTTTCCAGGCCGCCAACACTGAAGTGTTTGGTGTGTCGCGTGATAGCGTGAAGTCCCACGAGAACTTCAAGGCCAAGCAGGAGTTTCCTTTCGAGCTGATCAGCGACAAGGACGAAGCGGTCTGCCAGCTGTTTGATGTGATCAAGCTCAAGAAGCTGTACGGCAAGGAATACCTGGGCGTGGATCGCAGCACCTTTCTGATCGACAGCGAAGGCGTGCTGCGTCAGGAATGGCGCGGCGTGAAAGTGCCGGGGCATGTGGATGCCGTTCTGGCGGCGGCGCAGGCGCTGAACAAGGCCTGATTATTCGTCGATAAGGCCGTCAGGCCTTGCGCAACCAATACCGGTACACACCCTCGGCGTCTTCTTCATGCTCCAGGGTGTGGCCGGCGAGTTTGGCAAAGGTGCGGAAGTCACGCTGGGAGCCAGCGTCGGTGGCGGTCACCTTGAGCACCGCACCGCGGGCCATTTTATTGAGTTCCATCTTGGCCTTGAGCAAGGGCAACGGGCAGTTGAGGCCGCTGGCATCAAGTTCGGCGTCAAAGGCTAAGGCGTCGGTCATGGTGTTACTCCAGGCAAACATTCGGGTTGCTTAGAATATCTGGTCCCAAGCGCAGTGTCCGGCTACAGTAAGCTCTTTGTCGAAAGGCTTTGTGCATGACTTTTTTGCGCCCTACCCTGCTGACGCTGGCCTGCCTGCTGGCCTCCCCGGCCTTCGCTGACGAGCTGCCGTCACTTGGTGACGCCAGTTCTGCCATTGTCTCGCCCCAACAGGAATATCAACTGGGCCGCGCCTGGCTGGCCTATTTGCGCGGTCAGGTGTCGCAGCTTAACGACCCGCAACTCAAGGACTACGTAGAAACCAGCGTGTACAAGCTGGTGGAAACCAGCCAGGTCAACGATCGGCGCCTGGAATTCATCCTGATCAACAGCCCGCAGCTCAACGCCTTTGCGGCACCCGGCGGGATCATTGGGGTGAACGGCGGCTTGTTCCTCAATGCCCAGACCGAAGGTGAATACGCGTCGGTACTGGCCCACGAACTGGCGCACTTGTCCCAGCGTCACTTTGCCAGGGGCGTGGAAGCCCAGTCACGCATGCAACTGCCAATGATGGCGGCGCTGCTTGGCGGCATTATTGCCGCCGCCGCGGGTGCCGGCGATGCGGGTATCGCCGCGATTGCCGGCTCACAAGCGGCTGCGATCCAGGAGCAGCGCCGGTTCTCCCGGCAGAACGAACAAGAGGCAGACCGCATCGGCATCCTCAACCTGGAGAAAGCCGGCTACGACCCGCGGTCGATGCCCACCATGTTCGAACGCCTGATGCGTCAGTACCGCTTCGATGCCAAGCCACCGGAGTTCCTGTTGACGCACCCAGTGACCGAATCGCGTATTGCCGACACCCGCAACCGCGCCGAACAGGCCAAACTCGGCGGCAAGGAAGACAGCCTGCGCTATCAACTGATTCGCGCACGCGTGCAATTGAAATACGAAGACACGCCTGGCCTGGCTGCCAAGCGCTTCCAGGCGCAGTTGGACGACAACCCCAAAAACGATGTAGCGCGTTATGGCCTCGCCATTGCGCAGATCAAGGGAGTCCAACTCAAGGAAGCACGGGAGAGCCTGGCACCGCTGCTGGCCAAGGCGCCCAACGACATCACCTACAACCTGGCGCAGATCGAGTTGGACATTACCAACAACCGCATGGCGGATGCCCAGCAACGGACTGACCGTATGCTCACCCAGTACCCCAGCAACTATCCGCTGAACCAGGTGCGGGTAGACCTGCTGCTCAAGCAGAACCGCACCGCCGATGCCGAAAAGGCGCTGGATGGCTTGCTCAAGTCACGCCCCGACGATCCGGACGTGTGGTATCAGGTGGCCGAAACACGCGGCCTGTCCGGCAACATCATCGGCCTGCATCAGGCCCGCGCCGAATACTTCGCACTGGTGGGGGACTTCCAGCAGGCCATCCAGCAACTGGACTTTGCCAAGCGCCGCGCCGGCAGTAATTTCCCACTGTCCTCACGTATCGACGCACGTCAGCGTGAGCTGATCGAACAGGAACGCCTGGTGAAAGGGATGATGAGCTAAACCCGTCACCCACAAAAAAGCCCCGCTGCCGTTAACCGGCAGCGGGGCTTTTTGTTTCTATTGCAATGCAGGCTTGACGATTACTCGGCCAACTTGAAGGTAATGAAGCTGGCACGACCTTGACGCAGTACGCGCATCGACACCGAACGGTTCTTCGGCAACGCCTTGGCGATGTCGGTGAACTCCTTGGTGGTGTTGATCGCCTGATTGTTCAGGTGAGTGATCACGTCGCCCGGCTGGAGGCCGATCAAGGCGGCTGGGCCGTCCTGAACTTCCTTGATCACCACACCGCTTTGCAGGTCAAACGTCTTCTTCTGCTCGGCGGTCAGTTCAACCACGGCGATGCCCAGGCGGTTACTGCTGCGCTCTGCACCCGGCTTGGCATTACCCAGGGCATCCAGCGTCGCGCCTTCTTCCGGGATCGCACCAACGGTCAGCTCTACGTTCTGGCGCTTGCCGTCACGAATCACTTCCAGTTTGGCTTTGCCGCCAGCCTTGAGCGCGCCGACCAGATGAGGCAGGTCCGCCGACATGACGATGGGTTGGCCGTTCATGCTCAGAATCACGTCGCCGACTTTCAGGCCGCCTTTGGCCGCTGGACCATTGTCCTGGATTTGCGCTACCAGAGCACCGGCTGGCTTGTCGAGGCCGAAGGATTCAGCCAGGTCCTTGTTGACTTCCTGGATCACTACGCCCAACCAGCCACGGCTGACTTTGCCACCGCTTTTGAGCTGATTGGAGACGTCCATGGCCACGTCGATCGGGATCGCGAAAGACACGCCCATGAAACCACCGGAACGGGTGTAGATCTGTGAGTTGATGCCTACCACTTCGCCAGCCAGGTTGAACAATGGCCCCCCAGAGTTGCCCGGGTTGATCGGCACGTCGGTCTGGATAAACGGTACGTAGTTTTCATTCGGCAGGCTGCGGCCGATAGCACTGACGATACCCTGGGTGACGGTATGGTCAAAGCCGAACGGCGAACCGATCGCGACGACCCATTGCCCGGCCTTCAAGTCCTGGGATTTGCCCAGCTTGAGAACCGGCAGGTCCTTGCCATCGATTTTAAGCAAGGCTACGTCGGAACGCGGGTCGGTACCGATCAGCTTGGCCTTGAGCTCACTGCGATCAGCCAGGCGCACGAGGATTTCGTCGGCATCGGCAATCACGTGGTTGTTGGTCAGGATATAGCCGTCAGGCGAAATGATGAAGCCCGAACCCAGGGATTGGGCTTCGCGCTGACCACCGCCACCACGAGGGGTGCGCGGTTGCGGCATACCGCGCTCGAAGAACTCGCGCAGCATGGGCGGCAAGCCTTCCAGGTCGGGCATCTGCTGGTTCGAAACTTTGCGATCCGGCAGTTTCTGGGTGGTACTGATATTCACCACCGCCGGTGAGGCTTGCTCTACCAGTTGGGTGAAGTCAGGCAGCTCAACTGCTTGCGCAGGTAAGGCCTGACCCAGTACCAGCACTGTGGCGACTATGGATAGGTAAGACTTCAAACGTGGTATCGACATACAGCTCCCGTTACGACGAGCAGGGTTAAGCGACAGGGTCCAATAAACGCCGAATGCGGCAAACGACATTTTTGTTCCGCGAACAAAACAAGGCCAGAGCCAACAAACCCTGACCTATAAAAAACATGGGAAGTTTTTGCAAGTGAAAATGCTGATCCAGAAATTTCATACGATCGGCCCTCAACCTAACTTGAGCACAGATTGAAAGGTCAGGATGAACATAGAATTAACAATCTCACGGCCTGGCGGCGGTATTTTCACCGCGTACCGAAAGCGCGATACGCTCAGCAGTGCCGACGGGGATCTCCCCTACTACGGTGACCATCATCTCACCGTCAACCGTATTCAAACGCCGAGAAACCGCCACCGTCGGGCCGAGCTGAGCGCGGGTTTCATTCATGTCGGCGCCCTTGGCGGACTCAAGAAATACAGAAAAGCGTGCGAGCCCATCATCATACATCAGGCTATCGACGGTCGATTTCGTTTGGCTGTCTTTGCGCGTGGTGCTGCTGACCTGCTGGAAACCAGGCGGCAGCCAATCCAGATGCCACGCCTGGGAGGCAGGCATGTCAGAGGCTTTGTCGGTGGAAGCAGCAACAGGCTTGCATTCGCTGCCAGGCTGTAAGTCATGCTCGGCAGGAATGACCGAGGTATCCAGGCGCGCATACTGAAAGCGCTCCAGCAACTGCCCCTGATCATTGAGCAGCAGGGATTTGAGCGGCAGAGCCGTCTCACGATCCAGGTGCAATTCAAAGCCGTAGCGGTAGTGATCTCGCGGGCTGATTGACACAATCACAGCATGACGACCGGCCACGCGGGATTTGCCAATGACGGCAAGTTCATAGAATTGAGTGAGTTTTTTTGAATCGGGAGCACGCGAAGGTGCATCAGAAGACGTAACCAACCCAGCACTCAGATCGCCACTGACGCAGTGCGTCCGGCCATCCAACCGTACACTTTCCTGAGGCGAGCCGTCCAGTTGCAGCAACCGCTCACGGACATGACCGTCCTGCACACGGTGCCAGATAGCGTGGGTAGAAAAACTGCCATTACGTTCGTAAACAAACGTACCTTCAAAGCTTTGCTGCTGCTCTGCACGCCCAAGTCGAGTCAGCCAGTCTTGGGCTTCATCGGCATGGGCGGACTGTGCAATCCAACTACTGAGCAAAAGCGCAAGGAGCGGTATGGCGCGCATAGAGCTCCCTAACGGATCAGCGGTTTTCCTGACTGGCTGCGCGAGCGTATGGCAGAGCGCTTTCGGTGCCTTTGGCGGCCGATTCCTGTGCGTGCTGACGCAGGTAGCCTGGTAGACGCTGATCTTGCCAGCCGGATTGCCCTTGAAGCACACCATTGGCCATCGGACCTGTGGTATCAGAGCTTTCCTTGTAGCCTGCCAGTACAGCCGGGCCTTTGACTTGCGGACCCGCCATGACGGGCTGCTGAGTTTGCTGGGCCAGTTCGGCGCCGGCAATTTCGTCTTGGTTGTACAGACGAACACCAGCCAGTACAGCGACGGTCACCGAGGCAGCCACTGCCAGTCGACCCAGGCTACGCCACGGGCCACGAGCAGCTTTGGCCGGAACGGCTTCATCAGCCAGCGCGGCAGAAACGGCCGCAGCAATATCCAGACGAGGGATTAAAAGATCCTTGTGCATCACCGCCCGAGCGACTTGGTAACGAGACCAGGTATCACGGGTTTCGGCATCATCAAATGCGTTGAGCACTCGACGAAGTTCCAGTTCATCCGCTTCGTTATCCATCACTGCGGACAGCGATTCCTGCAGGGCATCACGACTCATGGCGGTTCCTCTCTTGGCTGTCGCCGCTGTCTTTAGTTTTCCTGCAACAATGGTTGCAAGGCTTTGTCGATGGCTTCCCGGGCCCGGAAAATCCGTGACCTTACAGTCCCCACCGGACATTGCATGACGCTCGCAATGTCTTCGTAACTCAGACCATCGAATTCACGTAAAGTTAATGCCGTACGCAAATCTTCTGGCAGTTGCTGAATTGTTCGATGGACGGTGCCTTCGATCTCGTCGCGCAGCAATGCACGCTCCGGCGACTCGAGATCTTTGAGGCCGTGATCACCATCATAAAATTCAGCATCTTCTGAACTGACATCACTGTCTGGTGGGCGGCGGCCGCGAGACACCAGATAGTTCTTCGCCGTGTTAATGGCGATGCGATATAGCCACGTATAAAACGCACTATCACCGCGGAAATTTCCAAGTGCACGGTACGCCTTGATAAAGGCTTCCTGTGCAACGTCCTGCGCTTCATGGGTGTCGTGCACAAACCGCACGATCAACCCGAGAATTTTGTGCTGGTATTTCAGCACTAGCAGATCAAATGCTCGCTTGTCGCCGCGTTGTACGCGCTCGACCAGCTGCTGATCCTCTTCCTGGGTTAGCATGAACACTCCTCGTTGTACTTGAAGGAGGCTTGCATAACTAAACGATCAGGCTTGCAAACATAGACTCGGGCTTTTCGCAAAAGTTCTCCCCCTTCAAGCAAGTTTCCGGCATGCACTGATTTGGCACACACGAAAAACGCAGCCCGGGCGGGGCCGGCTGCGCGAATAATCTTGTCGCCGGTTTCGTGACGCGTCCAATGCTCCCGACGGGCCAATAAACTCAACGTTTTCCCAGCTTTCGGGCAACCTGCTATTGAGTCGGGGCCCATGCAAAAAGTTCCCGTCCCGCCAACCGGCTGTTTCCCAAAGCTGCGCAGCATAATCTCACAATGCCACGAATGCGTGGCTATTGTGCCGCTCCACCCCTCTATATACTAGTGGCCCGTGTGACCCTTTGATTCGCCGATCCAGGCGTCCTGTTTGCGCCGCTCCTTCGGATCGCTTTTTGCGGAATCCTTCCAATGAGCCAACAGTTTCAACACGATGTGCTGGTGATCGGCAGCGGCGCAGCCGGCTTGAGCCTTGCCCTGACCCTACCCAGCCACCTGCGCATTGCGGTTTTGAGCAAAGGCGACCTGGCCAACGGCTCGACATTCTGGGCCCAGGGCGGTGTCGCGGCGGTACTGGACGACACCGATACGGTGCAATCGCATGTCGAAGACACCCTTAACGCTGGCGGCGGCCTGTGCAATGAGGAGGCCGTGCGCTTCACCGTCGAGCACAGCCGGGAAGCCATCCAATGGCTGATCGACCAAGGTGTGCCCTTCACCCGTGATGAACATGCCGGCAGCGACGACGGCGGCTTTGAGTTCCACCTGACACGCGAAGGCGGCCACAGCCATCGCCGTATCATTCACGCCGCCGACGCCACGGGTGCCGCGATTTTCAAGACCTTGCTCGATCAGGCTCGCCAACGGCCCAACATCCAATTGCTGGAGCAACGCGTCGCTGTCGACCTGATCACCGAAAAACGCCTGGGCCTTGCGGGCGAGCGCTGCCTCGGCGCCTACGTACTCAATCGCACCAGTGGCGAAGTCGATACCTACGGGGCGCGCTTCACTATTCTTGCCTCGGGCGGGGCCGCCAAGGTTTACCTCTATACCAGCAACCCTGACGGCGCCTGCGGTGACGGCATTGCCATGGCCTGGCGCTCGGGCTGCCGGGTGGCCAACCTGGAGTTCAATCAGTTCCACCCCACCTGCCTGTATCACCCGCAAGCCAAGAGCTTCCTGATCACCGAAGCCCTGCGCGGCGAAGGTGCGCACTTGAAGCTGCCCAATGGCGAGCGCTTCATGCAGCGCTTCGACCCACGCGCCGAGCTGGCACCGCGCGACATTGTCGCCCGCGCCATCGACCACGAGATGAAGCGTCTGGGGATCGATTGCGTATATCTGGACATCAGCCACAAGCCCGAAGCGTTTATCAAGACCCACTTCCCGACCGTCTATGAACGCTGCCTGACGTTCAATATCGATATCACAAAAGGCCCGATCCCGGTAGTGCCGGCTGCGCACTACACCTGCGGCGGCGTGATGGTTGACCAGCACGGGCGCACCGACGTGCCCGGCCTCTACGCCATCGGTGAAACCAGCTTTACCGGTCTGCACGGCGCCAACCGCATGGCCAGCAATTCGCTGCTTGAGTGCTTCGTATACGCTCGCTCGGCAGCAGCGGATATCCTTGAACAACTGCCGCGCATCAAGGTTCCAGCCGCCCTGCCCCGCTGGGACGCCAGCCAGGTCACCGATTCGGACGAAGACGTGATCATCGCGCACAACTGGGACGAGTTGCGGCGTTTCATGTGGGACTACGTGGGCATTGTGCGCACCAACAAGCGCCTGCAACGGGCGCAGCACCGGGTACGTTTGCTGTTGGACGAGATCGACGAGTTCTACAGCAACTATAAAGTCAGCCGCGACCTGATCGAATTACGCAACCTGGCGCAAGTGGCCGAGTTGATGATCCGCTCAGCCATGGAGCGCAAGGAAAGCCGGGGCCTGCATTACACCCTCGATTATCCGCAGATGTTGCCCGAAGCCCGCGACACTATTCTGGTGCCAACCACCTACGGCGGCTGAACTTCAGGCGTACCCGCAGGCGCCGATGCACATCCGCGGCCTGCGCGTCCTTGGGCACACAGACCGCGCGTACTCGCCGCTCACCCTGCACGCGATAACGCAACACCACGATCAACGGTAACGCCAGGCTGTCGGGGCGAAGTTGCACGGCGTGCCAGCCACGCGCAGAGCTCCATAACTGCCAGCCATCTTCGTCGCGGCGCAGGCCACGAATCGACGAACGGTGAGTAAGCAGAACATGGCGCGGTAGCACCCACGCACAGTGTGCCAGGCATAACAGGATGCCGAGGCTCGAATAAGGCAGGTTCAAAACCAGCAGGCTGCCCAGTGCGATCAGCAGGGCAAGCAGATACGCCGCCAGCAACCGCCGCGAGGCCTGCCAGCGGCATTCAAAACGATTACTTGGGCTGGACACGATCCAGGATCATCCGAACCATGCGCTGCAGCTCTGGATCTTCAGATTCAGCACGCTCCATGAACCAGCCGAACATGTCCTGATCTTCACAGGTCAGCAACCTGACGTAGAGGTCGCGGTCCACCTGATCGAGCGTCGCGTACACCTCTTTGGTGAAAGGCACCAGCAATACATCCAGCTCCAGCATGCCACGACGGCTGTGCCAGTAGAGGCGATTGATTTCTACATCTTCGACCATGGAGCCCTCCTAAAATAGAGCGCAAGTATACAGGCCCGGCGACACCGGAACAGTCGGCTTTGGTCGCCCGCGACGAAACTATGCATTTGCCGGACGCCCCTCTATGATGCACCCATGACTTTTTAACCTGCGATGACCCATGGCTGACTCTGCTTTCTTCTGCCCCCTGTCCCACGAAGGCGTTCTCGCCGCCCGCGGTTCTGATGCTGCCAAATTCCTGCAAGGCCAGCTGACCTGCAACCTCAATTACCTGAGTGATACCCAGGCCAGCCTGGGCGCGCGCTGCACGCAAAAAGGCCGGATGCAGTCCAGCTTCCGCATCCTGCTGCAAGGTGACGGCGTACTCCTGGCCATGGCCACGGAGCTGCTCGAACCGCAGTTGGCAGACCTGAAGAAATACGCGGTGTTCTCCAAATCCAAACTTACTGACGAAAGCTCCGCCTGGGTACGCTTCGGGCTGGCGGACGCAGACGCACCCCTGGCCGCCCTTGGCCTGGCGCTACCCGCCGAAACCGACAGCGTGGTGCGCACCGACACGTTGATCGCTATTCGTGTGTCCCCCGGCCGTGCCGAACTCTGGGTGCCCACCGAACAAGCCGACGCCGTGCGTAGCCAACTGGCCGCGCAATTGCCACAGGCTGAGTTGAATGCCTGGCTGCTTGGCCAGATTCGCGCAGGTATCGGCCAGGTAATGGCGCAGACCCGCGAACTGTTCATCCCGCAGATGCTCAACCTGCAAGCCGTGGGCGGCGTCAGTTTCAAGAAAGGCTGCTACACCGGCCAGGAAATCGTCGCGCGCATGCAATACCTGGGCAAACTCAAGCGGCGCCTGTATCGACTGAGCCTTGAAGCCACGCAATTACCCGAGCCCGGCACGCCGCTGTTTTCCCCAGGCTATAACAGCGCGGTTGGCGAGGTCGTGATCGCGGCAAAAGCTGACCAGTCGATTGAACTTCTCGCTGTGCTGCAAGCCGAAGCTGCCGAGAGTGGCGACGTGCGTACAGGCAGCCTGGAAGGGCCCGGCCTGCAGCTGCTTGATCTGCCTTACCAACTGGACCGTGATCGCGAGATCCAGCGTTAATCGCCATACCTTTTTGCAGCACCCTAGAGAGCATGAATGAACAAGCTGGCGGAAAAAGTCCAACAGGCGTTGGTGACGGCCATCGACAACGATGACCTGGTTCTGCCGACATTGCCGGAGGTGGCCCTGAAAATTCGCCAGGCCGCCGAAGACCCTGAGATCAGCATCAGTCATTTGAGCAAGGTGATCAGTCGCGACACCGCCCTGTCGGCGCGCCTGATCAAGGTGGTCAACAGCCCGCTGTTACGGGCGAGCCAGGAAGTCACCGACCTGCACACGGCCATCACGCGGCTGGGCACCAACTACAGCAGCAACCTGGCCATCGGCCTGGTGATGGAGCAGATTTTTCACGCCCGCTCCGAAGTGGTCGCACAGAAAATGCGCGATGTGTGGTGCCGTAGCCTGGAAGTCGCCGGCGTCAGCTATGCCTTGTGTCGCCGGCATAGTCACCTCAAGGCCGACCAGGCGGCCCTCGGCGGGTTGGTGCATCAGATCGGCGTGCTGCCGATCCTCACCTACGCCGAAGACCACTACGAGCTGCTTTCCGACCCGGTTAGCCTCAACCACGTCATCGAAAGTATTCATCCGTTACTGGGCGACAAACTGCTGAGTGGCTGGGACTTCCCCGAAATGCTGGCGAAACTGCCGGGCCAGTACCTGAACCTGGAACGCAACTCTGCCACACTCGACTATGTGGATCTGGTGCAGATCGCCGTGCTCTACTGCCATCACAACACCGACCATCCGCTGGCGAAAGTCGACATTACCAGCGTGCCTGCGATGAAAAAGCTGCGAATTGATCTCTACAGCGAGAAATCGCGCACCGAACTGGATGAAGCACGGTCGATGTTCTACTGATCAACCGGCGATAAAACTCACGCGCACTTTCAACCCGGCCAACTCGCCATCATGCAGGCTGATCTGCGCCAGGTGCGCACGGCAGATCTCCCCGACAATCGCCAGCCCCAAGCCAGACCCCATGCCCTGCTGGCTACGGCGATAAAAGCGCTCGAATACCCGGTCCCGCTCATCCAACGGGATGCCTGGGCCATCATCCTCAACCTCCAGCACCGCCGGCGCGGTCACGCGCAAAATCACATTGCCGCCAGGTGGCGTATGGGCCATAGCGTTGTCCACCAGATTGCTCAGCAGCTCATTCAACAGCGTCGGTTCACCGCGCAACCAGACCGGCTCGTCCGCCTCCAGTGCCAAGGCCACCCCGCGTGCGTGAGCCAGCGGCGCCATGGCCATGCCCAGTTCGCGCGCCAACTGGCTGAGGTCGAGCAACTGCGCGCCTCCTTCAGCAATGGCTCGGGCACCGTTTTCGATACGGGCCAGCGACAACAATTGATTGGCCAGATGGGTCAGGCGGTCGGTGCCCTGGGCAGCGCTTTCCAGGGTGCTGTGCCAGGTGGCCGGCTCCTGGGCACGCAAGCCCAGTTCCAGGCGAGCCTTGAGCGCCGCCAAGGGCGTACGCAGTTCGTGGGCAGCATCGGCAATAAACTGCGCCTGGCGCTCGAACTGGCCGCGCAGACGTTCGGTGAAATGGTTGAGGGAGCGCACCAGCGGGCCGAACTCATCCTGAACTTCCACCAATGGCAGCGGCCGCAAATCATCGGGTTGGCGTTCTTCCACCGCTGTACGCAGGCGTTCGAGCGGACGCAGTGCAGCGCTCACCGCAAACCACACCAGCAGCAACGCGCCGATGGCCAGCATCCCCAGGCGCAGCAACGTGTCGGCCATCAAGCTGCGGGCCATGGCAACGCGTGCTTCGTCGGTCTCCGCGACACGAATCTCGGCCATCCCATTCATGTTCGGCTCGGAAACGGCCTTGAGCAGGCTCACCACTCGCACGTGCTGGCCCTGGTACATGGCGTTGTAGAAGCGCGCCAGGGCCGGGTAATCGTCGGTGCGGGGGGTGCCGGGCGGCGGGCCTGGGAGGTTTTCGTAACCGGATATCAGCTTCTGGTGGATATCGTTGACCTGATAATAGATGCGCCCGGCACTGTCGTACGCGAAGGTGTCGAGGGCCACATACGGCACATTGGCGCTGAGGGTGCCGTCCACCTGGGTCAAGCCTGCGGCAATGGTGCGCGCCGAAGCCAACAGCGTGCGGTCATAGGCCGTGTCGGCGGCTTCGCGTCCGTTCCAGTAGGCGCTCATGCCGCTGGCGAGCATCAACAGAACCAGCAACAGCGCCAGGTTCCACAGCAAGCGCCAGCGCAGACTGCTGGGCTTATGCATCGCGGGCTTCCAGCAAGTAGCCCAGGCCGCGGAACGTCACGATGGCGATGGGCTGGCCGTCGAGCTTCTTGCGCAGGCGGTGCACGTAGATTTCGATGGCATCGGGGCTGGCCTCCTCGTCCAGGCCGAAAACCTGAGAGGCCAATTGCTCTTTGCTCATCACGCGGCCGGGTCGGGCGATCAAGGCTTCGAGCACGGCTTGCTCGCGGGAGGTCAACGTCATCAATTCACCGCCAACCGTGAAGCGTCGTGTGTCCAGATCGTATACCAGCACCCCGCACGTCTGCTGGCGCTCCCCACCCAGTACACTGCGGCGCAGCAGCGCCTTGACCCGCGCTTCCAGCTCTGTCAGTTCGAACGGCTTGGCGAGGTAGTCATCGGCACCCAGGTTCAGACCGTGCACGCGGTCTTTGACATCACTGCGTGCCGTCAGCATCAGCACCGGCAGGTTTTTCCCTCGGGCCCGCAAGCGCGCCAGCACCTCGAAACCATCCATGCGCGGCAGGCCCACATCGAGGATCGCCGCCGCGTATTCCTCGCTGCCCAAGGCCAGGTCCGCGGCCACACCATCGTGCAGCACGTCGACGGTCAGACCCATGCCCTTGAGCGCTTGCGCGACACTTTCGGCAAGCTGCAGATGGTCTTCAACCAAGAGGACACGCATGAATTTCTACCTCATGAAGAGTGGTCGGTGCGGCGTTTTATTGGCCCGCTGGCCGGCGAGTTTACAGGCGCAACCTGCCCTGTGAAGCCCGAAAACATTGAAAGACAATTGAAAGGTTAGTGAAAGCTTCGCCCTTTAGCATCCAGCTACGGTGGTTTCTGCCCGCCGAGCTGCCTCACCCGTAGCGCCCGAAAAACGCCTCGAAGCGTTTTCGCCAAGAATAAGAACAATAATGGAGTCCATCACGATGCTGTCGACACAGCCCCAGGCTTGCACGCCTGTTCGTTCTTGCCGTCTGAGCCACACCGCTCTCGCCAGTGCTTGCGCCTTCGCCGGCTTTTCGCCGCTAAGCCAGGCTGCCTTCTTCGAAGACAGTAGCGCGACCCTGGAAACCCGCAACATGTACTTCAACCGCGACTTTCGCGACGGTACCCGTGCGCAGCAATCCAAACGCGATGAATGGGCCCAGGGTTTCATGCTCAACCTGCAATCGGGCTACACCGACGGCACTGTCGGTTTTGGCGTGGATGCGCTGGGTATGCTCGGCATCAAGCTCGACTCCAGCCCCGACCGCACCGGCACCGGCCTGCTGCCGACCCACGACGACGGCCGTGCCGCCAATGAGTACTCCAAGCTGGGCCTGACCGGCAAAGTGAAAATCTCCGCCACCGAGCTGAAGATCGGCGCGCTGATACCCGAATTGCCAATCCTCAAGCCCAACGACGGTCGCATCCTGCCGCAGACCTTCAACGGTGGCCTGCTGACGTCCAAGGAATTCAAGAACCTTGTGTTCACTGGTGGCCGCCTGGATAAGGCCAAGGACCGCGACGACACCAATTACGAAGATATTGCGCTCAATAACAAGAACAGCCGCTTCCTCAGTGGCGCCACCGGCAAGCACTTCAACTTCGGCGGCGTGGACTACAAGTTCGCCGACAAAATCACCGGCAGCTATCACTTCGCCCAACTCGATGACGTGTACCGCCAGCATTTCCTCGGCCTGGTCGCCGCGCGCCCGATGGGCCCCGGCACGTTTGCCGCCGACCTGCGCATGGCCATCAGTGACGACACCGGTAGCGCCCGCGGCGGCAATATCGACAACACATCCCTCAACGGCCTGTTCAGCTATGCCCTCAATGGCCATAAGCTCAGCGCCGGCTACCAGCACATGTCGGGCGACAGCGCCTTTCCGTATGTGGATGGCAGCGACCCGTACCTGGTCAACTTCGTACAGATCAACGACTTTGCCGGCGCCGAAGAACGCTCCTGGCAGGCACGCTACGACTACGACTTCGCCAAGCTGGGGATTCCAGGCCTGAGTTTCATGAGCCGTTACCTGTCGGGCGACAACATCAAGCTCAAGAACGGCCAAACGGGCAAAGAGTGGGAGCGCAACAGCGAGATCAAGTACGTGGTGCAAAGCGGCACGTTCAAGGATGTGGCTGTGCGCCTGCGTAACGCGACCTATCGCTCCAACTATTCAGCCCGTGATGCGGATGAAATGCGTTTGCTGGTCAGCTATAGCATTGCCCTTTGGTAAATGTGCGTTGGTACTAAAACCTTATAACAACAACGATGGAGATAACCATGACCCCTTCACTGCGTAAATTTGCCCTCGCCGCCGGCTGCATGTTGTTCGCCGGCCAGTTGCTGGCCGCCGACGAGCCCAAGCGCCCGGAATGTATCGCCCCGGCCTCACCTGGCGGCGGTTTCGACCTGACCTGCAAGCTGGCGCAAAGCGCGTTGGTCAACCAGAAGCTGCTGAGCAAGCCGATGCGCGTGACCTACATGCCCGGCGGCGTGGGCGCGGTAGCCTACAACGCGGTAGTGGCCCAGCGCCCTGCGGATGCCGGCACGCTGGTGGCCTGGTCCAGTGGTTCGCTGTTGAACCTGGCCCAAGGCAAGTTCGGTCGCTTCGACGAAACCAACGTGCGCTGGCTGGCGGCGGTGGGCACCAGCTACGGCGCCATCGCGGTGAAAAGCGACTCGCCCTACAAGACCCTCGACGATCTGGTCCAGGCGTTGAAGAAAGATCCGAGCAAGGTGGTGATTGGTTCCGGTGGCACCGTCGGCAGCCAGGACTGGATGCAAACCGCACTGATCGCCAAGGCCGCCGGCATCAACCCGCGTGACCTGCGTTATGTGGCGCTCGAAGGTGGCGGCGAAATCGCCACGGCGCTGCTGGGCGGCCATATCCAGGTAGGCAGTACCGACATTTCCGACTCCATGCCACACATCCAAAGCGGCGATATGCGCCTACTGGCCGTGTTCGCTGAAAAGCGCCTGGACGAGCCGGAAATGAAAGATATTCCGACGGCCAAGGAGCAAGGCTACGACATCGTCTGGCCGGTGGTACGCGGTTTCTACCTTGGGCCAAAAGTCAGCGATGCCGACTATGCCTGGTGGAAAGACGCGTTCGACAAACTGCTGGCATCCGAGGACTTCGCCAAGCTGCGTGACCAACGCGAGCTGTTCCCGTTCGCCATGACCGGCCAGGAGCTGGACACCTACGTGAAGAAACAGGTGGCCGACTACAAAGTATTGGCCAAAGAGTTCGGCCTGATCCAGTAATTGCCTACCTGTTCGCGCGGCCACGCCTTCACGCATCGAGGGCGTGGCCCAGGAGTTTTCCATGCTCTTTCAACGCATTTTCGCTGCCGTGATGTTATTGGCCTGTATCGGCCTGGCATTGATGGCCTGGCCGTATCAGGCGGCCTTTTCCTACGAACCGGTAGGGCCTCGGGCTTTCCCCCTGCTGCTGATTGGGCTGATGGGCCTGGCGCTGATCTACATGCTGATTCGTCCGCAACCGACCAAGCACACCGACGATGAGCCAGCGTTGGACCGCCCGACCCTGATCAAAATCGGGATCTGCGTGGCCTTGTTGCTGGTGTTTGCCAGCACTTTCGAATCCCTGGGTTTCATTCTCAGCAGCATGCTGATCGGTATTCCGATGGCGCGGCTGTATGGCGGCCGCTGGTTGCACAGCGTGGTCATCATCACCTTGATGAGCATCGGTCTTTATCTGTTGTTCGATAAAACTATGGATGTGCCACTGCCCCTCGGTCTGCTCGACGTTCTGGAGAACTGATATGGATACTTTTGGCTATTTGGGCCAGGGTTTCGGCGTCGCGCTGAGCCCCTACAACTTGGTGACCGCATTGTGCGGCACCCTGATCGGCACCGTGGTCGGCCTGCTGCCGGGCCTGGGACCGATCAACGGTGTGGCACTGTTGATCCCCATCGCGTTTGCCCTGGGCCTGCCGCCCGAGTCAGCGCTGATCCTGCTGGCAGCCGTGTACCTGGGTTGTGAATACGGCGGCCGGATCAGCTCGATCCTGCTTAATATCCCGGGCGAAGCCTCCACCGTGATGACCACCCTCGACGGCTACCCGATGGCTCGTAAAGGTATGGCCGGCGTGGCGCTGTCGCTGTCTGCCTGGAGCTCGTTCATTGGTGCTTTTATCGCCACCTGCGGCATGGTGCTGTTCGCCCCGCTGCTGGCCAAATGGGCAATTGCCTTTGGGCCGGCGGAATACTTCGTGTTGATGGTATTTGCGATTGTCTGCCTGGGCGGCATGGCCGGTGACAAACCACTGAAAACCTTTGTGTCGGCGCTGATCGGCCTGTTCCTTGCCTGCGTGGGCATCGACGCCAACAGTGGTGTGTACCGCTTTACCGGCGACAATATTCACCTGACCGACGGCATCCAGTTCGTGGTGCTAGTGCTGGGCCTGTTCTCCATCAGTGAAATCCTGCTGCTGCTGGAGAAAACTCACCGCGGCCAGGAAGCGGTGAAAGCCACCGGGCGCATGATGTTTAACGTCAAGGAAGCCTTGTCGGTGTTGACCGTGAACCTGCGTTGCGGGGTGTCGGGCTTTATCATCGGCGTGTTGCCCGGTGCCGGCGCGACCATGGCCTCGGCCGTGGCCTACATGACCGAAAAACGTATCGCCGGCGCCAGCGGCAAATTCGGCCAAGGCGACATGCGCGGCCTGGCCGCACCGGAAACCGCCATCGGCGCTTCGGTCTGCGGCGCCATGGTGCCGATGCTGACCCTCGGCGTTCCCGGCTCGGGTACCACGGCCGTGATGATCGGCGCGCTGTCGCTGTACAACATCACCCCCGGTCCGCTGCTGTTTCAACAGCAACCTGATATCGTCTGGGGCCTGATCGCCTCGTTGTTTATTGCCAACATCATGCTGGTGGTCCTCAACATCCCGATGATCCGTATCTTCACGCGCATCCTTGCCGTGCCGAACTGGGCGCTGGTACCGGTGATCGCTATCATCACCGCGATTGGCGTGTACGCCGTCCATGCCACCACCTTCGATCTGTTCCTGATGATCGCCATCGGCATCTTCGGCTACATCCTGCGCAAGCTTGACTTCCCACTGTCGCCGTTGCTGCTGGGCTTTATCCTCGGTGGTCTGATGGAGCAGAACCTGCGTCGCGCATTGTCGATTTCCAATGGCGCGCTGGAGATCCTGTGGTCCAGCCCGATCACCTTCGGTGTATGGGTACTGACCGCCATCATGCTGCTCGTGCCATTGCTGCGTATCTGGCGCAAGCGCTCCTTGCAGCGCCGTGCCGTAGCCGATGTCTGAAGTCACCTTCAAACATTGGTGGGGAACACCGCTGGTCGGCCTGGCCGGCGGTTACCTGGCCAGCCTCGTCGGCTGGCCTTTGCCGTATATGGTCGGCGCGTTGCTGGCGATCATCCTGGTTCGCTGCCTCACGCCCTGGCAATTGGCGGAGATTCCCGGCGGGCGCAAGTGCGGCCAATGGGTGGTGGGCATCGGCATCGGCCTGCACTTCACGCCCGTGGTGATCGAACAGGTGATGAGCCACTTCGGCCTGATCTTCTTCGGGGCGCTGGTCACCAGTTTGTCGAGCGTGGTGGGGGTGTGGCTGATGCGCCGCAGCGGTGAAGACCGCGCCACGGCGTTTTTCTCCAGTATGCCGGGCGGCTCCGGGGAGATGGTCAACCTGGGCGCCCGCAATGGTGCGGTACTCAGCCGGGTGGCGGCAGGGCAAAGCCTGCGTGTGCTGGGGGTGGTGTTGTGTGTGCCGGCGATCTTCAAGTATTTGCTGGGCGGCGGTGCACCGCAGTTTCACCCGGCACCTGTGGACTGGACGTGGCTGGCCCTGCTGTTCCCGGTAGGTGCGCTGGTGGCCTGGAGCTGGCAGCGTTTGCGCCAACCCAATCCCTGGTTGTTCGGGCCATTGCTGGTGAGTGCCATCGCCAGCGTGACCTGGGATTTACACATTGGCCTGCCCGACGGCGGCAGCCAGATCGGCCAATGGCTGATCGGCAGCGGTTTGGGCTGCCACTTCAATCGGCAGTTCTTCCGCAGCGCACCGGCGTTCATGGGCCGCACCTTGATTGGCACGGCCTTGACCATGGCGCTCGCCACGTTGGCAGCGGTAGGGTTGAGTGCGCTGACCCACCTGGATCTGCGCTCACTGACGTTGGGCATGATGCCTGGCGGCATTGCCGAGATGAGCCTGACGGCAGAGACCCTGCAATTGTCGGTACCGTTGGTGACAGCGATGCAGGTGATGCGTTTATTGTTTGTGTTGTTTCTGGCGGAGCCGTTATTCAGGCATTGGAATCGGCAGTACTGATCTTGCTTTGGCTTGGGTCGCCCCAGGCCCCTACCATTCGTCGGCACTGTCAATTCTCACAGCTATCCATCTCCCTGATCACAGCGTTGAATCAACCGAGTGATGCTCAGCCCAACCAGTTCGGGCGCCCCCCTCAACGGCTCTGACAGGACCTTCTTCATGACTATCGACCAGGATACCCAGCACCCCGATTGCTCACCCATTTCCGTTCAGCCCACCTCTTTGCGCCCTGAAGGCTTCACCATCGCCCAACCCGACGACGCCATCTTGACGTCACAGTCCTTTCGCAATACTCCCTTCGTAGACTTACCCCTGTACCTGCCCACCCTGAGCAATCCGGTCTCCGGCTTCAATGGTGGCTTTAACCGGGCGGCGCTGGAGGTCAGTTACAAAGGCGTAATCTGTATCCTACCGTCTTATCTTAACCAGGCTGGCAGTGACTTCATCGAGCTGAAGTTAAACGGTGTTCGCGTTGACTTTCATACCGTCACGGATGAGGAGGCCCGCCTGGGCCAGCAAATTGTCTTGCATGTGGCCAGCGAACGCTTTATCCGTGAGGCCGGCAACACGCTACAGGCCTTTGTAACCCGCTTCGGTGGAGGCAGCGACCAAACCAGACTCTTCAATATCAAGGTCGATATCGAGATCCCAGGTGGTCGTAACCCTGTAGCCAGTACCACGCAAAACGAGAACCTGCCCAAGCCCGTATTTCCTCAGGATGTAATCGACTTCGGCGTCACACCGGAAAATTCCATAAACCCCATACCCGTATCCATCGGCTATTACCCGGTGAACACAAACCTGCCCAGGGTCAATCATCGCAAGGTGCGTGATGAAATTCGCCTGAGCCTCGGGGGGGTCGTTGTCAAACACCTAGTGACTGAGTTCGAGGCGGGAGGCGAAGCCCCGATCATCATCAACGTCAACACCGGTACGTGGGATGAGGTGGGTGACGGCGTGCAGGTGTGCGAATACGAAGTGGTGGACGAGGTCGGCAACCACTCCCAAGGATTTTCCCCACCTCAAGTCATCGAGGTACGGCGCAACACTGGTGCAGAACCGCTTTTACCGGCGCCTTACATCGAAGAATCCGAAGAGCGGCCAGACGAAAACGATCTGCTCGACGCGGATAAACTTAAAGGCGCCGATGCAACCATCGTGGTTGAAGTGAACCGCCTGGGCTATGAACCCCGCGACGTACTACGCTTGAAAATCTCCGGACGCACTGCAGGCGGCCAGCTGATTACCAACTCTTACGACCACCCTATTGACTCCACCACTCGCCCCCAGCGCATCCACTGGCCCTACGCCGATATCGTGCCGTTGATCGATGGGCGTATTCAATTGACCTATCAACGGCTTCGCTTCAACGCATTACCTCGCAACTCCTTCGACAGGTTGGTGGATATCACCGGTACGCCCGTCGAGGCCGGCCTGGCGGCCCCCTTCGTGCTCGATAGCGTAGGCGGAAACCTGCCCGCAACCACCGACCCAGTGAGGGTGAGAATCAGGGCTCTCACCGGCTACCCCGCCAACGGCCGCGTCCTCCTGATGCTCAATGGCACCGCCGCCAATGGCCGTTCATACTATCACGAGGAGCCGGCGCGCGTCGGCCAGGGTGAGATCGAAATTGACCTGCCCAACGGGCCCAATGGCGATATCGCCCGGTTGGACGGCGGCTCGCTCTCGATGTACTACAACGTCAACGGCGGGCCACTGTCACGTCGCCTGGACCTGTATGTGGGCAACCTGCGAGCCATCCTGCCAGCCCCCACCACACCCCAGGCAGGGCCGCCGGACTATTTGTTCGATCCGGACAAGAACCCCGGTAATCTGAGAGTTATCATCAAACACCATACCGCTTTCACCTTGGGCTCCACGGTGTGGCTGCACACCGAAGGCAGCGCCCCAGGCGGCAGCGCCCCGCCAATGGAATTCGAGATCGACGCAAACTGGATCGGTCAAGACTTGCCCCTCTCGGTACCTCGGTTCTTCGTCACCCCTAACCTCAATGGCACCCAAAAGCTGTCCTACATCGTAGTGAAACCAGGGCAGCGAGACATGCTTTCCGAAGCCCTGACGATCCGCGTCGGCGTGGCCCTCAATCTGCCCGTGCCCGAGGTGCTCGAAAGCACGCCGATCACGCCAACCCTGAGCCGCCTGAACCCTGTGCATGTGCTGCCACCGCGTGCGGAAGTAGTGACCGTGCGCGTACGTTACAGCCCGAGGCTGGCAAGCGATGACATCAAGGTGCATATCATCGGCAAACCGGGGCTCGGTACACCGGATATCGCCATCAAACCCGGCATCCCCGCCCCCGGTGAAGACTACGTCGATTTCACCGTAGCCAACCCATTCGTGGGTGCCAACATGGGGCAAAGTTGCCGGGTGCTCTACGAGGTGATCCGCGATCACAAAACTGAAGCATCCGAGGAACTCACCCTTGAGATCCAGGCGCTGCCGGAGCAGGACTGGGACTTGGTGAGCGTGCCCCAGGCCGAGGCCAATAGTGGGGTGATTGACGTCACCAAGGCACATGATGTTCGGATTGATGCCTGGCCGTTTTTGCGCTACGACCCTGAGAGCCCTCAATCGGTGTGGATTGAGGCCGAGGGCACGGCGAATGAAGTGCTGCGCAACGGCACCCCACTGACGTCCGAAGAGTTTGCCGCCAAGCGCATCCTGACGCCGATTCCGGCCAGTTACCTGAGAAGACTCAGCGACGGCAGCCCGGTGGACTTCCAGCCGTATGTGTCGCTGGATGGCGGCGGGCGGGCGACAGCGCAACCGTTGGTGCCTGCACGTTATAGAGTCAGGAAGCAGCCGGGTGTTGTAGACAGCATCAACGTAGGCGGCGGCCCGGATCGCATCGTCATTAATGCAGAGGGGACCGTGGCTTACGTTGCCAACTACAATAGCGCCACGGTATCCGTGATTGATCTGACGACGTTCCGTCTTTCGGATACGATTATTATGCCTGCTAACACTTACACAAATGGATTGGCGCTTCATCCGGATGGGTCACGACTGTATGTCAGTGGATACACCTCTGGCGAAATTCAAGTAATCGATACCAGCGACAATACAATCAGCAACAAGATTACGGGCCTTCACGTTTATGGATATGGCGCCTTAACTTTCAACCTGGACGGCTCACGCCTTTACTATGGTGCCTATTACTACGCCCGACTTCACGTTATTGACACATCAAACGACACTCTAATTTACACAGGCTCCGCCTATTACCCCGTAGACTTGGCGCTGGCGCCACAGGGCACACGCCTTTACTGCGCAGGGTTGAGTGCAATGGGTATTATCGACACCGCTACCAATACTCAGTTGTCGACACTTGCAGGTTTCAGTTATGCCTGGCGACTGGCATACAGCCCTTATGCGCAAAAAATCTATGTTACAGATCAAAGTGCGGCCAGCGTGAAAATCGTCGACACACGCACCAACTTAATCAGCAACACCATACCCAACCTAACCAGCGCATTCGGTATAGCCTTTCATCCCACCCGCCGGCTGGCTTATGTAACGATGCAGACCTCCAACTCAGTGGCAATCATTGACATCGACAAAGAGGAGGTCATCAGAACCCTGACGGGGTTCGTCTATCCCAGAAGCATCGCTATTGCCCCCGATGGGTCATATGCGTTAGTCAGCAACTACACTGCCAATACGGTGTTTATCGTTCAACTTTGACATTCAGTGCAATTTTAGTCAGAAGTAACGCAAACAGGTTTATGTATCCGATAAACCTGTTTGCGCTTTATTCGCTACTTATCAGCGCTTATTCGCATTTTCACTGCTTGCAGCCAGCCCGTCAGCGGAGTCACCCACAGCGACCGCATCGACTTGTAGGAAAGCGCGAATATATCTGCTCGACGCAAGTTTGGGGGCAACCGTTCAGGCAGGGCCTCAGCGGCCATACCATTCGTCGGCACTGTCAATTCTCACAGCTAGTCATTCGTCCTCCAGCTTGCGTTCAATCCCTGATGCTCCCTCCCGTCGCGGTGCCGCGTCCTACTACGAGGTCTCGATCATGGAACCAGCCCTGAGCGCTCCCCCCCCTGTCTCGCAGCTAGCACCTTACATTCCCGGTTTGACGACGCCGGTGGTGGGGTTCTCCGGTGGCGTGTACCAACAGTTACTGGAGGGCCACGGTAGCGCGGGCTTGATTTGCATCTTGCGCGCCTATGCAGGCCAGCTTGAAGGTGATTTCATTGAGTTGTTCTGCACCGATCTGCTGGTCCCGGTCGACTTCCACACCGTTACCGAGCAGGAAGCGCGCGAGGAAAAACCAATCCCCCTGCACATATCCGCGTCCCGCCTACCAGACGGTACGGTGGGGCCCGTGTTTTTCCGGGTCACCCACCTTGATCACCGCAAAGAAGAAACCCATCGCCTGATCCTCAAGGTCGACACGGTATCGCCCGCCGATCGCGAGCCGATTACCAGCCCGCCCTGGGTCAATGAACAGTTGCCACGGCCACAACCGGCATTAACCTTTATCGATTCGGCGGCCGCCGGACGTGGAGTGGCGATACGCATTGGCTTCTATCCAGGGGATCTCAACCGGCCAGTTGCAACCTACCGTGCGGCGCGCGACCGCATCCGTCTGAGTATCGGTGGGCAGATCATCGAGTACCCAGTCACCGAAAACGAGGCCAGTACTCGCAACCCGATCACACTCACCGTGTACTACGCCACTTGGTTGAAAATCGGCAGTGGCTTCCATGCCTGCTCCTACGATGTCATCGATGAAGTGGGCAACTACTCCCCCGGTCGGTCTGCCGAGCAAATACTCGAAGTACGGCTCAATCCAGATGAGCGGTTGCTGGACCCCGCGCAGATCGTCGAGGCCCCCGCCGGTACGCTGGATGCGGACAGGTTGGCAGGCAAAGACGCGACCTTGAGGGTCGCCATTGCCGGTAAAGGTTGGGCGCCGGGCGATGGTATCCGGCTGACCATTCGTGGGCGTTCACTGGGCGGTGGTGACGTCGAACAGACCTACAACGCCAGCCTCCCATCGACCACTGTACCTTTCACCGATGTCCCATGGCCCAACGCGGATGTACGCGTGCTTATCGGTGCATTGATTCAATTGAGCTATGAGCGAATTCGCCCAGACCAGGCGAACCTGCCCTCGGATAACGCCTTTGTCCAGGTGACCGGTACGCCTGAGCAATCCAGCCTCGCCGCTCCCCAAGTACCGGCCGCCAGCGGCGGCGTCCTGCACCCACTGACTGACCCGGTGACCGTCACAATAACCACATACATCGGCCAAAAACCCCATGACCGAGTCACACTGGTAGCACAAGGTACATACGCCAACGGCCATCTCTTTTACCAGGAACACGTGCTGGAGGCCGGACTGGGCAATGTGGTCTTTGAGCTGCCCAACGGAGTTAACGGTGATATCCGACAACTAGACGGTGGCCACCTGATGTTCTACTACTACATCAATAAGGCGGGAGATCGCCCGCCGTCCGACATACTGACGCTCGACATCGGTGCTCCCCAGGACGCACTGCCCAGGCCTGAAGTTCGGGAAGCACCGGCCCCTGGTTTCACCTTCGACCCCGAGGTTTCCCGAGGCAACGCCAACGTGTTAGTGCGCGCGCATGCCTCGTTCATCGAAGGCGCCACAGTCACCTTGTATGTGGAAGGCAGTGCCATGGGCGGTAGCCCACCCCCTGATTCATTTCAGATCACCCCGCCATGGGTCGGCCAGGACTTGCGGTTTGTCATTGCCCGAGTATTTGTCGTGGCCAACCTCACCGGCTCGGCGCGTATTTACTACCGGGTGGAAAAAGCCGGCCAACGCACCCGCTACTCCCAAGCGCTGCTCATGCGTGTCGGCAGTGCGCTGCAACTGCCCGTGCCATGGATTCTGGAAAGCACGATCACCAGCCCGACGACCGCACGACTCAACCCACTGCATGTGCTACCCCCTGCCTGGCCGGTGTTCACTTTTCGGGTGAGCTACAGCCCCATGCTGGCCAGCGATGATATCCATCCGAAATTCATTGGGACATACGGCCTGGGAACGCCGCAGATCAAACCGCGGCCTGGCGACCCTGTGCGAGGTTACGTCGACTTCATACTCGATAATCGCGTGATTGGCGCAAACCTCGGCCGAACCGCCGAGCTGTCTTATGACGTGATACGAGCCAATGCCACCACCCTCTCCCAAGTTTTGACCTTGACCATCGACTCGCTCGCAGAGCAAACCCTGGACCTGGTCAGCGTGCCCCAGGCATCGGGCAGCATCATTAACGCCAACGCAGCGCATAGCGTCGTGATAAATGAATGGCCGTTCATGAACGTTGGGGACCCCGTGTGGATCGATATCAAGGGCGCAGCCAATCTTGCGTTGCGCAATGGCACGCCGCTGACGCCAGCGCAATTCAATGCCAAACGTGTAGAGGTTGACTTACCAGCCGATTACCTGCGCTCGCTACCCAACCAGAGCGCCCTGAGCATTAAGGTGCGGGTATCACTCAACGGCAGCGTGCATAAAGATTTTGCTGTCGCCTTGCGTACCGTCAACTACCGAATCACCAACACCGCCGGCATTTTTGCAACCATCCCGGTGGGCAATTCGCCGAACGCCTTGGCACTCAGCCCTGACGGCACACGACTCTATGTAGCTTGTATTGTTGGCAACCCGTCGATCTGGGTGATCGACACCCTGCGTAACCGCGTCCTCGACCACTTCGATGTGCCCGGCTCGCCCCTGCGCATGGCCGTTCATCCAACGGCCAATCACCTGTACGTGACCGACAATAGCAGTTCGACCAACACCCCTATTCGCATCTACAGCACTCAGGACTACTCGCTGATCGACACATTGACCGGGTTCACCAATGTCAATGGTATCGCCCTCAACACCAACGGCTCACGCCTGTACGTGGCTGATAACGGGGCGTCACAACTGGTGATAATAAATACCGCCACCCGCCAACGCCTGGCGTCAATCCCTGTGCGTGCCCCCATTGATGTCACTCTTAGTCCCGATAACAACCGCGCACACGTTGCCACATTCTACGACTGGTCCATCGTCGACTTGCGCAGCAACACGTTGATCAACAGCGCAGATACCCGCTCATCACCTGTTACCATCGCCCACGCCCCTCGTGGCTCACAGGTATACATCTCAGGCCGAGCAGGCGGCATCGTCAGTATCGGCGACACCGCTACCCAGCGCATCAGCCGGACACTGACGGGGTTGCAAGGGCCATTCGACATTGCATTCGAACGTCAGCGCGACCTTGCCTACGTGTCGCAAACTGACGCAAACCTGCTGGGGATTATTGATACGCGCGCAAGGCAGATGATTGGCTCGTATGCTGGCTTCAACAAGCCCCGTGGAGTCGTGGTAGCTCCAGACGGTTCCCACGGGTATGTGGCCAATATTGGCGGCGATTCCGTGTCCTTAGTGGTGTTTTAGCTCGCCCCCGGTGTGAACTCAATAAAAAGCCCCGGATCTTGCGAACCGGGGCTTTTTATTGGGTTACACGTGAGACGTTCACATCCTTAAAAGTCGTAACGCAACCCCACGTTCACGCCCCAAGGCTGGTCAATGCTCTTGCCCATGCTACGTTCCACATCGGCATGCACCTTCCAGTTCTTCGACACTGCCATGGCGACACCGGCCGCCATTTCAACCCGCGAACCCGACAGGTCGTTGTTGAAGCTGTTGCCGTTGACGGACACCTTGTTGCTCTGGTTGAACTCGTGGGCCACCGCCGTACGCAGGTACGGCTGCAACACGCCGCCGCTGTCCAACTGGATATCACGCCCGGCGGTCACACCCAGCTTACCCACCACCGAGGCCGTACGTGCGCCTTCGGCTTGCAGGCCGTTGTCCAGCTCGTAGCTCTGGCGCTGGATAATCGCCGTGGCCAGCTGGCCGTAAGGCTCGACGAAGTAACCGTCATCCAGCTTGATATTACGCCCCACTTCAGCAGAAGCCGTGACCGCGTTTTGCGTGTAGTTACCCTTGGCTTTCTTGCCGTCGCTCATGGCCACGTTGGACTCGTTGTGCAAGCGGTTGAACTTGAGCACACCATCGAAGTAAAGACCACTTTCCGCGTCCATCCAGGTGGCATAACCGCCCAGGTAGTAGCTGTCGACGTTAGCCTTGCTGCCGCGGCTCAGGTCCAGGTCCGAGGTGCTGTGACCCGCCATGAAGCCCGCCAGCCATTGGCCATCGCCGCCGGTCAACGGCACGTCGGCACCCAGGGTGAAACCACGCTGGGTCTGGTTGTACTGCATGCCTTTATCGCTGTTGTTCACTTCAAATTTGTTGCCATAGACACGGTTCCACAATCCGGTCGATTGCCCGTCGCTATGACGCAGCTCACCCATGCGGGTACGCAGGTTGGTCATTTCACCGTACAACACACTCGGCGCTGCGTTGGCCAGTGCCAGCACGGAGTTGGTGCTCGGGCTGATCACCTTGCTGCCGGGGTCCAACAGCCAATCTTTGCCTTCGTTGTCATTGATCAGGCTATAGGAGTATGTACCTACGTCCACCCGATCACCGGCCAGGCTGAACTTGGCGCCACCGTCTTCGGTGTGCACCACGTGCAGGCGATCTTCTGACAACGGATCGGCGCCGCTGCTGGCGATCAGCAGTTTATGGTCGCCCGAAGAAGTGCCGGTGACATTCAGGAAATCGCCGGTCAAGGTAGCGAAATCCGCGCTCATGACGAACGTGCCATTGCCCGACAGATTGTCCACGTCCAATTGGTAGAACGTGCCGGTTTCGCCAAACTTGACGTTACCGTCACTCAGGGACAAGTCGCCCACGTGCTGGTTGTCGACCATCACCCAGGTAGCATCAGTGTTGACCGCCAGCTTGTCGACATTCTCCAGGCGGCCGGTAAGCACCGAGCCATTGTTCAGACCAACACTGGCACTGCCGCCGTTGTTGATGACATCACCCGTCAGAATTGCGTGGTCCAGGTTAAGGTCCAACGCGCTGTCGGCACCCACCTGAATATTGCCAGCCAACTCGCTGAAGCGCACGCGCATGTTGGCCGAGCCGCCCTGGGTCAGCTCGAGCATGTTACCGTTCTGACCCTGCAGGGACGAACCATTGGTCACGTCGATTTCAGCCGTGATCGGCCCCCGCACATTAATCGCGGGGCCATCGAGGCCCGTCACACGCGAGCCGTCGAGTATCAGATGAGGCGACTCAAGGGCAGTTGCACTTTCAAGGGACATCACAACGCCCGTGGTACCACCGGTAATTTCGCTGCCCGTGGCGATTGCGGCCCCTCCCAGGAGCCTCAACCCTTGCTGGCGTTGGCCCACCAGCACAGAGTTGTTCAACTCCAGAAGGCTATGGGACGTGACGTTGGCCCCATAGGTCGCTCCAGTGATTTCACTATTGTCGACTTGTGCGTAGGACCCCGTGGTCGTGCCCACCTGTCGAGCCACGTTCAAGCCGCCACTGGTGTGGCTGGTAATGCGCGCGTCGGAAATAGTGGCGCTTGAATTGCTGAGCGCAATGGCCGCCTGGGAGGCATGGACAGAACTCACGTTGGCTCCTGTCAACGTCAAGGTCGACCCGCTCGTCGCACGTATTTCTTTAACGCTGGCGTTCTTGTGAACAGTAAGCGTCGCACCTTTTTGGGCCAGATAGTCGCTGGCTGCGGACCCCGGGCGGACGTCATATTTGCCGCTGCCCACCGTTCCGTCCACCACAATCGTCGACATTGCCTGTTGACTCAACAGGCATAACGGTGCGGCGGCTACGAGCTTGATGATCGATGATAAACGCGAATAACGAAAACGCTGGGAAGTAGGAGAAATCATGTTGTGTAGCCTCAGAATTAAGTACCAGTTCGAACCCGGAACCCGTATCGAAGAGGTTTCCGTTTTCCACGGTGCAGAGACTAATAACGTGAGTTCCCAAAGAGCGTAGGACTTTCCTTAAGATACAAACTTAATAAAAAACCCCACCCTCTCAAGCGAGAGGGTGGGGCCCCGACAATCAATCAAAGCGTACCTTTGACGCGCGACGCACCCGGAACACAATAGCCAGGAATGTTGCCTCCCGAACCAACCAGATCCCAGGCTGCCTTGACCTCGTCGGACCTGCCCCGGTCTCCCGTGGAGGGGCGCAGGAGCCTCCAACGCACACCGACGATGCCTCGGCCATTATTGCCTGTGACGTCTTGAAGCCAGACCTTCAAATCCAGCGGGACGGTCAAGCCAAGATTGACGTGTTGACTGTTGAGTTCGAATTCAGCGGTCTCTATGGGCGCACCGACAGGATCGCCAGGAGCGTTGAACGCGTATCTGACAGCCTCGATGATCACTATGTCGCCAACCAAGAGGAGCCCGGGATCCAGAATCTTGACAGGCACACCTAGCCAAGGCTGCCGAGCACAGTTAATGGCATAGGTGAAGTTCGGGTTGCCTGTAATAACCGTGGCATTTTCAAAGGTCACAGGTGTCAAGCTACCGATGTTGAAGATATCCACGACAACATCTTGATTCGGAGAATGCTTATAGTTGATGGCATCCCGAATAACGCAGTGGGTTTCAATGGTGCCGTTGCCCTTGACATCGATAGTGGCCCACGGCACGGTAAAAGGCACCGAAAAATCGGGCGCTTCCGCCCCGGTTACCGGGTAAGTCCCAACGACATCCCCCCCATAGACATAGTCAATGAAATCACCCGCTTCCAGCCCCGGTGGTAGGGTGAAAGTGACGGTAGCATCGAAGTTGCGATCTTTCTCGGAGAGACGGTTATCGGGTTTGGGGTCGGGGCCCCCACCGAGCAGAACGGGCTGTGCCAAGTTTGTGTCTACAGGGCCTTCACCAGGGTTTTGCCCACCGGGCTCACGCAGGTCGACATCCACTTGCACCACAGCTGCGTTGTAAGTGGGGCTGCTTTGGCGCTCAATCATGACTCTGATATCCGCCGTATAGAAATTCCCGCCTGCCGCAATAGCTGCAAAAGGTGCAGGGATGTCAATTGGGAAAACGGGCATGCCAACAGATTGACGATGGATCTCCATAGTCCCCCATAACACGACCAGGGTGTCGTTCTGCAAATGGCCGGTCAGGCTTTCCAACCGCACCGTTGCGCTGTTACGGGCCTCTGCTTTATCAACCAATGGCGCTTCCAACACACGGACGGGACCAAACACGGGCGCTTCGTTCAGACTCACTTGTACGTAGTTTGGAATAGACAACGTAGTCGTGTTGCCAGACCGATCAGTCAGGTTATATCTCACGTCTATCGAACCTGACCGCTCAAGAATCGTTGCAGTTGGAATATGACCAGTAATGTCGCCTGTCAATGGCACGTCATCCTCGATCGCAACGATATTGCTTCCCACAAATACTCGATATTTATCACCGCCACGCCGGTCTGCCGGCGTGGGAATGGTGAACTCCAAACCAGGTTTACCCACGAGAAAGGCTGGGGTCAGTTCGGTGCCGTAATCTTCTACCAGGACCCTCGAAGGTTGAGTGCCATAGTTAGGGTCCTGCGCATCGACGTAAACCCGATTGATGTTGTAATTAACGTCATTGTCGCTGAGGTTGAGCACATGAACACTAATGTCTTTGACACCGTTGGTTTGCAAGGCCGACTTGGGGCCCAAATTCACAATTACCGGATCAGGTAAAACATCAGCAGCACCGTAGGTATCAATGAATACCGGCCGGCCATCCACATAGACGGTGAGTATATCGAACGCATTAAAAAAGCCGGTACGGTCCCACAGGTCAACCGCTAGAGTGAGCCCGCTCAATTGAAGCGCCCTTGGCACCACATTCCGGTGGTTGTCGCCAGCAATGGCCGGCAATAAACCAGGGATCGTCGGAGCAGGTAAATATGTGGGATCGGGAACGGGTTCTTCCCACTCTTCCATGGGGCCTACAGGGTCGTGACTAACAGGTTTACTGGATGTGTTGGACATGATTCAAACTCCTCAAAAGAATAAGTATCTGTCCGGGCATAAAACGACGGTAAGACTAAACACCCGGGTGTCATTTTCTAAACGTATACCGACCCTGCAGAGGTCTGAATTAGCAAACCTGCTGGCGTCTCATTCATTTAATGGCATTTCCCTTTAACGCGTAACTGTCAAACTTGACAGTATCCCTTGCGGCTCGACTGTGATGCTCGCAACCACGAGCACCTCCTCCATTACAAGCGCATTGCACCCTACTCCACTACGCCTAATCGTCCGACACACAAGGCGGTGAGTTGGGCCGAATCAATGTGATGAACACCAACTTACGCTCGGAATACCCCATGCCTGCACCTGCCGGTTTGATGATCTGGTAGTGCGCAACCGCAGAGCCATGCCGAGGGTTGGTTTGCCCTTCTGGTGGCTTGATCAGCCCCGGAAGCAAGATGTATGGGTCAAACGGAACCTGAAAGACATATCCCTCACGGGCTTCTCGGGCCGTCAGCGTATGGCTGAAGGACTTGATGGTTTCAGGAATGACAGCGCCGGCGAAACCATTAGGGTGCGCATAACTGGCCCAGTGCAAAATCACCTCATCACCGCCGTCCAACAGCGTTGGATCCCCGGGTATTTTAACGCCGGCTCCGTTTACCCAAGGTCGTAGATGGCAGCCGATAAACCCGGCATCAGGACCGGGTCCGTACTCGACTCCTACATACTCAAGCGGTTTTAGCCCGACGAGCCGCACGATATTGACCATTACCGGCGTGTCTGACGCGCGTTGCCGGTTGACCCCGTTGAAGGTCCCGTAAAAGAAAGGAACCCAACCTGGCTCTAAAAACTCAATGATGTTCCAGTCGACCAACCACTCAATTTCCCGACCAGCGCTATCCCCCGCTTGTACGGTGTAGGTCGCGATGGGCCCGGGAAAGCTTCCCGCCATTAATTCCAACGTTTGACCAACATCGGGCGCGTCATACAACGAGGTAATCACGCGTACCGGTTTACCCTCGTCGTTGATAGTCAATTGGTTGTCACCGTCTACCCCCTTCACTGTCACCACGTCCAGCAATGTGTTGATAGGGTCTGGGTTATTCGGGCTCACCGGCCCGGCAACCGTCAGATCCACAGCAGCAAAGCGGGTGGTCGATGGCCTGGAGGGGGCAATGCCTCTCTGCCAACGGTATTCTGCCCTCACAACCCCGGAAACGAACTCGTAACCGCCGCTGGCCAACACCGAATACGGAATCGGCACCCTGATAGGCCAAACCTGAAAAGCTGAAATAACGATAGGGTCCAGCGGTATAAGATCCCATGACGGTAGGAGACGATCCCCCTCTGTTGAGCCGAATACTTCGAGGATATTCATATATACCCCGCCTTCAGCACGGGCGTCATTGAGGGTTATACGCCCATCATCCAACTGCGGAATTTCAACAGGACGCAGGTCGGTGGGCGTAGGCGTCAGATTGATTAACAGGGGAGCGGTACGTGATGGGCCCGACTCACGCCCCGAGCGGTCTTTCAAAAAGTACTGAGCGTTGTACTCCCGATTGGCCAGGCCGCGAAGAAAGGCGCCCGGGAAATGCACCTCGATGGGCCGAGCCCCATCCTTGTGCGCTTGAACAATGGTGGTGGTGGCAACGATGTCCAAATGGCGTGGACGTTTGCGCAAAGGCTTGAGAAAAGGCAGTGGTATTAAATAAGCCTCCACCACATCCCCCAAACGTATGTCCGGCCATATCAAATCAATAGTAGCTGTCACTCTGTCCAGATTGGCGGGATTATCCAGATATTCATCCGTTACGCCTTCATCTTCGATGACCTGCGGGAGCTGGAAACGCGGACCACGCAAGCCGTTATTTGGCCCGACCTTGTCACTGTCCAATATTGTCGAAAACGAAGGCTCCCCTGGGTTACCACTTGATTCTCTTAATATGACCTCGTAGCGCAATCTATGCAGGCCGGGTACATCCATGAGATGGGGAGGTACCAGAGAGTCAACGTCAGGCAGGTCGCTAGCATCATAAGGCGCCTGCAGCCTCTTCTCATCAAACATCTCGTCCCCCAAGAACCACTGGACAAGAGTGACATCCCCTGGATCAAGTACATTATTGCCGGGCCACAACGTAGGCACTTCAACCCTCAGCCCTGTGCTTTGAAAAAATACCGGTATTTTATAACCGCGGTCATCTGCCTCAAGGTCTAATACATCAGGTGCAACAGGTGCATCCAGGACCAGCACACCTGCTTTTGTGCCACGACTGGAAGGTGGGTTAAGCGGATCGTACTCAGACATATCGACTCTCCTAGACGACTATCAGGTTGAGGCCCTCGACCACCTAAAGGGTACTGACCCCATCCAAAGATCACGGAGAGTAGTTAAGGCAATTTGCCCCCAAGCGGATACTGTCAGAACTAACAGGTGCTGCGTCCCCTGCAGTTTTGTTCAGCCTGGCCAGAACGATAAAATTCTTTCGAATCATCGAATTGCAGATGTGAAACGGCATAGCACGCCTAACACGTATCAGACAGGCGGCAACCCCCAATCAATCGGTGTCTCACCGCTTTGCTCAAGAAACTTGTTGGCCCGGCTGAAATGCCCGCAGCCCAGAAACCCGCGATACGCCGACAACGGCGACGGATGCACCGACGTCAGCACCAGATGCTTGGTGGCATCGATCAGCTTCTGCTTGCTTTGGGCGTGAGCGCCCCACAGCAGAAACACCAGATGGGGCTGATGCTCACTGACCACCTCGATAATCCGATCGGTAAAGAACTGCCAGCCCTTGCCCGCGTGGGCATTGGCATTCGCCCGCTCTACAGTCATGGTGGTGTTGAGCATCAGCACGCCCTGGTCGGCCCAGCTTTGCAGGTAGCCGTGGTTGGGGATGTCGATGTTCAGGTCGCGCTTGAGCTCTTTATAGATATTGACCAGCGACGGCGGCGCCGGCACCCCCGGTTGTACCGAAAAGCACAGGCCATGGGCCTGGCCGGGACCGTGGTAGGGGTCCTGGCCGAGGATCACGACCTTGACCTTGTCCAGGGGCGTTGAATTGAGAGCGTTGAAAATCAACGGACCGGGCGGGTAGATCTCTTTGCCGGCGGCATGTTCCTGGCGCAGGAATTCGCGCAACTGGGCCATGTAGGACTTCTCGAACTCATCGCGCAAGGCGTGTTTCCAGCTGGGTTCGAGTTTGATACGGTCGCCATCGGTCATAGTTGAATTGTCTTGTAAAAAAGAATGAGGCGAACCCTAGGAAAGCCGACCCCGCTTGTCAATTGATCTGACACACCACCGGCACTTTCCCACGAAGGGATCATACTCATCCTTCACCTTCTCGATTGAGGTCACAATGAACCTGCACTTCGAAGAACTGGCCGGCAACGGCGGTGCGCGCATAGGCATCGCCAGCCTGGACGCTCAAAAATCCCTCAACGCCCTCTCCCTGCCCATGATTCTGGCGTTGGCAGAACGCCTGGATGCCTGGGCCAACGACCCGCAAATCGCCTGTGTGTTGTTGCGCGGCAACGGGCCAAAAGCCTTTTGCGCTGGGGGTGAAGTGCGCAGCCTGGCTCAGGAGTGCCGTGAACAACCCGGCGAAGTACCCGCCCTGGCCGCGCAGTTTTTTGCTGCCGAATATCGCCTCGACTACCGCTTGCATACCTACCCCAAGCCGCTGATTTGCTGGGGCCACGGCTATGTATTGGGCGGTGGTATGGGTCTGTTGCAAAGTGCCTCGGTACGTATTGTTACGCCGAGCAGTCGCCTGGCCATGCCCGAGATCAGCATCGGGTTGTACCCGGATGTAGGTGCCAGCTGGTTTCTGTCTCGCCTGCCGGGCAAGCTCGGTTTGTTCCTGGGCCTTACCGGCGCTCATGTCAACGGCCGCGACGCCCTGGACCTGGGTCTGGCTGACCGCTTCCTGCGTGATGACCAGCAAGACGAGTTGCTTGACGGTTTGCTGCAACTGAACTGGCAGGAACAGGCCGCAATGCAGCTCAACAGTTTGCTCAAGGCCCTTGCCCAGGAAGCGGTCGGCCACCAACCCGAAGCGCAATGGTTGCCGCGCCGTGGGCTGATCGACGAATGGCTGGATGTGGGTGATATACGGTGTGCCTGGCGTGCATTGAGCCTGTTGCGTGATCACAGCGATCCGCTCTTGGCCCGCGCGGGTAAAACCCTTAGCGAAGGCTGCCCGTTGACGGCACACCTGGTGTGGGAGCAGATTCAGCGTGCCCGTCATCTATCCCTGGCACAGGTGTTTCAGATGGAGTACACCATGAGCCTCAATTGCTGCCGTCATCCAGAGTTCGCCGAAGGTGTTCGAGCACGATTGATCGACAAGGACCAGGCACCTCATTGGCATTGGCCGGATATCAATACCCTTCCGGAAGCGGTGGTGCATGCGCATTTCAACAAGGCATGGGAAGGTAGGAATCCTCTGGCGGATTTATCTGACTACTGACAGGTCAGTGCGCTTGTCGTTGACGTTGAAAGCGCAGTTGTCAGGCTGGCTGTCCGTGCAGGTATATACCGGCAGTTTGAACGCACCGGGCCGCAGTTCCCAATACAAGGTGCTGGTCAATGACATGTTGATAATTTTACTGTCCTTGTAGGGTCTCAGCACTACAACCCCGTCCCAACCGGTGCGGTAGATGCACTTATCCATGTAGCCGTTTTCCCTCTGCTCTTGCTCACCCGGTATGAAGACCGCGCCGATGAATCCTTCGATAAGGCCCCGATACTTGACCTTCGGGCTTTGCCACCGTAGACCTTTGTCCTCGACGCGATAATGCCCGTCGACATACAAGACCTGCGCCGGGTAAGGACAGCCTTGCTCCGCTCTGGCCGATGCAACGATGCAGCTCGTCAGCAGGAGCACGCAAATAAGTCGTTTGAACATAGGGATTCCATCTGCTCAGTTTCACCACGCAAAGCGCAGGGCTTTTCGCTAGTGAAATACAGCTATCGCCTCAAAGATAGCTGTTAAATCTGACAGTACGGACATACGGTACCTATAAAAAACGGCGCTTGATGCGCCGCTTGTTTTTCAAGATATTTAACGATGACCGCCGCGGCCACCTCCGTGATCGGAACCACGCCCATGCCCGCCGTTGCCCCAGCGATTACCCCACCCTTGATTGGAGTAAGGTCGGTAACCCGCCCTTGGGTAATAACGCGGGGCCGGCTGGTAATAACGCGGCGCCGAATAATAGCGAGGTTGTGGTGCATAGTAGCGAGGCGCTGGGGTGTAATAACTGCGCCCATAGGGAGAATAACGCGGGCCGCCGTAATAATAGGCGGGCGCCGGTGCGGTATAGACTTCGGAGCGATAGTAAGTGGCGCCTCTATCGTAGTAGGGCACACAAGCTGACAAGGTCAGGCCGAGCAAAGCGATAAGCAGCAGTCGTCTATACATGGCGGCCTCCTGGACCGCGGAAGAGCTCCTCCAGCGACGCTGGAAAGCGGCATTCAGCCTTCACTGAATGACGAAATATCTGACATCAAAAACCGAATCTGGTGCGCCTGCGACATAAGTAGAAACATCTGTTTCAGACGAAGTGAGTGCCCGCCTTCAGGACGTGGCGATGGAACCGGACTCAGCGGCGCTGTATCGTGCAAGGACTTGTGCGCCCCTGCCCGATTCCTGCCTGAACCGACCGATGACCACACCCACCCTTTGCCCTGCCTGCGGCGCTCGTAACGACTGCACCCTGGCCGATCCGCGTACCGCCGACCAGCCCTGCTGGTGCTACAGCGTCACCATCGATCCGGCGGTGCTTGAAGCCTTGCCCGATGAACTGCGCAATAAAGCCTGCCTGTGCCCGCGCTGTGCCCAGGCGGACGAACAGTTGCGTAACCGCAATGCGCGTTGATCGTTTCCTCAGCAACCTGGCGCAGTTCAATCGCCAGCAAGTGCGCCTGCTGCTGGCGGGGCGCCGGGTGACCGTCGATGGTGTCGAGATCAGCAACCCTCATCATCCAGTGCGCGAATTCAGCCATGTCTGCGTTGACGGTGAAGTACTGCAGGCAGGCAAACCGGCGCGCTATTTCATGCTGCACAAACCCCAGGGCTGCGTGAGTGCCACATCGGACCCGCAACACCCCACTGTCCTGGACTTGCTGGATGTACCAGACAAGGCCGAGCTGCATATCGCCGGTCGCCTGGATTTCAATACCACCGGCCTGATGCTGATTACCAACGATGGCCAGTGGTCGCGGCGCCTGACGCAACCACAGACCAAGTTGCCCAAGGTTTACCGCGTGGAAACCGAGCAGGACATCGGTGCACAGTACGCGGTGACTTTTGCCGAGGGTGTGTATTTCGCTTTCGAAGATCTCACCACCCAACCTGCCGAACTTGAGTTGCTGGGCCCAAGGACGGCGCGCTTGAGCATCATCGAAGGCCGCTATCACCAAGTGAAGCGGATGTTTGGCCATTTCGACAATAAGGTGACCGGCCTGCATCGCGAGCGGATGGGCCCCTTGGCTCTGGATACAAGCCTTGCGCCGGGCCAATACCGGCCATTGACCGACGACGAAATCCGACAGGTCTGACGACCGTTCGGCCAGCGCCGGCAAAAATCCGGCCGTTCAACTTGCGGCCTGCCGGTTGTGCTGCTTGACTCAGGGCTTGCGCCACATCATGACTGATGAGTCGCCCTATAATCTCCAAGAAACACCTTGCCTCGCCCGCGCTTGATCTGCGGGCCATCCCGGCAAACCGCCCTTCATAACAATACCCGCCGGCCAGCCGTCATCGGACCGACATGGGCCCTCATTTCAAGGCGTATGCCTACCTGTCACAAAGCTCGTGCAGAGTGATCTGCGCGCACTACCCGCTTGCCAGGAGTCTTACGACATGAGGCCAGAAATCGCTGTGCTGGATATACAGGGTCAGTATCGGGTGTACACGGAGTTCTATCGCGCGGACGCGGCTGAAAAGACCATCGTCCTGGTCAATGGCTCCATGGCGACCACGGCGTCCTTCGCTCAAACCGTGAAAAGCCTGTACCCGCAATTCAATGTGGTTTTGTACGACCAGCCTTACGCCGGCCGTTCCAAAATCCATAACCGCCATGAGCAGATGCTGACAAAGGAAGTTGAGGGTCAGATTCTCCTGGAACTGCTCGATCACTTCGCCGCAGAGCATGTGCTGTCCTTTTCGTGGGGCGGTGCCGCCACGCTGGTCGCGCTTGCACACCGGCCTCGACGTGTGGAAAAAGCCGTGATCAGCTCATTCTCGCCAGTGATCAACGCACCAATGCGCGATTACCTTGAGCGCGGTGTCGACTACCTCGGCAACCTCGACCGCGACCGCGTCGGCCACCTGGTCAACAGCACCATCGGCAAGCATCTGCCGTCGCTGTTCAAGCGCTTCAACTACCGCCACGTCAGCAACCTGGCCGAGCACGAATATGGGCAGATGCACTTTCACATCAGCCACGTACTCAACAGCGATCGGCTGTGCTACCTCAGGGCGGCCAAACAGATCGACATTCCGGTGTTGTTCTTGAATGGCGAATGGGATGAATACACCAGCGCCGAGGATGCCCGGCTGTTTGGCCAGCATGTGGCCAAGAGCAGCTTCAGCACCATCCAGGCCACGGGGCACTTTCTGGATATGGAGCACAAAGCGGCGTGCCGGGATAGCCGTGAGGCAGTGGTGGGCTTCTTGAAACCAGAGCGACAGGTGAGCCGGCTGCGATATCACCAGGGGCAGACGCAGCATGCAGCTACCCTTTGAAATGGAGACTGGCGACGGCGAACAAGCGCCCTCGCCACACGCAACCCACACATTTTTCAAAGAAAAACTTCAAATTGCAGCGAACATCTGGTACAAAGTCAGCCGCTCTGAGCGGGTATAGTTTAGTGGCAAAACGAAAGCTTCCCAAGCTTTAGTTGAGGGTTCGATTCCCTCTACCCGCTCCACTTGAAAGTGGCACCTGCGTCAGGCTAAATCTGGCGAAGGATGCATAGAAACCGGTCCCTGGTGACCGGTTTTTTTATGCCTGGGATTTGAGATTCAAGAACGTTGTGCACTGACCCGTTTGGGTTTGACAGGCTTCCAGCCCACCAACGCGATCAACAGGCTCAGCAGTTGCAAACCGATGATCAGCCCCACACACCCGGCCCAGCCCCAGCGCTCCCAAATCAGCGCCGGCACGATAGCTCCGCAGCTACCGCCCAGGTAGTAACAGGTCAGGTAGACCCCCACTGCTCTTGCTTTGCTGTCGCCAGCGTTGGCGGTGATGAAGGCATTGGCAGCGGCTTGGGCGAGGAACACGCCGGTGGAGCTGAAGGCCAGGCCTACCACGATGCACCCCAGGGAAGGCACCAGGGTCAGGGCCGAACCACAAACGCCCAGCACCGCGGCGATGCTCAGCAGTTCTGCCTGTGGGCGGGCTTTGCTGAGGCGGCCGGCGATGGGTATCACGATCAGCGCCAACAGAAATACGGTGTACAGCGCTCCCAAGGCCGCAGGCCCGAGGTTGAAAGGCGGTAGGCCAAGGTACAAACCTGCGTAGGTGAAGGCGGCGACCTGTGAAAATAACACGCAAAAACCTACGGCATACGCAGCCATCAGCGGCGTGCGTAAAACACCTGACCAAGCCGCCTTGGCCAGCTTCGCCCGCGGGCGATTGGCGGGCAGCAGAAACTGGATAAAACCGCCGACCATCAAGCTCAACACGGCCAGCCACTCAAACGCTTCGCGCCAGCCCACGTACTCGGTCACCACCCCGGTGACGAACCGCCCGGCGAACCCACCCAGCACGGTACCCGCCACATACAGGCTGGTGACTTCAGTCACCGTGCCACCGCTCCAGCGATCGCCGATGTAAGCCACGCTCGTGGCAAACACTATGGGGATCAGCATGCCCTCGACAAAGCGCCAAACCAACACTTCGGCGAAGCTGTCAGCATAAGCCGTCATCAACGCCGGCCCCGCCAGCAACAGCGCCGCCAGGCTTATCACCGTGCGTTGCTCGAAGCGTCGGGTCAGGTGGCTGACAAATGGCGCAGTGATCGCCACCGCCAGCGTGGTCACGGTAATGCTCCAGCCAGCAGCCTTGGCGCTGATGTCGAACTGCGCCGCAAACACCTGCAGGATGCTCTGGGTGGCGTAGAGGTTGAGGAACGCCGCGCAGCCACACAGGAACAGGGCAAGGCGGGCACAATGCAGGCGCGGTTTCATGAAACCTCTCGTTTTATTTTGTGCGGCCTTTATAGAATGGCCGGCGTGCCTTTAACCAATACCGAATTCCGACCGATTGATACCCAAGGATCAGGATGCTCGACCTACGCAAGCTGCGTTACTTTCTGACGGTCGCTGAAGAACTGCACTTCGGCCGTGCGGCACTTCGCCTGCATCTGGCCCAACCGCCGCTGACTCGGCAGATTTCTGCGCTGGAGGCAGAGTTGGGGTTCAAGCTGTTTGACCGCACCAGCCGCACGGTCACCCTCACCGCTCAGGGGTGTTCGTTCCTGCCCTATGCCCGCGGTGTGTTGGAGCAAGTAGAACTGGCGCAAGTGATCGCGCGTAAATTGACCGCCGGCACTGCGGGCCAACTGGCACTGGGATATGCCAGTTCAATCGCGCTGTCGGACCTGTTCAGCCAGGCGATCCAGGCATTCGCCCAGCGCTTTCCCGATGTGCAGTTGACCCTGGTGGAATGCGCCTCCGGCAGCCTGGGCGCCCAGGTGGCGGACGGACGCCTGGATATCGGCTTGAGCCGACTGATGCCGCAAAGCGCCGATGTCCAGGCGTTATCGCTGGGTGAGGAGCGGTTGGTGGCCGCCGTCTCCAGCGACAGCCCATTGGCCCGCCAAACGATGCTCGGCGTGGCGCAACTCAGCACTTATCCGCTGATTCTGTTTCCGGCCGATTACGGGTCGGGCTTGAACCAGTCCATCGAGCAACTTTACCGACACCACGGCCAGCCCCTGCGCCCTGGGCCGACCGGGCGACAGATCACTTCGATCATTGCCTTGGTAGCGGCCGGGCAAGGCGTTGCGCTGGTCCCGGAATGTACCCAGAGCTTGATGAACAAAGGCGTGACGTATCGACCGCTGCAGGAAGTGGACGCATGTGCGCAGTTATTGGTACTTACCCCGACATCAGGAAGAGGCGTATTGGTGGACGCATTTATTGGTGTACTTGAACAAGCATTACACATCCCGTAATACGGCGAAAAATCCCGCAATACGTCTCGGCGGCGCCATTCCAGCGCCGCCATACACTTCCTTCAACCGCTACCGAAATACCGGACATCGACCATCGGTAGGTAGAGTGTTGATAATTTTTTTTCAGTAGTTATAGTCACCACCAACACACACCACAAGGAGGTGATGTGGATAGCCGCTATTTGATAGGTCACATCGTTGAAGACGGTTGGTATCTGGTGCGCATCAGGGGCAGTCATCATCACTTCAAGCACCCGACAAAGCCCGGTCTGGTCACGATTCCTCATCCAAAAAAGGACCTGCTGGATAAAACCGCCAAGAGCATTTTGAAACAGGCTCTGCTGAGTTAACCGTCCCTGGAGGGCAACACACATGCTTTATCCCATCGCAATTTCAACGGGCGACGAGGACCACGCCTGGGGCGTGGAAGTCCCGGATATTCCCGGGTGCTATTCCGCCGGCGATGACCTGGACGACGCCATGGCCATGGCCCGCGAAGCCATCGAGGGGCACTTCGAGATCCTTGCAGAAGATGGCGCGCCGATCCCCAGCGCGCAGAAAGTCACCTTGCACGCCGCCAACCCACAGTACGCAGGCTGCACCTGGGCGGTGGTAGACATCGACGTCACCAAGTACCTGGGCAAGGCGCAAAAACTCAACATCACCCTGCCGGGGTATCTGTTGAATCGCATCGATGACTACGTACTGAATCACCCGGAAGAAAAAAGCCGCTCGGGGTTTCTGGCGTCCGCGGCACTCAAGGTATTGCAACAGGATCGATAATCGCGGCGAAGCAACACCGAAGGGTTTACCGCAACGTTCAACTGACAAGAATTTGACCGCAAGAAACGCAGTTTCCAGGCCCGCTGGCGGAACTAGAGTAGCGTCATCCCCATTAAACGCCTGTTCGAGGAGCACGCTCATGACTTACCAATTCAAGCTCATGCCTTCCCCTGTCGGTGAACTGACCCTGGTGGCGCGCAACGGCAAACTGAGCGCCATTTTATGGGAAGTGGAACGCGCGAACCGTGTGCGCCTGGGTGAATTGGTCGAGGCCAATGACAGCCCGGTATTGCTGGAAACCCAACGCCAGTTAACGGAATACTTTGCCGGATCGCGCAATCGGTTTGAGCTGGAGCTGGATTTCGCCGGTACCGATTTTCAGAAACAGGTTTGGCGGGCTCTGCTGACAATTCCCTTCGGCGAAACGCGCAGCTACAGCCAGATTGCCCAACAGATCGGCAACCCCAAGGCTGTACGCGCAGTCGGTGCGGCGAATGGGCGTAATCCGATCTCGATTGTCGCCCCCTGCCACCGGGTGATTGGCGCATCAGGCGGGCTGACAGGATTTGCCGGGGGGTTGCAGGCCAAGCAGTATTTGCTGGCGCTGGAAGGCGCAGGTCAGGCAGAGCTGGCGCTCTGACTTTGGCGGCGACTGAACTGCTTGCCGAGATATTTGTTAAAAGAAATTTCAGAGAACTGCCGTGGTCAATTGTTCATCACCTCTTCACACAGGAAACGGTAATGAAATTCTCCACGGTCTCGCAAACCCTGTCCCGCTGGGCAGGCAGCCCCCGAACCTTCTACACAGCCGTCGCACTGATCCTGATATGGAGCCTGAGCGGACCCTATTTCCACTACAACGACACCTGGCAACTGATCATCAATACCTCGACGACCATTATCACGTTCCTGATGGTGTTCCTGATCCAGAACACGCAAAACCGCGACAACGATATCCTGCATATCAAGATTGATGAGCTGCTGCGCGTATCCAAGGATGCCCAGAATGCCGTGCTCAGCCTCGACGGCCTGGACCGCAAGGAACTGGAAAAGCTGCGCCAGGAATACCGCAACATTGGCAACACCAGCAGCCTGAGTTTGAACAACGGTTGCGCTGACAACGCTGCGCCGACCAAGACAGACCTGAACCAGGCATAAAAAAACGGCGGTTGGGTAGGCCCCAACCGCCGATTTCATTTCACGCTACGGTCTCAACCGTCGCCTTGATGACCCTTGCCATAGGTCGACGCCAGGGCACGGGCTTTTTGCAGACGCTCTTCGAGCTTGGGCAGCGTCTCATCCACCAGCGCTTTTATCTCCGGCACATCCGACGCGGCACCTTCTTTCTTGAACAGGGCGATGGCGTCTTCGTTTTCCTTGACCTGCTGTGCGGTATAGGCAGCGTCAAAGGAGTCGCCATCCTTGAGTTCAGGCATCAGGGTTTCGGCTTTATCGACGATCTTTTCCCGAGGCGCGACCGGCAAATCGAGCTTCTTGGCAATGGCTGCCAAGTGCTGGTTGGCCAGGGTGCGCTCGTTGATGACCTCAATGGTGTAGTCCTTGATCTCTTGGGACGAGGTCTTGGCGTGGGCCATGCGACTGGTTTCGATATCGGCCATACCTTTGGCCGAAGCCTGCTCGATAAATTCAGCAGGCGACTGGGCGAAAGCATTGCTGGCGCCGAGGCCCAGCAGCATCGCGAAACTGGCGGTGCGTAACCGGATAGCCATGCGGCTCATGATGGGTTCCTCCAGAGCAAAAATAGGTACGGGGATCTACACCCGCCCTGGATTCGAATTTTCAGAGCCGCAAAGGTTTAGAAAAAACTTGTCCGTGCGACGAACGGTTGTCGTCATTTCACGCCGGCTTGCTTGCGAACAAGCCCGGCAATGCATGCGCCAGGGCATTAATGGCAAAGCCGATGAACATCACGCCGCAGAGCTTGGTGATCAGGATTTCATGGCGTTGATACACCGTACGTACTCGTTGGGCGCCGACCACGCCGATCAAAATCCCATAGGCCAACAGGCCGCCCACAAAGCTCAGGAAGATCAGCGACGGCAGCATCGACCACGTCAACAACTCGGCACGGCTGGACAGCAACGCGGTGAAGGTCGCCACGGCAACCGGATAGGCTTTGGGGTTGGTCAAGCCGAACACAATGCCATGCCAGAACGGGTGCCGCGCGGCGCCCTGGGGGGCATCGCCGTTGCGGCGCTGGGTACGGATCGCCCGCCAGCCGAGCCAGAACAGATACACACCGCTGAGTACGCCCAATACATCAAACGCACTGCTGCCCACTTCTCGCGCACCGACGATGGCAATCAGCGCAGTACTGCACCACACCACATCGCCGAGCAAATGCCCGCACAAAAAACCCGCTCCGGCACGCCGGCCACGCGCAGCACCGATGCCGAACACGGCCAAAACACCTGGGCCTGGCGTAATACCGTAGATAAAACCCGAAGCAAGGACGGCGAGCAGCAAGGATGGGGTCATGAATAGACGCTCTGAGGGACTCTTAAAGGTGATTGATTCTGCATGTTTCACTGCGCTGGGTAAAACTTCATTCCTGCGTAAGGCTTGGCGCGACAAGCTTGCAGGCGCGAGGCCAGATCGCCGACATGAACCTCCAGCTTGTGGCCGTCGGGATCGAGGAAATAAAACGACGCGCCTTCGCTGCGGTTGTCACGCCACTCCTGCACGCCGGCGGCCCGCAGGCGTTCGACCAATGCGGTGAAATCAGCGGCATCGACGGTGAAGGCATAGTGGGTGTAATCCATTGCCGCAGTGGTCGAGCGCACCGGATCCAGCGACAGGCACAGCCAAAGCCCGGGCAAGGAAAGGTAAGCACCATTGTCCCAAGTGGCATCGAGTTGAACACGCAGCAGATCGTGATAAAAACTGACGCTGCGCGGCACGTCGGTGACGGCCAGGGTCAGGTGGTTGAAGCCGGTTAGCATTTAGGTTTTCTCTTATTATCGGTGACCATCGGACAATACACCGCACACCCGCCCAATCAACCACTGCAACCCAGAATCACCACCCCGCCGCACATGCCAGGCGAGCTCAAAAGCAAACGAGGGAATATGAAACGGCGGTGGCACGGTCAGCAAATGTTGATGGTCGATATTCAGTAAACCCCGGGACGACACCGTCAAAATCAGATCCGTGCCCTCGATCAACTGAGGCGCCACGCCCCAGTGTGGCAGGCTGATTGCCACATGCCGCCGTTCACGTATCGCAGCCAGTGCCCGTTCGATTTCCGGCGTACCGCTGCCGCGCATCTCCAACAGTACATGTGGGCGTGACAGGTAAGTCGGCAGGTCCAGCGCACCGCTGGGTGCAAGGCTGTGGCGGTCGACCAGGCAGGTGTAATGCTCTTCGAACAATGGCGTCGTACACAGTTCGGCGGGCATGTCGGGGAATACGCCCGCCGCCAGGTCGAGATCGCCATTGAGCACGCCGTCAACCATACCTTCGCGGCTGGCCTGGATGATCTGCAGGTCGATGCCCGGCGCTTCGCTGCGCAGGACGCGGACCAATCCAGGTAGGAGGATCGCTGCGCTGTAGTCTGACATCGCCACGCGAAAGCGGCGCTTGGCCGAGGTGGGGTCAAAACGATTCGGCGCCAATAATGCCTGCACTTGGCCCAGCGCTTCGGCCAATGGCGCTGCCAACTCCAGAGCCCGAGCCGTGGGCACCAGCGCGCCGCCCTGACGCACCAACAGCGGGTCGCCAAGCATATCGCGCAGCCGGGCCAACGCGTGGCTCACCGCCGGCTGGCTCAGGTGCAGACGCTCGGCGGCGCGGGTCACGTGTTGCTCGCAGAGCAAGGCGTCGAGGATCACCAGCAGGTTGAGGTCGATGCGGCGTAGATCATTCATCAGCTGCATGGTCTGTATAAGAACTTGGAATTTAAATCTGCGCGACGAATAGCCTAGAGTCCAGCGAAACTTCTGGGAGCATGGAGATGAGCGTGTTGCATTGGATGGGTTTGTTAGCGCTGGCGGTGATCGCCGGAGCCGTGGTGCCGTTTCAAAGTGCAATCAACGCTAATCTTGGGCGCGGCCTCGGCCATCCATTGTGGGCCACGTTGGCGTCGTTGCTGGTAAGTATCATCGTGCTGCTGCCAGTGATTATCGCTTTGCGTCTGCCCTTGCCGAGCCTGACGTTTATCACCAAGGCTCCGTTGTGGACGTGGGCCGGTGGCGCCTTCGGTGTCTGTTTTATTTCACTGGCGTTGATGCTGCTGCCCAAACTCGGTGCGTCAGGGTTTATTGCGTTGGCGATGGCCGGTCAGATTCTAGCGTCGTTGCTGCTCGACCATTTCGGCCTGTTCGGCCTGGTGCAACGCCAACTGACAACGCCGCGGGTGTTGGGCGCGTTGCTGCTGATCGGCGGCGTGGCATTGATCCAGTTCAGTGGCGCTCAGCCGCCAGGCGATTGATCTGGGCCTGCTCTACCACCGGCTGCGGCGCGCCCAGGCTCGCGGCCTGTAACATTGCCCGGCCGACAGTCTCGGTGCTCACCACCCAAGCCGGTTTTACCCGCCGCACAAACGAAAGCACCGGCCCCAGCACGCTATAAAAAGCTTGATACACGGGCGTCTTCGAGCGCACGCCGTGCAACGGCTGAATGATCCCCGGACGGAACAGGTACACCGCCTTGAACGGCAGGCGCAGCAAGGCGTTTTCCGTCTTGCCCTTGACCCGCGCCCACATCGATTGGCCCGTCTCGGAACTGTCCGTGCCGGCGCCGGACACGTAGATAAAGGTCATCTGCGGATTAAGCCGCGCCAGGGTACTGGCAGCTACCAGGGTGAGGTCATAGGTGAGGTGGGTATACCGGGCTTCGTTCATGCCCGCCGACGAGACACCGAGGCAGAAGAAACACGCATCAAACCCTTGCAGCAGGTTCTCCAGGGGCTGGAAGTCGAGCATGTCGCTGTGCAGCACCTGGTGCAGCTTGCTGTGTTGCTGGGTCAGGGGCGTACGGCCGACGGCGACCACTTCCTGCACATCCGCCGCCAGCAGGCACTCGCGCAGCACGCCCTGGCCGACCATGCCGGTGGCGCCGAATAACAGAACTCTCATTAGGGAACCTCAGCGGCACGCCGCAAGCTTGCTCAAGTAGAACGCGTTGAGCGTGTAGCTTAACGCCTGCCGCCTGAGGCTGCCCTATCAAAACGCGCTACGAAATATCTCCTCAATCTGACGCTGATCCGCCCGTCGTGGATTGGTCAGCCCGCACGCGTCCTTCAGCGCGTTGGCGGCCAGCACTGGGATGTCCTGCAACTTGGCACCCAGCTCACGCAGGCCGGTGGGGATTTCCACGTCCTGGGACAGCCGACGGATTGCCGCAATGGCGGCCTGGGCGCCCTCCTCCACGGTAATGCCCTTGATGTCCGCGCCGAGGGCGCGGGCCACGTCGCTCAAGCGCTTGGCACTGACGCTGGCATTGAAGCTTTGTACGTGGGGCAGGAGCACGGCGTTGCAGACGCCATGGGGCAAGTCGTACAGACCGCCCAGTTGGTGAGCCATGGCATGCACAAATCCCAGGGACGCGTTGTTGAATGCCATGCCGGCGAGGAACTGCGCGTAAGCCATGTTTTCCCGTGCGGCCATGTCGTTGCCGTCGCGCACCGCCAGGCGCAGGTTGGCACTGATCAGCTCGATGGCCTTGATCGCACAGGCGTCGGTGATCGGTGTGGCGGCGGTGGACACGTAGGCTTCGATGGCGTGGGTCAGCGCATCCATCCCCGTGGCGGCGGTGAGGCCCTTGGGCATACCGACCATCAGCGCCGGGTCGTTGACCGATAGCAGCGGCGTGACGTTGCGATCGACGATGGCCATTTTCACGTGACGGGTTTCGTCGGTGATGATGCAAAACCGCGTCATCTCGCTGGCAGTGCCGGCGGTGGTGTTGATGGCGACCAGTGGCAGTTGCGGCTTGCTCGACTGGTCAACGCCTTCATAGTCGCCGATGCGTCCACCGTTGGTGGCGCACAAGGCGATGCCCTTGGCGCAGTCATGGGGCGAGCCGCCGCCCAGGGACACCACGAAATCGCAGGCCGTCTGTTGCAACAGCGCCAGCCCCTTCTCGACGTTTTCCACCGTGGGGTTGGGCTTGGCGCCGTCGTAGATCACCGAGTCGATATCCTGCATCGCCAGCTTCTCGGCGATCATGCTGGCCACGCCAGCCTTGGCCAGGCCGGCGTCGGTAACGATCAAGGCTTTACGAAAGCCGTAGGCGCGAATGGCGGTCATGGCTTCGTCGAGGCAGTCGCTGCCCATGATGTTGACGGCGGGGATGAAGAATGTGCTGCTCATGGTCGATCCTCAGAGGCTTTATGCCGACAGAATCCACCGGTACCGCATGGCGCATCTTGATCAGGATCAACTTCAGCTCGTGATAAAGTCACCCTTCAGCCGATTTCGAGTAGACCCGCCGCAATGAAGGATTTCCAGGATATTGACGCCCACCTTGAAGACTGGAGCGCCCTGCGCGACGCCATCGACTTCAACGGGATTCTGATCGGCAACGGCGCCAGCCGCACGATCTGGGAAGACTTTGCCTACGACTCGCTGTTTGAAAACGCTCGCACCGTTGAAGAAAAACCCCTGAGCCAATCCGAACTCAGCGTGTTCGATGCCCTGCAAACCCGCAGTTTCGAGCAAGCCCTGGGCGCCTTGAAAACCACCAGCCGGGTCAACAAGGCCCTGGCGGTCAGTTCGGCGGCGCCGCGTAATCGCTATTACGCGATCAAGGAAGCGTTGATCAACACCATTCACACCGTACACATCCCCTGGCGCCTGGTGCAGCCATCGACCCTGGCAACGATCAACAATGAGTTGGCACGCTACGCCACCGTCTTCACCAGCAACTACGATTTGCTCAACTACTGGGCAATCCTGCACACGCCCGGGATCGACGACCTGTTCCGCAGCGCCGATTCAAGCTTCGACCTGCGCAATACCCACACCGACACCACGCGCATTCTCTACCTGCACGGCGGCCTGCATCTGGTGCGCAACCTTGACGGCACAGCGCGCAAACTGCCGTCCACCGACAGCACCTTGCTCAGCAGTTTCGCGATCAACAACACGATCAAGACGCTGGACGATGTGCCGCTGTTCGTCAGTGAAGGCAAGGTGGAAGAAAAGCTCAAGAGCATTCGCAGTTCGGATTATCTGTCGTTCTGTTATGAGCAGTTGCTGAGCCATGAAGGCGCGTTGTGCATTTTCGGCCATGACTTGGGGCCGCAGGATAAACACCTGGCGGATGCGATTCGCCAGGCCGGTATCACCACCCTGGCGATCTCGGTGTCGGGGCGCACTGATGGCTTTATTCGTCAGCAGAAACAGCGGTATTCAGAGTTGTTTGAGGGCAGTGGCGCAACGCTGAGATTCTTTGCAGCGCGCACGCATGCGTTGGGTAATCCAGTGCTGTCAGTACCGGTCGAACGCTGAGCAAAATGTGGGAGCGGGCTTGCTCGCGAATGCGGTGGGTCAGTCAACATTTTCAGTGACTGACACTGCGCTTTCGCGAGCAAGCCCGCTCCCACATTTGATTGCATTTCAAATCGGGATCAGCGTCATTCCTCAGCGCTGTGCACCACCACCAGCAACTGCGCCTGCACCTCTCCCACCGAGCGAATCCGGTGGGGTTTCTGCGCATTGAAATGCAGCGCATCGCCGCGCTCCAACAGCACCCGCTCGCTCATGAAATCCACTTCCACCTGGCCTTCATGCACGAACAGAAACTCTTCCCCCAAATGCTCCTTGAAGGTCTTGTCGGTAAACTCCGCCGGCGGGTAGATGATGAACGGCAACAGGCTGCGCTCGCTCACCTGATGGGCAAGTACCGCATAACCCGGTGACGTGTCGGGCCGTTCATGGCTGCGCACCAGGCTGTAGCTGTCGAGGCTGACGTTGCCTTCGCTGAACAGCTCTTCGACTTTCACGTTCAGCGCCTTGGCCAGTTTCAGCGCAGCAGCAATGGACGGTGTGTTGAGCCCACGCTCCACTTTCGACAGGTAACTCTTGGTCATCCCGGACTTTTCGGCCAGGGCCTCCAGGGTTACGCCAAGTTTCTTTCTCAGTAATTTCAAACGGATAGACATTTGCTGCGGTTAATCCATGCAGAAAGCGATGAGCCGTGCTTGCCAATGACACAAAGTGTCATATAGCATCTTTAGTGTCATTTGCAGTCACCCAACGACCTTGCGAGCAGCGGGCGAGCAGCAAATCCGACGTCCATTGAACTACCCAAAGGACACCGATATGGCCAAGACATTAGCACTCCCAAAAGACCAACTGGTCAAGCAAGCCCTGAGCCAGATGCAAAACAGCCTGGCAGATAATACGTGGACCGAGCGCCAAAAGCTGGCGCTGACTTGCCGAATTCTGTTCGAACACGGCCACGACTCCGGCCTGGCCGGGCAAATTACCGCACGCGGGCCTGCGCCTGGCACCTACTACACTCAGCAACTGGGCCTGGGTTTTGACGAAATCACCGCCAGCAACCTGCTGCTGGTCAACGAAGACCTGGAAGTGCTCGAAGGTCATGGCATCCCCAACCCGGCCAACCGCTTTCACACCTGGGTGTACCGCGGGCGCCCGGATGTAAACTGCATCATCCATACACACCCCACGCACATTGCCGCGCTGTCGATGCTGGAAGTGCCGTTGCAGGTGTCGCATATGGACCTCTGCCCGCTGTATGAAGATTGCGCGTTCCTGGAGGCCTGGCCCGGCGTGCCGGTGGGCAATGAAGAGGGGGAAATCATCACCACGGCGCTGGGCGACAAGCGCGCCATCCTGCTCTCGCACCACGGCCAGTTGTCCACCGGGGCCAGCATCGAAGAAGCCTGTGTCATCGCGCAGTTGATCGAGCGGGCGGCCAAGTTGCAGTTGCTGGCGATGTCCGCGGGCACCGTCAAGCCGATCCTGCCAGAGCTGGGGCGCGAGGCCCACGACTGGATTTCCAAGCCCAAGCGCCACGGCGCTGCGTTCAATTACTACGCGCGGCAGAATCTGCGTAAACATGCCGATTGCCTGAACTGATCGCCCCCTTTTTTCGACCGGAGTTTTCCCATGTCCAATCCAACTATTCACGGCATCATCGGCTACACCATCACCCCGTTCAGTGCTGATGGCCAGCGTGTTGACTTCGACGCACTCGGGCGTTCTATCGACCGCTTGATCGACAGCGGCATCCACGCCATCGCGCCGCTGGGCAGCACCGGCGAAGGCGCTTACCTGAGCGATGCCGAGTGGGACGAAGTCAGTGCCTACAGCATCGAGAAAGTCGCCAAACGCGTACCGACCATTGTCAGCGTGTCCGACCTGACCACCGCCAAGGCCGTTCGCCGTGCGCGCTATGCCGAGGCGCACGGTGCCGATGTGGTCATGGTGCTGCCCGCCTCATACTGGAAACTCAGCGAAGCGCAAATCCTCGCCCACTACGCCGCAATCGGCGACAGCATCGGCGTGCCGATCATGCTCTACAACAACCCGGCCACCAGCGGTACCGACATGTCGGTGGAGTTGATCCTGCGCATCCTCAAGCAGGTCGACAACGTGACCATGGTCAAGGAAAGCACGGGCGACATCCAGCGCATGCACCAGTTAAAACTGGAGAGTGACGTGCCGTTCTACAACGGCTGCAACCCGCTGGCCCTGGAAGCTTTCGCGGCCGGTGCCAAAGGCTGGTGCACCGCGGCGCCGAACTTAATCCCCCAACTCAATCTGGACCTGTATCAGGCAGTGCTGGCCAATGACTTGAATAAAGCGCGAGAGCTGTTCTACCGACAGTTGCCGTTGCTGCAATTCATCCTCAAGGGCGGGTTGCCGACGACGATCAAGGCCGGGTTACGCCTGACCGGGCTGGAGGTGGGGGATCCCAGGTTGCCGGTGTTCCCGTTGGGTGAGGCGGGGATCGAGCAACTCAAAACACTTCTGAAATAAACCCAGGGCCTGTGTGGGAGGGGGCTTGCTCCCTCCCACAGTTGAATTGAGTACAGCCTTTAAACAGAGACAAATAGCAATAATTCTCGATATCATTCACGACCTTTCCACTTCGTGCTTCGTCAAGAAGGATATCCATGTCTCGTCCCAAGCCCGACCCGTCGTCGGCCGATGCCTGTCGCGGGTTTTATGCAGATATTCTGTATTTCCTGCGTAAACGCACGGACAACGCCAGCGACGCGGCGGACATGACTCAGGATGTCTTTACCCAGTGGCTGGGCTACCGCGACCGAGCCAAGGTCGAGCAGCCCCGGGCGTTTCTGTTCCAGATGGCGCGCAATCTGTTGCGCGATCACTGGCGCAAACAGAAGGTACGGCACACCGCCCATCCCGATCACGCCGAAATGGATACCGAGCCGGTCACCGACGAACAGCACGACCCCATGGCCGCCGCCCTTCGCCTGCAACGCCTGGAACAGTTGAAAGAAGTCCTCGCCGAACTCTCGCCCCGCCGGCGAGAAGCCCTTATGCTGCACCGCTTCGAAGGCTTGAGCCAGGCACAGATCGCCGAACGCATGGGCATTTCGACCAGCATGGTAGAAAAGCACATTGCCTTGGCCCTGCTGCATTGCAAGCGACGCCTTCAATCCGACCCCGGCACGGAGCAGCCAGAATGAACCGCCTGAGCGACATCGACGCCCTGGACAGCCAAGCGAGCGACTCCATCGACGCCCAGGCCGCCAGTTGGTTTGCACGCAACCGCAACGCTGCCAGCCGTGCCGACCGCAAAGCCTTTGCCGCCTGGCAGGCGGTGCCAGCCCATGCGCGTGCCTATGCCGAATTCGAACAGCTGTGGGCCGACCTGGCCCAGTTGCAACAACTGAACAAACCGCTTCCGCTGGCCAAACGCAAACGCCCCCTCTGGCGCCCAGCCCTTGCGGTGGCCGCTGCCGTGCTGTGCGCCGTGTTGGCGACCCACATCGGCGCGCCCCGCGAGCTGTATCACACCCAGGTCGCCGCTCATGCCAAAGGTATGCGTACCTTGAACCTGCCCGATGGCAGCACCCTGTACGTGAATGCCAACACCCGCATCCGCGTGGACTTCAGCGCCCATCAACGTGTCCTGCATCTGGACAAAGGCCAGCTGTATATCGAAGTGGCGGCCGACAAGGAGCGGCCACTCTACGTGCAAGCCGGCGAGTCGATCATACGGGTGGTGGGCACTGGTTTTGACGTGCGCCGCGGCCAGCAGCAACTGGTGGTGAGCGTTGCCCATGGCCAGGTGGCGTTCGAGCCGGACAGCAAAAGCCCCACCACCCTGCTCGGCGCCCGGCAACGTGCCGCTTACAGCTACGCCAAAGGCACCCTGCAACAACAAACCCTCAGCGCTGAAGAAGTGGCCGATTGGCGCAGCGGGCATTTATCGTTTCGCAATCGCGAACTGGCCAGCCTGATCGACGAGCTGAGCCTGTACCGTCCCCAGGCGCCGTTGCAGGTCAGCAAGGCCGTGGCGCAACTCAAGGTGTCGGGCAACCTGGATGTGAATGACCCCGATGCCCTGCTCAACGCCTTGCCCGCCCTGTTGCCGGTAAAAACCGTGGTCTTGGCCGATGGCAGTGTGAAAATCGAGCCGAGCAAATAGCCTGCATACTGCCCACATGAGAATATTTTGCATTCGCATGTGTGGTTTTTTTGGTCTGCCCCGTCTTCCTCCTGTCCGTGTTTGATACGCACACCTTTTTGGCTATTTAGCCGCTCCGGGGGATTTCATGTTTCGCGCGCCTTGCCACGCTTCGCACCTGTTTCTTCGACCCACGCTCCTGGCCACGTGCCTGGCCTTCAGCCTCAACGCCCAGGCCGAGTCGTTCACCCTGCACCTGCCGGCCCAGTCACTGGCCACGTCCCTGAGCCAGGTGGCACAGCAGGCGAAAATCCAGCTGCTGTTCGATGAAAGCCTGCTCAAAAACCTGAAAGCGCCGGCGCTCGACGGTGACTACACCGCGGAAGTAGCGATTCGCTCCCTGCTGAAAAACGGCGAGTTCACCCTGATCAAGGTCGGCAGCACCTACGTAGTGCGCCCCGATGAGGGCAAGGCCACCAGCAGCGCCGCGATCCAGCTGGACACGCTGAGCGTGATCGGCACCGGCAACGAAGTGAACGCCAGCACCGTCAGCCGCTCCACCCTGACCCAGGCCGATATCGACCGCTACCAGTCCAATAACATTCCCAGCCTGTTGCAGACCCTGCCCGGCGTCAGCCAGGGCGGCTCGCTCAAACCTGGCGGGCAGACCATCAACATCCGTGGTTTCGGCGATGCCGAAGACGTGCCGTTGACCGTGGACGGCGCCACCAAGACCGGCTTTGAGCGCTACCAGCAAGGCACAGTGTTTATCGAGCCCGAGCTGATCAAGCGCATCGAAGTGGAAAAAGGCCCCAACTCGCCGTTCACCGGCAATGGCGGCTTCGGCGGCACCGTCAACATGATCACCAAGGACGCCCCGGACCTGCTCCAGGATGGTCGCAACAGCGGCGCGATGCTCAAATACGGCTACTCCAGCAATGATCATGAACAGGTCTACAGCGGTGCCGTGTATGGCCGCACCGACGATGGCCGTTTCGACGCCCTGGCCTACCTGACCCAACGCGACGGCGGCGATATGAAGGTGGCCGCCAAGTTGCCCAACGACAACAACGAGTACCCGATCAACCCCCAGCGCTTGCCCAACAGCGCGCAGGATGTGGACGGCAAGTTGTTCAAGGTCAACGCGTACTTCACCGATGAGCAGAGTGTCGGCCTGTCGTACTCGCGTTCTCACAGCAACCGCTGGACACCGTTTTCCGCCGCGAGCTACCCGACGCCGCCCACCCAGTTCAACATCGACCGCTACGGCTACGAAGGGGCGTTGAAGCGCTTCCTCGCGCACCGCGATACGGTCGATACCACGTGGTCGGGCAAGTATCACTACCAGCCGCTGGATAACCCGCTGGTGGACCTCACCGTCAAATATTCCCAGTCCAATACCGAACAGACCGACGAGCGTGACGCCACCGCGTTTTTCCAACTGGCTACCGGCGGGCGCAAGATGGACACCGCCTACACCGACAAAAACCTCGACATCCGCAACGTCAGCTTGTTCGACACCGGGCCCTTGCAGCACGCGGTGACCGTCGGCGGGCAGATCCGCAAGCACATCCGCGAAACCGAAATGTGGATGCCCGGCACCACCTACAACACGCCGCGCTACAACTATGGGCACTTCCAGCCGGGCTTCATGCCCCAAGGCAAGGTCGATACCAACAGCTTCTTTATCCAGGACGCGGTCACCCTGGGCGATGTGACGATCACGCCGTCGCTGCGCTATGACCACGTGCGCAATCGCGGCGAGGGCAACGATGCGCCCTACTACAACAACCCCGATCCCAAAGTTGGCCACGATTACAGCGACCGCACCTACACCGGCTGGTCGCCACGCCTGGCGCTGTTCTGGACCGTGACGCCGAATGTGGGGTTGTTCGCCAACTGGAGCCAGACCTGGCGCGCCCCGGTGATCGACGAACAATATGAAGTACAGGGCCTGGGCAGCCGCACCGCGACCAGCGTGGACCTGGACCCGGAGCGCATCACCTCGATCACCCTGGGCAACATCACCAACTTCGACAACCTGTTGGCCCAGGACGACAACCTGCAACTGCGCACTACCCTGTTCCACAACAAGGTCGAAGACGAAATCTTCAAGGCCACCGGCGTGGGCTGCCAGAACCAGGCCATCAACGGCGGCAGCATCTCCTCAGCGTGCCCACCGGGGCCGATGTCCAACTATCGCAATATCGGTGGCATGACCATCAAGGGTGTCGAACTCGAATCGATCTATAACTCCACCTACCTGTTTGGTTCGGTATCGTTTGCCTATGCCAAGGGCCAGCACCAGGGCGCCTACACCAACCCGTGGGGCCCGGATGTGGCGGCACGGGATATCCCACCGACCAAATGGGTGCTGGTACTGGGCACCAACATCCCGGCCTGGGATGCCCAGGTGGGCTGGATGGGTCAATTCATCGGCGCTACCGACCGCTTGCCCAGCGACAAATACTCCGGTGGCCCGGGCTCCGGCGTGGGTGATTTGTTCTTCGACCAGTACGGCAACAAGCGTTACAACACCCAGGGCCTGTTCGCCAAATGGAAACCGCAGCAGGCTTACCTCAAAGGCACCGAGGTGAACTTCACGGTGGACAACCTGTTCAACGAAAACTTCCGCCCGGCGTTGAGCGGCGACCGCGCCTATACCAAGGGGCGCGATGCGAAGATCAGCGTGACGCGATTCTTCTGACCACACACGCATTCCAAATGTGGGAGCTGGCTTGCCTGCGATAGCCGTGGTACAGCCACCATCATCATCGCAGGCAAGCCAGCGCCCACAGGGAACGCGCTCACTTCAGGCCAGGTAGCCATCCCCGCGCAGCAGGGTTTCCAGGCAGTGCTCAGTGATGTGGTAGAACGCCTTGAGCTCCTGGATTTTCACCAGCAACTGCGCGTTGTCCAAAGGCTGCGCACGCTTGACCGCAAGAATCATCTTGTTCTTGTTGGTGTGCTCCAGCGAGATGAACTCGAACACCTTGGTCTCGTAGCCACAGGCTTCCAGGAACAACGCACGCAAGCTGTCGGTGACCATTTCTGCCTGCTGGCCCAGGTGCAGGCCGTATTGCAGCATCGGCTTGAGCAGCACCGGGCTCTGGATCTGCAGGCGGATCTGCTTGTGGCAGCATGGCGAGCACATGATGATCGACGCGCCGGAGCGGATGCCGGTATGGATCGCGTAATCGGTGGCGATGTCGCAGGCATGCAGAGCGATCATCACGTCCAGCTCGCTCGGCGCCACACTGCGTACGTCCCCGCACTTGAACACCAGCCCCGGGTGCTCCAGGCGTGCGGCAGCACTGTTGCACAGGGTGACCATGTCTTGGCGCAATTCAACACCGGTAACCTCGCCCTCGGCCTTGAGGGTATTGCGCAGGTAATCATGGATGGCGAAGGTCAGGTAGCCCTTGCCCGAGCCAAAATCGGCAACGCGCACCGGTTGGTCGAGTTTCAACGGCGACGACGTCAGCGCATGGCTGAACACTTCGATGAACTTGTTGATCTGCTTCCACTTGCGCGACATCGATGGAATCAACGCCTGCCTGGCATCGGTCACCCCCAGATCGGCGAGAAACGGCCGGCTCAGGTCGAGGTAGCGGTTCTTCTCACGGTTATGCTCGGCCGACGGTGCTTCGCGCAGTTGTTGCGGTTTGCTTTTGAACAGCGAGCTTTTGTTCTTCTTGCTGTATTCCAGCTGGGCTTCGTCAGTCAGCGACAGCAAGTGCGCGTTCTTGAATGACGCAGGTAACAGCTCGGCAATCGCCGCCACGCCGTCGGCCGAGGGGAAATTCTTGGTGATGTCGCGGGTCTTGTAGCGGTACACGAAGGACAGGCACGGCTGGTCTTTGACGGTGACCGGCTTGATGATCAGCCGTTGCAGCTCGGCTTCCTCACCGACGTACTTGGCCAGCACCAGCTTGATAAAGGCGTTTTGCGCAAGGCTTGCGCTCAGCAATTGGATGAACTGGGCGTGATGATCCGGCGCAGGGTTGGCGGGTTGAGCGGTGACGGACATGAACAAAAACGCCTCGGGCAAAGAATGCCGGGCATTTTAGGGGGGATAGGGGTTCAGGGCACGGGGTTATTTGACCAATGGTCAGTTCCAGCAGCCACAGTAGATCCAAATGTGGGAGGGGGCTTGCCCCCGATTGCAGTGGGTCAGCCAACAGATTCATTGACTGGTGCACCGCCATCGGGAGCAAGCCTCCTCCCACATTTGGAACTGAGTTGGCCGGGTTATTCGAGTACCACCAGGCGATTGGGCAGCTCATTGCGCGTTTGCGTCACCGGCACATGCACCTTGAGCAACTCGCCGCACGCCTCGATGCACGCAATAAACCCGGCCAGCGTCTGCCCCTGTTTCACCTGCTGGGTGAACGTCTTGACGATGGCGTCCCAACTGCTGTCATCCAGGCGTTTGGAAATGCCGTCATCGACGAGGATCTCCACGTAGCGTTCCGCCTCGCTGACAAATATCAGCACACCAGTGCTGCCCAGCGTGTGGTGCAGGTTCTGCTCCAGAAACTGCCGACGCGCCAGGTTAGAGGCGCGCCAGTGGCGTACGGAGCGGGGAATCAGGCGGGTGGTGACCTTGGGCAAGCGAAACACCAGGCACAACACAATAAACGTCGCCCATTGCGCCAACAGCAAGGTGTACATGGTCAGGTAGCCCGACAAATAATGCACCACGCCCGGCACCACCAACGCGATCAGGCTGGCCCACAGCAACGGGATGTAGGCGTAGTCGTCGGCACGCGCCGCCAGCACGGTCACCAGCTCTGCGTCGGTGTTTTTTTCGACCCGGGCAATTGCTTCGGCGACTTGGCGCTGCTCATGTTCAGTCAGTAATGCCATGGTTGTAGATGCTCTTTTCTCGTTATTGTCATTACCAGCCGCCCGAAGCCCCGCCACCGCCGAAGCCACCACCGCCGCCACGGAAACCACCGCCACCGCCGCCCCCACCACCACCGCGGCCGCTGCTGCTAAGAATGGCCAGCAGGATAGCGCCTACCGGCAAGCCCATGCGATTGCACAGCCACAACACGCCGATCAGCAGGATAAACAGGCCGATGGAAAACCCGGGATTATCCTTGGCGAAATTCGCATCCGCCACATGGGCGGGCACCGCCAGGGGTTCACCGCCCACCACTTGGATCATCGCCGCCACGCCGTCGCTGATGCCCTGGCTGAAATTGCCGGTCTTGAACTTGGGCAGGATCACCTGGTTGATGATCACCCAGGACTGCGCATCCGTCAGCACGCCTTCCAGGCCGTAACCGACTTCGATGCGCAATTGGCGCTCATCACGGGCAACGATCAACAGCGCGCCGTTGTCCTTGCCCTTCTGGCCGATGCCCCATGCGCGCCCCAATTGATAACCGTAGTCTTCAATCGGAACGCCCTGCAGGTCGGGCACGGTGACCACCACAAGCTGGTCACCGGAGGTCTGCTCCAGCGCCTGCAGCTGTTGAGTGAGCTGCTGGCGCGTTGCCGGGTCGATCATCTGGGCGTTGTCCACCACCCGCCCGGTCAGTGCCGGGAAGGTCAGGGCCGCCTGGGCCATGCCCATGCAGGCCAGTAGCCAGAATGCCAGGCCTATCCGTAATAAACGCATCGACACCTCAAGGCAGCGTTATTTGAATTTCACCTGCGGCGCCTTGTCGGCATCGGCGCTGGTGGCTTCAAACGTGGCGCGGATCGGCAAGTCGCTGTACATCACGCTATGCCACAGACGGCCCGGGAAAGTACGGATTTCGGTGTTGTACGCCTGCACGGTCTGGATGAAATCACGACGGGCCACGGCGATACGGTTCTCGGTGCCTTCAAGCTGGGATTGCAAGGCCAGGAAGTTCTGGTTGGCCTTGAGGTCCGGGTAACGCTCGGACACCACCATCAAACGGCTGAGTGCGCCGCTCAAGCCATCCTGGGCTTGCTGGAACTGCTTGAGTTTTTCCGGGTTGTCGAGGGTGCTGGCGTCCACCTGGATCGAGGTGGCCTTGGCCCGCGCTTCGATCACGGCGGTGAGGGTCTCCTGTTCGTGGGCGGCATAGGCCTTCACCGTTTCCACCAGGTTGGGGATCAGGTCGGCGCGGCGTTGATACTGGTTCTGCACCTGGCCCCAGGCCGCCTTGGCCTGTTCGTCCAGGGTCGGGATGTTATTGATGCCGCAACCGCTCAGTACGGTGCTGATCAATAGCAAAGCCGCGGCCTTGAAGCCCCAACGGTAAGTCTGTGCTGCTTGCATGGTGTTTCTCCTGCCCAATCTTGATGGAATTTGACGACTAACCCTATAAACCACGCGCTTGGGGCATAATCCGCCACCACTGGAATGCATCGAGCCAATCAGCTACAAAGATGCCCAGCGCGAAAAAGAGTTCAGAGTGTGCTGCATTTATCTGAACAACACCCGAACAACAATAGACGTTCCCCACATTTTGGCCGACAGCATGCGTTTAATGCTGCGCAGTAGCCGAAAAAGGATATTCATGAAAAAGCTGTGTTTGCTCGGCCTTGTTGCCACGCTGGCCACCCACCCCGTCTGGGCAGAAACAAAGCCTGCTGCGCTTAAAGACAAGGACGCCTTCGTCAGCGACCTGCTCAAGCAAATGACCCTGGACGAAAAGATCGGCCAATTGCGCCTGATCAGCATCGGCCCGGAAATGCCCCGCGAGATGATCCGCAAGGAAATCGCCGCTGGCCGCATCGGTGGCACCTTCAACTCCATCACCCGCCCGGAAAACCGTCCGATGCAGGACGCGGCCATGCGCAGTCGCTTGAAGATCCCGATGTTCTTCGCCTATGACGTGATCCACGGCCACCGCACCATTTTCCCGATCAGCCTGGCCCTGGCCTCCAGCTGGGACATGGACGCCATCGGCCGCTCCGGGCGCATCGCCGCCCAGGAAGCCGCTGCCGACAGCCTCGACATCACGTTTGCGCCGATGGTCGATATCTCCCGCGACCCGCGCTGGGGCCGTACCTCCGAAGGTTTCGGCGAAGACACCTACCTGGTCTCGCGGATTGCCGAAGTCATGGTCAAGGCGTTCCAGGGCACCAGCCCGGCGAATGCCGACAGCCTGATGGCCAGCGTCAAGCACTTCGCCCTGTATGGCGCGGTGGAAGGCGGGCGCGACTACAACGTGGTCGACATGAGCCCGGTCAAGATGTACCAGGACTACCTGCCGCCCTACCACGCGGCGATCAAGGCCGGTTCCGGCGGCGTGATGGTCGCGTTGAACTCGATCAACGGCGTGCCCGCCACCGCCAACACCTGGCTGATGAACGACCTGCTGCGCAAGGACTGGGGCTTCAAGGGCCTGACCGTCAGCGACCACGGCGCGATCTTCGAGCTGATCAAGCACGGCGTGGCCAAGGACGGGCGCGAAGCCGCCAAGCTGGCGATCAAGGCCGGCATCGACATGAGCATGAACGACTCGCTGTACGGCAAGGAATTGCCCGGCCTGCTCAAGTCCGGCGAAATCGAACAGAGCGACATCGACAATGCCGTGCGCGAAGTGCTCGGCGCCAAGTACGACATGGGCCTGTTCAAGGACCCGTACCTGCGCATCGGCAAGGCCGAGGATGACCCGGTCGACACCTACGCCGACAGCCGCCTGCACCGCGCCGAGGCCCGCGACATTGCGCGCCGTAGCCTGGTGTTGCTGAAAAACCACAACGACACCCTGCCGCTGAAAAAATCCGCGACCATCGCCCTGGTCGGCCCGCTGGCCAAGGCGCCGATCGACATGATGGGCAGTTGGGCGGCTGCCGGCCGACCTGCGCAATCAGTGACCCTGCTCGACGGCATGAACGCCGTGATCGGCGAAAAGGGCAAAGTGATCTATGCCCGCGGTGCCAACATCACCGGCGACAAGGCGGTGCTCGACTACCTCAACTTCCTCAACTTCGATGCTCCGGAAGTGGTGGATGACCCACGCCCTGCCCAAGTATTGATCGACGAAGCGGTGAAAGCGGCGAAGAACGCCGACGTCATCGTCGCGGCCGTGGGCGAATCCCGTGGCATGTCCCACGAGTCGTCGAGCCGTACCGACCTGAACATCCCGCAAAGCCAGCGCGACCTGATCAAGGCCCTCAAGGCGACCGGCAAGCCGTTGGTGCTGGTGCTGATGAACGGCCGCCCGCTGTCGATTCTCGAAGAGAACCAACAGGCTGACGCGATCCTGGAAACCTGGTTCGCAGGTACCGAAGGCGGCAACGCCATCGCCGACGTGCTGTTCGGGGACTACAACCCGTCGGGCAAGCTGCCGATCACCTTCCCGCGTTCGGTAGGGCAGATTCCCACCTACTACAACCACCTGACCATTGGCCGGCCGTTCACCCCAGGCAAGCCTGGCAACTACACCTCGCAGTACTTCGATGACACCACAGGTCCCCTGTTTCCATTTGGCTATGGCCTGAGCTACACCACGTTCAGCCTGGCGGACATGGCGCTGTCGTCCACCACCCTGAACAAGACCGGCAAGCTCGACGCCAGCGTCACCGTGAAGAACACCGGCAAGGTCGATGGTGAAACCGTGGTGCAGTTGTATATCCAGGATGTGGCCGGCTCGATGATCCGCCCGATCAAGGAGCTGAAGAACTTCCAGAAGGTCATGCTCAAGGCCGGCGAAGCGCGCACGCTGCACTTCACCATCACCGAGGACGACTTGAAGTTCTACAACGCCCAACTCAAGTTCGCGGCGGAACCGGGTGAGTTCAATGTGCAGATCGGGCTGGATTCCCAGGATGTGCAGCAGCAGACCTTTGAACTGCTCTAACGCCTGACGCGGTCAAAAATGTGGGAGGGGGCTTGCTCCCGATAGCAGTGGGTCAGTCAATGAATCTGTTAACTGAAACACCGCCATCGGGAGCAAGCCCCCTCCCACATTTGACCTCATTGTTCTTGTTAGCCGCGCCGGTCGAGCAGATTGACAACCAACCGATCAATCCACCCCCACACCCGCTGCTTCACCCGCTTCCACAACGGCCGCGCCTTCCAGGCCTCCAGGCTCACCACCTGGCTTTGGGCAAAATCCGCTTCGAAACTGCCCACCACCGCCGCCGTCAATCCCGGGTCCAACGCTTCGAGGTTGGCTTCCAGGTTGAAGCGCAAATTCCAGTGGTCGAAATTGCACGAGCCAATGCTGACCCAATCGTCCACCAGCACCATCTTCAGGTGCAAAAAGCACGGCTGGTATTCAAAGATCTGCACGCCTGCACGCAGCAGACGCGGGTAATAACGATGGCCGGCGTAGCGTACTGACGGGTGATCGGTACGGGGCCCGGTGAGCAGCAAACGCACATCCACCCCGCGCCCTGCCGCCCGGCGCAAGGCACGACGCACGCTCCAGGTCGGCAGAAAATAGGGAGTCGCCAGCCAGATACGCCCTTTGCTGCTGTTCAAGGCGCGGATCAACGACTGCAGGATATCGCGGTGCTGACGAGCGTCGGCGTACGCCACGCGACCAAGCCCGGGGCCCGTCGCTGGCACTTTCGGCAAGCGCGGCAAACCGAAATGGGTCGCCGGTTTCCATTCACGGCGCGCGGCGTTAGCGTGCCATTGCCGGTCGAACAGGGCCTGCCAGTCCAGTACCAGCGGGCCGCTGATCTGCACCATCACTTCATGCCAATCGGCGCTGTCTTGCCCCGGCGTCCAGAACTCATCGGTGACGCCCGTACCACCGACCACGGCAACGCGCTGGTCGATCAGCAGCAGCTTGCGGTGGTCGCGATACAGGTTGCGCATCCAGCGCCGCCAATTCAGGCGGTTGTAAAAACGCAGCTCCACGCCGGCGTCGGTCAAGCGCTTGCGCAGCCCAAGGGTAAACGCCAGGCTGCCGTAGTCATCGAACAAGCAGCGCACCTGCACCCCACGTTCAGCGGCCAGCACCAGCGCCTGCACCATCGCGTCGGCACAGGCGCCGGCTTCGACCAGATACAGCTCAAGATCCACCTGCTGCTCGGCCCGGGCGATGCCCACCAGCATCTGCGGGAAGAAACTCGGCCCGTCGATCAGCAGTTCGAATTGATTGGCGCTGCGCCACGGGAACACTGCGCCACTCATGTCAGCGCGCCGTGAAGATCAGTACCGCACCCACCGGCACCGACAAACTGATCGACTTGAGCCCCGCCGCCTTGCGCAACGCCGCCACACCCGGCGCCAGATCGAAGTCCTCGGCGTGCAACACCACAGGCTCCAGGGTCACCACCTGGAAACGTCGCTCATCCAGGCGCGTGGCAAGCAATTCGGCGCTGTAGGTCTGGGTCTTGCCGTGCAGGGTGACGCTCAGCGGCAGGCGCAACTCCAGTTGCGCGCCGGATGCCAGGTCGTTGATCGGTTGCAGATTGATCTGTGCGCTGATCAATGCGTCGGGAAAGGCCTTGATCTGGAACAGCTCTTTGCGCATGCGCTCATCGCGCAGCGGGATGCCGCTGTTGATCGACTCCATCTCCACTTGCAACTGCGCCGCGCCTTTGGCATCGACTTTGCCGTGCAGCACCAGGAAGCGGTGGACTTCAGCAACCTCTGTGTTTTTGGTGGTGACGAAAGACAGGCGCGAGGATTCGTTATCCAGGTACCAATCGGCGTGGGCAGGCACGGTGGCGCAGGTCAGCAGGGCGAAGACCAGAGGTTTGACATTGAACATAAAGACTCATGGGGCAAAAAACCTGGGCGAACATTAAGCGCAATCTCACGAACGGCGCAAATCCATTGTGGGAGCTGGCTTGCCTGCGATGGCGGTGTGCCAGGCGAGAAATGGTTGACTGATACATCGCCATCGCAGGCAAGCCAGCTCCCACAGGGTTTTGCGGTGTTTTTAATCCAGCGTTCGCTGAACTTCGCACACCACCTGTTCAAGGCTGGCCATATGCAGGTTCAACACCCGATCCACCGGCGCCTGATGCATGGGCCAATGCAACGCCATGCTCCCCACCAACCGGCCATTGGCGTGCACCGGCAACGCCACCGCCCGAATCAGGAAGGGCAAACGCACCGGGTATTCCCAATAGCCCTCGGTACGCTGGCCGAACCCCTGGTGCTGGGTTTGCTCGCAAGCATGGCTTTGCTCATCGGCGTCCACACGATCGCGACACGCCAGCCGCTGCACTTCATCAAGGGGCAACTGCGTCAGGCATGCCTTGCCCATCGCCGAGTGAAACAGGCTGGCGTACTGACCGACGATCTGGCAGTTGTTCGGGTAGAGCTTGCGCAACACGCTGGGAATCGCGCTTTCCATGACTTCCAGGCGCTCGCCGTCGAAACACGACAAGTCCACCACCAACCCCGTGCGCTCGCTGAGCTCCAATAACCAGGGCGCCGCGCTTTCCACCACCTGGCGCTTGAAGCGTTGCTGGGTATCACCGAACAAACGCCGAGCGCGCAGGCGGTAACGCCGATCGCTCAGGCCGCGGTAGACCCAGCCCTGATCCTGCAAGGTCAGTAACATGCGCGACACCGTGGCCTTGGGCAGCCGCGTAAGGTAGTGCAGTTCTTCCAGCCCAAGGGCCTGGTGCTCGCCCAGCAACTCGACGATTGCCAGTGCGCGCTCAACCGAGCGTACCGTGCCTGTCTCCATGTTCGATCTCCCTGTTGCTGGTGGATGATCTGTTTTACACAGCAAGATACAGGCCCGGTCGCAGGTCAGGTGGTGGTGGCAATGCACGCCGGCGGCCGGCGTTGCACCCATTGAGTCAGCTGTTCATGGGCAAATGCCAGTTGCAACACGGCTCGGTCGGCCTGGGCCGGGCCGATGACTTGCAGGCCCATGGGCAGCCCTTGGGGGTTGAAGCCCACCGGGATGCTCATGCTCGGCAAACCGGCGAGTGTCGGGCCGATCACCACTTCCATCCAGCGGTGATAGGTGTCCATTTCGCGCCCGCCAACGAGGCGTGGCCAAGGCTGTTGTGCATCGAAAGGGAACACTTGGGCGGTGGGCAACAGCAGAAAATCGTAACGCTCAAACAACTTGGCCAGGGCCCGATACCACTCGCTGCGATCCACCGACGCCTGGTACACCTGCTGGGCACTCAGGCCCTGGCCGCCCTCCACTTCCCATTGCGCTTCGGGCTTGAGCAATGCGCGTTTTCGCGGGTTGGCGTAGGCCGCGCCGAGGTTGCCGTGCACCAGCCAATGGCGGTGTACCAGCCAGCAACGCCACAGGCGCGCCAGGGAAAAGTCCGGCTGGCAGCTTTGCACCTCGCAGCCCAGCGTGGCGAAATCATCGAGTGCCGCCTCGCACAGGCTCAGCACGCCGTCTTGCATCGGCAGATAACCGTTGTAGTCACCCAGCCAACCCAGGCGCGTGCCTTTGAAGTCGCGCTGTAACGACTGGCCCAGCATCGCGGGATCGTCCTGGGATGACAAGGGCACACGGGGGTCGTAACCGGCCTGGATGCTCAGCAGCCGCGCTACATCCGTGACACTGCGCCCCATCGGGCCTTCGGTGCCCAGTTGCTGCACAAACAGCTCCGGCATCGGCCCGTGGGGCACGCGGCCCTGGGACGGGCGCAAGCCGAACACGTTATTGAACGCCGCCGGGTTGCGCAGCGAGCCCATCATGTCGCTGCCATCGGCCACCGGCAACATCCGCAACGCGAGGGCCACCGCTGCCCCGCCGCTGCTGCCGCCGGCCGTCAGGCGTGGGTCATAGGCATTGCCGGTGGTGCCGAACAGCGTGTTGTAGGTGTGGGACCCCAGGCCAAACTCCGGCACGTTGGTCTTGCCGATGATGATCGCGCCACTGGCGCGCACCCGCGCCACGCTGATGGCGTCTTCGCTGGGCACGTGCTCGGCAAACAACGGTGAGCCCAAGGTGGTACGCAAACCTTGGGTCGCCGCCAGATCTTTGATGGCCTGGGGCATGCCATGCATCCAACCGCGGGATTGACCCTGGTACAGCTCACGGTCGCAGGCCCTAGCCTCGGCCAGCACAACCTCGCTGTCGCGCAACGACACCAGCGCATTCACACGGGGGTTGAAACGCTGGATCTGCGCCAGGTACGCCTGCATCACCTCTTCGCACGACACCTGCCGCCCATGGATCGCCTGCGACAGTTGCGTGGCATCCCAATCGACAATACTCAAGGCTTCACCTCTCTGGAAAACGGCAGCGGCTTGCTCGCCCGCGGAGCCTCGCGCATGCAATAAGTGCCGAGCAGCGTCAGCACGCACGCGAACAATACATAGAACGACGGCGCCACCGGCGTGCCCAGCACCTTGCTCAGCCAAGTGACGATCAACGGCGCAAAACCGCCGAACACCATCACCGCCACGTTATAGGCCACCGACACGCCGGTCGAGCGCACCTCGATGGGAAACTGTTCAGCCAACGCCGTCGGCGCCGGGCCGAAGAACCCGCCAATGGCCGTGCACAGCATTACCTGCATCACCAGCAAGCGCTCGATGGACGGCGCGGCAGCCACCCATACATACAACGGGTAGACCATCACGAAGAACGCCAGGGTGAAGGCCATCAACACCGGTCGCCGCCCCAAACGATCCGAGAGCAGGCCGGACAACGGAATCACCACGGTCATCAGCGCCACCGCAAACATCTGCACCATCAGCACCTGGTCCAACGGCAGGCCGAGATTCTTGTGGGCGAAGGTCGGCATGTTCACCAACACCACATAGAACGACACCGTCGCCCCGCACGCCAGGCCCATGGACACCAGGATGCTGCGCCGATGCTCACGCAGCACCTGCATCAGGCTCGGTGCCGGGCCGGTGGCGTTTTTACGCGCCTGGATAAACTCTTCCGGGTCCTCCATGTGCCGCCGGATCCACAACCCCACCGGGCCGATCAGCAAGCCCAGCACAAACGGCAGGCGCCAGCCCCACAGGTCGAGGGTTTCGGGGGAGAAGAAGTGCGTGACCAGCGCCACCATCGCCGCACCACCAAACACCGCCAGGCACTGCCCCACCAATTGCCAGGAACCATACAACCCCTTGCGATGGGCCGGTGCGCTCTCCACCAGAAACGCCGTGGCGCTGGCATATTCACCGCCCGTGGCAAACCCCTGAAGCATCCGCGCCACCACAATCAGCAACGGCGCGCCCATACCGATGGCGGCGTAGTTGGGGGCGAAGGCGATCAGCGCGATAGACACGGTCATCAGCCGAATAATCAATTGCATCGCGGCTTTGCGGCCTTTGCGGTCGGCGTAGATACCCAACAGGATCCCGCCCACCGGCCGCATGAAAAAGCCCACGCCAAAGGTGGCCAGGGCCATCAGCAGCGAAGCGTATTCATCCTCCGACGGGAAAAACTGCCGGGCGATAATGCTGGCCAGAAAGCCGTAGACGATAAAGTCATACCACTCCAGCGCGTTGCCGATCACGGCGGCCACCACTTGGCGGGTGCGCGAGACGCCTGGTTTTAAAGTCTGCATGAGGAGCACTCCATTCAACCGATAAGGGAAAGGGTCCAGCGGCAGAAAAAAGTGCAGTCGTCAGGCAGGCTTGAGCCAGCTCTCGGCCAACGCGCCCCAATAGGCGGCGCCGGTCAGCAGGATGTCGTCGTTGAAGTCATAGGCGGGGTTATGCACCATCGGCCGCGACACGCCGTTGCCGATAAACAGGTAACTGCCGGGGCAGCGTTGCAGCATCCAGGCGAAGTCTTCACTGCCCATCAGCGTGCGAGTGTTGCCGTCCACCGCATCGGCGCCGAGCAAGGCCACACCGACCTGGCGAGCGAATTCGGTTTCTTCGCCATGGTTGACCAGCACCGGGTAGGCCGGACGGTGCTCGATCTGCACGGTGCAGCCGAAGCTGGCGGCCTGGGTGTTGATGATCGCGTTGACCCGCTCCAGCATCTGTTCGCGCACCTTGGGGTTGAGTGCACGCAGGCTCAGGCGCAGCAAGGCTTGCTGGGGAATCACGTTGGCGGCCTGGCCGGCTTGCAGCGCACCGACCGTAACCACGGCGGCTTCCTGGGTATCGATATTGCGCGCTACTACCGTCTGCAAGGCCATGACCATACTCGCCGCCGCCACCAGCGGATCCACCGTCAGATGCGGCATGGAACCGTGGCCGCCGACACCTTCCAACGTCACCGTGAGCAAGTCTTGCGAGGCCATCATCGGCCCGACTCGCAAGCCCAGATGCCCAGCCGGCAAGCCCGGCATATTGTGCATGCCGAACAGGCCGTCACACGGGAAGCGCTCCAGCAAACCATCCGCCAACATCGCCTCGGCACCGCCCTGGCCTTCTTCGGCGGGTTGAAAAATCAGATTCAGGGTGCCGTCGAATTGCCGGGTCGCCGCCAGGTAGCGGGCAGCGCCGAGCAGCATGGTGGTGTGGCCGTCATGCCCGCAGGCGTGCATGCAACCGGCGTGCTGGCTGGTGTAGGCCGCACCGGTGTTTTCGATGATGGGCAAGGCGTCCATATCGGCACGAATACCCAGCGTGCGCGAACTGCTGCCATTGCGCAGCACCCCGACCACACCGGTCTTGCCGATGCCGGTATGCACCTCATACCCCCAATCCCGCAGGAACTGCGCGACCAGCGCTGAGGTGCGGTTCTCTTCAAAGCCGAGTTCGGGATGGGCGTGGATATCGTGGCGCACAGCGTGCAAGTCGCTGGCGACATCGCTGAGCCAATCCAGAATGTGCTGGTGTGGGCGCATGGTGATTCTCCTCACAGGCGGGTGGTCCCGTTCTTGTTGGCGACACATCGACAGCTAAGCGCGATGTGGGCGTGAGGACAATCAAAGGTGGTTCCACCCTGTGGAACCTCAGGGCCGGTTCTTTTTCCGAGAACCCACGCAGATAATCTAAATGTGGGAGCTGGCTTGCCTGCGATGACGGCGGCACAGGCACCAGTGATGTTGGCTGACCTGACGCTATCGCAGGCAAGCCAGCTCCCACAGGGGAATTTGGGTGTGTCAGGGGTTGAGGCGGCAGCCTTGACGGTCGCCCAACCACCGCGCCGTGTGCGTACGCCCTAAACCGCTTGTGGTGACTTCACTGCGCTCCGGCGTGTCGATCAACGCACTGGTCGGCACGTACTGCTTCACATACCCACGGCAATACTGCGCCGGGTTGTTCTCCACATACCGACACGAGCAATACTCCTTGACCGTGTACGCCGCGATGATGTCGGGGAAGGCTTGCAGGTTGACGCGCTCGTGCCATACCCAACCCAATAGGGCCAGCAACAGCAGTAGCAGCAGGCTGGTAAATGGCCGACGACGAATCATGACCGCACCGCCGCCAGCACGCGCTTGAGCAGTTCGTTGTGGCGGTAGCTGCCATCGCGGTCATCGCCGTAGCGCACGATCACCAAGTGCTCGTCGGGCAGTACAAACAGTGCCTGGCCCCAGTGCCCCAGCGCAGCAAAGGTGTCGGTCGGCGCGTCGGGCCAGGGTTGGGGCGTACCCTTGTTGAGCCACCAGTGGCCGCCCGGTACCGCTTCATCCTGGCCGGCTTTGTATTTGTCGAAAGGCCGCCGGTTGAAAGCCACCCACTCTTTGGGCAGCAACTGTTGCTCACCCCAGCGCCCATCCCGTGCCATCAGCAGCCCGACCCGCGCCAGATCGCGAGCAGTGAGGTAGGCGTAGGACGAGGCAACAAAGGTTTCGTCGGCATCGGTTTCCCACGTCGCGTTGCGAATGCCCAATGGCTTGAACAGCGCATCCCACGGATAGCTCATGTACGCCTGGTGGCCGAGCATCCCTTTAAGCGCAGCGGACAGAATATTGCTGTCGCCACTGGAATAACGGAACGCCTGGCCGGGCTCGGAGGCGGCTTCGGTATCGGCGGCAAATTGCGCCATATCGTCACGCCCACGGGTATAGAGCATCGCCACAACAGAAGACTTCAACGGGGCGTATTCATAGTCCTCCTGCCAATCCAGCCCCGAAGCCCAATGGAGCAAGTCGGCCATGCTCACCTTGGGGTGCTGCTTCATTGGCGGGTAAAAACGTGCGGCCGGGTCGGTGAGCTTGAAACGGTTTTCGCCGTAGGCCACGCCGAGCACAGTGGCCATCAGGCTTTTGCTCACCGACCAGGTCAGGTGCGGCGTGCTGGCGGTGGTTGGCGCGGCGTAGCGTTCGTAGATGATTTCGCCGTCACGAATGACCAGCAGCGCGTCGGTACGAATGCCTTTGCGGGTGGTGTCGTCACGGGTCGGGAAAGCGTAGGCGTTCAGGGCATCGACAGCGGGACCTTCAAGTGACGTGCCCGTGGCCCATTCTTTTTCGGGCCAGGTTTCAGCGCGGACGGTAGCGGTAACTAAAAGCACAACAACGCACAGCAGGCCTCGGACCATGGGCACGAACTCAAGGGGGCATTCAAGCCCGCGAGCCTAGCGCAGGCCAATGACAGATTTGCTACACGGGGGCTGTCACCCAACCGTCACCGTAAGTTCATGGAGATGACACCGAGGCTACATAGCCTGACTTTGGACAACAAAGTCGACTGGCCGCAACCTGGCCGGCACCCGGAGACTCGCTATGACTCAGATCGCCCGCATCAGCGACAAAGGCAATGAACGCCGTCTGCAAGCCGAACGCCTGGTGGGCGCCAAGGCCTTGCAGGAAGCCCAGGCCCTGCGGTTCAACGTGTTCAGCGGCGAGTTCAACGCCAAGCTGAAAGGCGCGGAACTGGGCCTGGACATGGATGACTATGATGTTCACTGCAGCCACATCGGCGTGCGGGACTTGAACAGCGGTCGACTCGTCGCCACCACCCGTCTACTCGACCACCAGGCCGCCAGCACTTTGGGCCGGTTCTACAGCGAAGAAGAATTCAGCCTGCATGGCTTGCTGCACTTGCAGGGCCCGATCCTGGAAATCGGTCGCACCTGCGTCGACCCGGCTTACCGCAACGGCGGCACCATCGCGGTGCTCTGGGGCGAACTGGCCGAAGTGCTCAACCAGGGCAGCTACAGCTACCTGATGGGCTGCGCGAGCATCCCGATGCACGATGGCGGCATTCAGGCCCACGCAATCATGCAGCGCTTGCGCGAGCGCTACCTGTGCAACGAACACCTGCGCGCCGAGCCGAAAAAGCCACTGCCGGCCCTGGACTTGCCGTCCAACGTCATCGCCGAAATGCCACCGCTGCTCAAAGCTTATATGCGCCTGGGCGCGAAGATCTGCGGCGAGCCGTGCTGGGATGAAGACTTCCAGGTGGCCGATGTGTTCATCCTGCTCAAGCGCGATGAGTTGTGCCCGCGCTACGCGCGCCACTTCAAGGCGGCGATGTGATGAACCGCCTGCGCATCTACGGGCGCATCGCCCGCGTGCTGTTGGTGGTGGCGCTGGGCTTGAGCATGGCCAGTGTGTTTGGCCTGTTCGAACGTCTGGGCGTGGCCAATTCGATGGTGCGGCGCCAGCGTTGGTCGCGGTTCTTTATGGCGCGATTGAGCAACGCCCTGCCCTTTCGCGTAACGGTGCACGGCGAGTTGCCGCAAGCGCCGATGCTGTGGGTGAGCAATCACGTGTCCTGGACCGACATTCCACTGCTGGGCATGGTCACGCCGCTGTCGTTTTTGTCCAAGGCCGAAGTCCGCACCTGGCCGGTAGCCGGCTGGCTGGCGGCCAAGGCCGGCAGTCTGTTCATTCGTCGTGGCGCGGGTGACAGCCAGTTGATCCGCAAACAGATGACCCGCCATCTGGAGCAACAGCACCCGCTGCTGATGTTCCCCGAGGGCACCACTACCGACGGGCGCAGCTTGCGTACTTTTCACGGGCGTTTGCTGGCCAGTGCAATCGATGCGGATGTGTCGCTGCAACCGGTGGCGATTCGTTATCTGCGTGACGGTGGGGTTGATCCGCTGGCGCCGTTCATTGGCGATGACGATTTGCTCTCGCACTTGATGCGCTTGTTTTCCAACGACCAGGGCGATGTGCAGATTCATCTGCTCAAGCCGATTGCCTGCGCCGGGCAGGAACGCGCGGCACTGGCGTATCAGGCGCAGCAGGCGGTGCAAAAGGCGTTGTTTGGCCCGGTGCCGGAAGCTGAGCAAGTGGCTGCTCGACCTGCGTTCGCGGCATAAAGCGGGCACAGTCATATGTGGGAGGGGGCTTGCTCCCGATAGCAGTTGTTCAGTCAACATAGACAGTGACTGACACACCGCAATCGGGAGCAAGCCCCCTCCCACATTTAGACATCGGTGGTCAGTTGGATCTGCGCAAATCTCTGCAATTGGGGATAGAACACCCGGAAATCTTCACTTAACGGCTTATAAAGCTCGCGCAACTCGTGCATCGCAAATCCGAGTGCCTGCGGGTCAGTCAGCCGCCGCGAAATTCCACGCAGCACCTGCTCCATCACCGCGAACTCGCGATACGAACCCAGCCAGTCATCCGCCGCCATATACGGCGCAATCTGCGCCAGCCGCCCCGGTAACTCAGGTTCTGCCGCCAGCACGCGATACACCTGCGAGGTAAAACGCTCCAGGGGCTGCTCGGCATACAACGCCCAATCCCGCGCCAGGCAATGGTCAAAAAACACATCGAGCACGATCCCGGCATAGCGCCTGCGGGTCAGGCTGAAGCGCGACAACGCCTCGCCCACCAACGGGTGGCTATCGGTAAACCGGTCAATCGAACGGTGCAACTGGATCGCTGCTTCGATTTGCGGGCTGAACTGGCCCTGCAGGCGGCCTTTGACGAAGTCGCCATACAGGCTGCCCAGCAGTTGCGCAGGAAGTTGGCCGCCCAGGTGCAGATGTGCGAGATAATTCATGGCGCGCAGTCTATCACTGCCGCACTCATATCGTTATAACCCGATATACCGATTCGCTTTGGCCTCAGATCAAAATCATATTGGAATATCGGGATACGACGATTTAAAGTTCGCCTCATCGCGATATAACGCTTTACGACACCGAGTACCCTGCCATGTCCATCGACCTCGACGAAATAATAAAAGCCCTGGCGCACCCAGTACGACGAGACATCCTCACCTGGCTCAAAGACCCGAAAGTGCAATTCCCCGAGCAACTGCACAACCACGAATACGGCATCTGCGCCGGGCAGATCGACCAGCGCTGCGGCCTGTCCCAGTCGACCGTGTCGGCGCACCTGGCAACCTTGCAACGGGCGGGATTGATCAGCAGCCAGAAGGCCGGGCAATGGCACTTTTTCAAACGCAATGAGGAGACGATCCAAGCCTTTCTCACGGCGCTCATAACCGAACTCAGCGCACCGCAATAACCAAGGAAACGCAAATGCCCCTCTCGCTCCTCATACTGGCCCTGAGCGCCTTCGCCATCGGCACCACCGAGTTCGTCATCATGGGGCTGCTGCCCGATGTCGCGGCGGACCTGGGTGTGTCGATTCCCGGCGCCGGCTGGCTGGTCACCGGCTACGCCCTGGGCGTGGCCATCGGCGCGCCCTTCATGGCACTGGCCACCGCCAGGCTGCCACGCAAGGCCGCTCTGGTAGCGTTGATGGGCATCTTTATTGTCGGCAACCTCCTCTGCGCCTTGGCCAGTGACTACAACGTGCTGATGTTTGCCCGCGTCGTCACGGCGCTGTGCCACGGTGCCTTCTTCGGGATCGGTTCCGTGGTGGCGGCCAACCTGGTGCCGGCCAATAAACGCGCTTCTGCGGTGGCCTTGATGTTCACCGGTTTGACCCTGGCCAACGTGCTCGGCGTGCCGTTGGGCACTGCACTGGGTCAGGAAGCTGGCTGGCGCTCGACCTTTTGGGCAGTGACCGTGATTGGCGTGATCGCCTTGATCGGCCTGATCCGCTTCCTGCCCGCCAAGCGTGACGAAGAAAAACTCGACATGCGCGCCGAACTCGCTGCCCTCAAAGGCGCGGGTATCTGGTTGTCGCTGAGCATGACGGCGCTGTTCGCCGCCTCCATGTTCACCCTCTTTACCTACGTAGCCCCGCTGCTGGGCGATGTGACCGGCGTGTCGCCCAAAGGCGTGACCTGGACCCTGCTGTTGATCGGCCTGGGCCTCACGGTGGGCAACATCATCGGCGGCAAGCTGGCCGACAAACGCCTGGCGGCCACCCTGATCGGCGTGTTCATCAGCATGGCGGTGGTTTCCACGGTATTGAGCTGGACCAGCGTTGCACTGATACCGACCGAAATCACCCTGTTCCTGTGGGCCACCGCCTCGTTTGCCGCCGTACCAGCGCTGCAGATCAACGTGGTGACCTTCGGCAAGGCCGCCCCCAACCTGGTGTCCACCCTGAACATCGGTGCCTTCAACATCGGTAACGCCCTCGGCGCCTGGGTCGGTGGCAGCGTGATTGCCCACGGCTTCGGCCTGACAAGCGTGCCCCTGGCCGCTGCAGCACTGGCGATTCTCGCGCTGCTGGTGACCCTGATTACCTTCCGCCAGAGCGGCGATGCCGACCTGGCCCCCGCGACCAACTGATCAACTTAAAGACAAAGGTGTTTTCCCATGACGACTATTTTCGATCCGATCACACTGGGCGACCTGGAACTGTCGAACCGCATCATCATGGCGCCACTGACCCGCTGCCGTGCCGATGCCGGCCGCGTGCCCAACGCGCTGATGGCCGAGTATTACGTGCAGCGCGCATCCGCCGGGCTGATCCTCAGCGAAGCCACCTCCGTGACGCCCATGGGCGTGGGCTACCCGGACACGCCGGGCATCTGGTCCAACGACCAGGTGCGCGGCTGGGCCAACATCACCAAGGCCGTGCATGGCGCGGGCGGCAAGATCTTCCTGCAACTGTGGCATGTGGGCCGCATTTCCCACGAGTCGTACCTGGACGGCGAAACCCCGGTGGCCCCCAGCGCGATCCAGGCCAAAGGCCACGTCAGCCTGGTGCGCCCACTGGCCGACTACCCTACCCCGCGCGCCCTGGAAACCGCTGAAATCGCCGACATCGTCGACGCTTACCGCGTGGGCGCCGAAAACGCCAAGGCCGCAGGCTTTGACGGCGTGGAAATCCACGGCGCCAACGGCTACCTGCTCGACCAGTTCCTGCAAAGCAGCACCAACCAGCGCACCGACCAATACGGCGGCTCCCTGGAAAACCGTGCGCGCCTGCTGCTGGAAGTCACCGACGCCGCCATCGAAGTGTGGGGCGCCGGCCGCGTGGGCGTGCACCTGGCACCGCGTGGCGATGCGCACGACATGGGCGACGCCAACCTGGCCGAAACCTTCACCTACGTCGCCAGCGAACTGGGCAAGCGTGGCATCGCCTTCATCTGCTCCCGTGAAAAAGAAGGCGCGGACAGCCTCGGCCCACAACTGAAAAAAGCCTTCGGCGGCGTCTACATCGCCAACGAACGTTTCACCAAAGACAGCGCCAACGCCTGGCTGGCGGCGGGCAAAGCGGATGCGGTGGCCTTCGGTATTCCTTTCATCGCCAACCCGGACCTGCCGGCGCGCTTGAAGGCTGATGCGCCGTTGAACGAACCGCACCCAGAAACCTTCTATGGCAAAGGCCCGGTGGGTTACATCGATTATCCGACGCTGCCGATCTAATCTGATCCGCAAAACCAGTGTGGGAGGTGGCTTGCCTTCAATAGCTCAAATAAATGGGCCTCTTGGAGAGGCCCTTTAAGCAGCACACTATGTCTGCAAAAGTGCCTAGCAAGCAGATCACCGAAAATCGTGATGGCCCAAGCTGGGGGGCATTCGGTGCTGGGGACTGCTGGCTAGATGTACCTTTTCAAGGGTTCCGTAGTAGCCACCATAGAGAAACCGCTAAAATTAGCTGTATACGCAAACAGCCTGGTTGCATATCCAGAACCAAGCGATTAGGATCCAAATGAGATCCAGTCCGGCACTCTGCCACTACGGGGTAACTGCGATGTTTTCAGCGGGTTCTACCATCAATGAAATAAAAACCCTTGAAGAAGTCAACCATCTGTTCAACATTGAGCAAGATTATGTGCTCACAAAGCAGTCATACCGCCGCCCACTGCGATCCTACGAACTGATTAGCGCTGACGCTAAATGCCAGTTTCTGAAGAAGAGCAAGAACTGTGGGCAGGCGCACCAACACGGCTTCGTAGTCGAGACATGCGATGACAAGCAAGTTCTTATTGGTCACTGCTGCGCTCTTAACCATCTCGGCTTAGACGATGAAAAGGTTAAAAATGATTTCAGACAGCTGTCGGCCAACGAGCGCGATGCTATGCGGCGCGCCAAAATTGAAAGTTTGCTAGCCACGAGGGATGAGTTAGCGAGCAACGTGAAACGCATACTGCGGGAAGTAAAGTTTTTACAAGCGGAGGCAGATCGGGTGCTCACGATACTGCCGCTGAAACTGGTTAGGGCTCTAATTGATCGCTGGAAGCGCAATACCCTGAAAGTGAACTGTGAATACTTGATTATTAAAAAGGGGAAGGATGACCGCGGTAAAACGGTGACTGAAAACTCTTGGTATCCCCATGACTGCGGAACCCTAAAGGGTCTTGGCCCATGGTTAGACTTAGAAAAACTGGCATACACCCAGCTGCTTTATACCTTCTTACACAAACTCCAGAGTATTCCAGACAAGAAGCGGTTGACCAACGATGATCTGGTGATAGCTGAATCAGTCATCAATGAACTTACAGGACTGAGCGTTTTGGAACGCGAAGTGAAAGTTCAGCACAGTTTGATTTCCGAGTTTTGTGCAATGTCCAATCTGCTTATAACGGTCCAACTGTTTGCAAGCAGAGATCTCAGGGCGGAGATCGTAGACGCGATCCATCAAGTCTCCGGTGAGTCGCTCCAGGTAGCGGCGAGTCTAGTCGTAAATGCAATCGATAAATCTATCCGGGAAAAATACAATGCCTCTGGCCTTCGTATGGCGCCATAAGCCAAAGCCGCATCTAAATCGGCACTAGCACCCCCTTGTTGATCCGTGCTTTGAATATATTGAAGCTGAAAGAGCTACCAGCAAACTACTTTTTAAAATCAAGAGACTCTGAAAGCACACAATCACGACCATGGATCTACGATACAACTGACTTAAGGAGAAGTACATTGGATATAGACTGGAAAGCTATTGCCGCAATATGGGGGGCTGGCCTGAGTTCATGGCTAGCCCTAAGAACCTGGTTATCAGTGCGTCCTTTGATGGTAGTAGAGCCCTCTGCGAGTTCAAGACAAAGTATTGAATGTCAGTTTTTTATGGTAAGACTGAAAAACACAACAACCAAGCCTGTGCTTGTTAGTTCCGTGATTAGGATTTCACCTCGAAAAACGAGTATTTGGCTTCAAGCAGGAGAAAGACGAATAGAACCACGGGTCGTAAATAAACCTCAAAATATTATCTTATACCCTGGCCAGCAAATCCTCGTGAAGATGGACCTATCCGGCTACGACCAGCAGCTATGCATGTTGATAAAGTGGAACTTCATGGATGTTAATCTAGGATTGCCTCGTCTCAGTTTGATTTGGCGCTCACGCCGCTGGCTTGCGCAAGCTAGAGACTTAGATTCAATTGAATGTTTGGACAATTGGTAATCCCCTGATTCAGCAGATGACATAAAGGTTTACCTTACTGAAGAGGGGGCTTGCCCTCGATGGCCATAGGTTTCTATACAACTCTGTAGCGATCGAGGGCACCACGATGCGAAGCGAGCCGCTCTTGCTCTTGATCTGCTTTTGATCTTGATCTTAGGCGCCCCATCAACCCACGCTGGCCGGAATTCGACAGGGATTTGGGGGGTAAACCGGCAGGGATGCCGGTTTAGCCGCCCCGCGCCATGGATGGCGCGTGGCGGCGGCCCCCCAAATCACTGGCGGATTACGGGCACACCGAGCCTAAGCGAGGTGCCGAGTGGTGGGGCAAGAGCCCTTTGGTTACTTTGGGGCTCTTTTCCAAAGTGACCCGCCGTCAGGGCGGCCCCCTAAGTGGCCGTTACCGCAGAAATGGATATGTACTCGGTATAACTGTGTCGCCTGTCAGGCCACCTTCGCGAGCAAGCCCGCTCCCACAGTTGAATCGCGGGGTGTCGGGTAGATAAGCGTCGGCTATCCGGTCGTCACGGGAGCGAGCCCCCTCCCATATTTTTTACCGCGCCTGGCGCCTTGGAAACATTGCTTCACAGAACGGCAACAATATCGCTACAAAATACTTAGCCGGCTACCTATCAACGGCCCGCCAGCCCGTATATAAAGTCATCCCACAAATCAGGCAGGAGGACGATTGACCGTCCTTAGGCTTTACTGTTGACACAACTGGTCGCAATTACGCATTTTGTCTCAATTGCGCAGGCTGGGGCTCAGGCGCAGCATGTCCAGCCCTATATCAGCCCAACGCTCGGCGTCCTGATGCAATTGAAAACTGTCAGGCACCAGCAGCCACTGGCCGATCAAGCCGTGGATAAAGGCATGAATACACACAGCGCCGCGGGTGGTATCCAGCGTGGCTGGAAGTTGCCCGCGATGGACCGCGTTACGCAACGTCAAGCCGATGCGCAGGTTGCACTCAAGGGTGTGGGTCTGGCGTTGGCGGCGCATGTCACACATTTCATCGGTGAACTCGCACTTATGAAACAGAATCTCGTTGATGCGCCGGGTTTTCGGGTCCAGGGCCACTTCATGGTAGAGATGAATCAGCAGCTTGCGCATACAGCCCAGCGGGTCGGCTTCGTCCTCGCTTTCACTGGCCCGCGCCAGTTCGTCCAGGGGCTCGTGCAACGTGTCGAGCAGTGCCTGAAGCAAGTCGGACTTGTTGCTGAAGTGCCAGTAGATAGCCCCGCGCGTCACCCCTGCCAGCGTGGCGATGTCCGCCAGGGTGGTCCGCGCGACGCCGCGCTCATAAAAGGCTTGCTCGGCGGCTTGGAGAATCTGGCTGCGCGTTTCCTGAGCTTCCTCTTTGGTGCGACGAACCATGGCAGTAAAACCTCAATCGGGACACTGTGGATGGTACTTGACCATCATCTGAATAATTATGGGACGACGCCGTCATGGGCACCGAACGTACTAGAATCGAGGCTTGCGGCAGTGCTTTGTCAACAATGCGCCAAGCCTGTCAAGAGTTTACAAACAACCATGAACGTAAGTATATTGCGTAGCAAGCTACTTATCCACTCACAGCTTGTTTTTTACCCTTCCACACTTCTTGTGCGCACTCTGCGCGCCTGACCCGAGGATCTTCATGCAACTTAAGCCAGCTGTTACCGCTCTGGTCACTGCCGTCGCCCTGGCATCGCTGCTCAGCGGATGTAAAAAGGAAGAAGCGGCACCGCCCGCTCAAACCCCTCAGGTCGGCGTGGTCACCATTCAACCGCAAGCCTATACCCTGACCACCGAGCTGCCAGGCCGCACCACGGCCTTTCGCATCGCGGAAGTCCGGCCTCAGGTCAACGGCATCATTCTCAAGCGCCTGTTCAAGGAAGGCGCCGACGTGAAGGAAGGGCAACAGCTCTACCAGATCGACCCGTCGGTGTATGACGCCACCCTGAAAAGCGCACAAGCCAGCCTGTCCCAGACCAAGTCCATCAGCGACCGCTACAAGCAGTTGGTCGATGAACAGGCCGTCAGCCGTCAGGAATACGACACCGCCGTCGCCAACCGCATGACCGCCGAAGCAAACGTTCAAACCGCCCAGATCAACGTGCGCTACACCAAAGTGTTTGCACCGATCTCCGGGCGTATTGGTCGTTCTTCGGTGACCGAAGGCGCACTGGTCAGCAATGGCCAGGCCGATGCCATGGCCGTGATTCAGCAACTGGACCCGATCTACGTCGACGTTACGCAGTCCTCGGCTGAAATGCTGAAACTGCGCCGCGACCTGGAAAGCGGCCAGCTGGAGAAGGCCGGCGAAAACGCAGCCAAGGTCAAGCTGACCCTGGAAGACGGCACGCCTTACGCCCAGGACGGCAAGCTGGAATTCTCCGAAGTGTCGGTCGACCAGACCACCGGTTCCGTGACCCTGCGTGCCGTGTTCCCCAACCCTGACCACGTACTGCTGCCGGGCATGTTCGTACACGCCCAGTTGCTGGCCGGTGTGAACAGCAAGGCCATCCTGGCTCCGCAACAAGGCGTGACCCGTGACCTGCGCGGCATTCCGACGGCGCTGATCGTGAACAAGGACAACAAGGTCGAGCAACGCGAACTGGTTGCCAACCGTACCGCGGGTGCCTACTGGCTGGTGGAAAAAGGCCTCAATGCCGGTGACCGCGTCATCACCGAAGGCTTGCAGTACGTCAAGCCGGGCGCCGAGGTGAAGGTCACGGAAGCCTCCAACGCTAAACCCGCCGGTACTGCTGCAGCGCCTGCTGCCGCTGCTGGTCAAGGGGAGTAATCCATGTCGAAATTTTTTATCGACCGTCCCATTTTCGCCTGGGTAATTGCCCTGGTGATCATGCTGGTCGGGGCACTCTCGATCCTGAAGTTGCCCATCAACCAATACCCGGCCATTGCGCCAACGGCCATTGATATCCAGGTGACCTACCCAGGCGCTTCCGCACAAACCGTGCAGGACACCGTGGTGCAGGTCATCGAGCAACAGCTCAACGGTATCGACAACCTGCGTTATGTCTCCTCGGACAGTAACTCCGACGGCAGCATGACCATCACCGTGACGTTCAACCAGGGCACCAACCCGGATATCGCCCAGGTTCAGGTACAGAACAAGCTGAACCTGGCCACCCCGCTGCTGCCGCAAGAAGTGCAGCAACAGGGTATCCGCGTGACCAAGTCGGTGAAGAACTTCCTGATGGTGATCGGTCTGGTGTCCGAAGACGGCAGCATGACCAAGGACGACCTCTCCAACTACATCGTGTCCAACATTCAGGACCCGATCTCCCGTACCGCGGGGGTGGGTGACTTCCAGGTGTTCGGTTCGCAGTACGCCATGCGTATCTGGCTCGACCCGGCCAAACTGAACAATTACCAGCTCACGCCAGTGGACGTCAGCAATGCCATCAAGGCCCAGAACGTGCAGGTGGCCACCGGCCAACTGGGCGGCCTGCCTGCCCTGCCCGGCACCCAACTGAACGCTACGATCATCGGCAAGACGCGCCTGCAAAGCACCGAGGAATTCGCCAAGATTCTGATGAAGGTGAACACCGACGGCTCGCAGGTTCGCCTGGGTGACGTCGCGCGTATCGAACTGGGCGGCCAGAACTACAGCATCAGTGCACAGTTCAACGGCAAGCCGGCTTCGGGTATGGCGATCAAGCTGGCGGCCGGTGCCAACGCACTGGACACCGGCAAGGCCATCCGCGAAACAGTGAAGTCTCTGGAACCGTTCTTCCCGCCTGGCATGAAGGCGGTAGTGCCGTATGACACCACCCCGGTAGTGACCGAGTCGATTTCCGGCGTGGTTCACACCCTGGTCGAAGCGATCGTGCTGGTGTTCCTGGTGATGTTCCTGTTCCTGCAGAACTTCCGCGCCACCATCATCACCACCATGACCGTACCGGTGGTATTGCTGGGTACCTTCGGGATCCTGGCGGCGTGCGGCTTCACCATCAATACCCTGACCATGTTCGGCATGATCCTGGCCATCGGCTTGCTGGTGGACGATGCCATCGTCGTGGTGGAAAACGTCGAACGGGTCATGGCCGAGGAGCACCTGTCGCCCAAGGAAGCGACGATCAAGTCCATGGGCCAGATCCAGGGCGCCCTGGTGGGTATTGCCCTGGTACTGTCGGCGGTATTGCTGCCGATGGCGTTCTTCGGTGGCTCCACCGGTGTGATCTACCGCCAGTTCTCCATCACCATTGTTTCGGCGATGGCGTTGTCGGTACTGGTTGCCCTGATCTTCACCCCGGCCTTGTGCGCCACCATGCTCAAGCCGATCGATCCGGAAAAGCACGGCCAGCCCAAGCGCGGCTTCTTTGGCTGGTTCAACCGCACCTTCGACAGCGGCGTACTCAAGTACGAGCGCGGCGTGGGCAACATGATCAAGCACAAGATCCCGGCGTTTCTGGTGTATGTGCTGATCCTGGCCGGCATGATCTGGATGTTCACCCGTATTCCAAGCGCGTTCCTGCCAGAGGAAGACCAGGGTGTGATCTTCGCCCAGGTGCAGACACCAGTCGGTGCTTCGGCTGAGCGTACGCAAAAAGTCGTCGACGATATGCGTGCCTTCCTGCTGAACGACAAGGAAGGCGAGCCAGGCGAAGGCAAGGCGGTGAAGTCGGTGTTTACCGTGAACGGCTTCAACTTCGCCGGTCGTGGCCAGAGCTCGGGCCTTGCGTTCGTGATGCTCAAGCCGTGGGATGAGCGTGATTCGACCCAATCGGTGTTCGAAGTGGCCAAGCGTGCCCAGGGTTACTTCTTCGGGGCCTTCAAGGACGCCATGGTTTTCGCCATCGTGCCGCCTTCAGTGCTGGAGCTGGGTAACGCCACCGGTTTCGACGTATTCCTGCAAGACCAGGGTGGCGTGGGCCACGACAAGCTGATGGCTGCACGTAACCAGTTCCTGGGCGCGGCGGCACAAAGCAAGGTGTTGGCGGGAGTACGCCCCAACGGCGTGAACGATGAGCCGCAGTACGAGCTGACCGTTGACGACGAGAAGGCCAGTGCCCAGGGCATCAGCCTTGCCGATATCCAGCAGACCCTGGCCATTGCCTTGGGTGGCAGCTACATCAACGACTTCATCGACCGTGGTCGTGTGAAGAAGGTGTATGTGCAAGGTGACGCCGCCAGCCGCATGTCGCCGGAAGACCTGGACAAATGGTACGTGCGCAGCGACTCCGGGAAGATGGTACCGCTGTCGGCCATCTCGTCGGGCCAGTGGATCTACGGTTCGCCCAAGCTTTCGCGATACAACGGTGTAGCGGCGATGGAAATCCTCGGTACCCCGGCACCAGGCTACAGTACCGGTGATGCGATGGCCGAAGTCGAACGCATTGCCAAAGAACTGCCGGCCGGTGTCGGCTATGCCTGGACAGGCCTGTCGTACGAAGAACGCCTGTCCGGCTCCCAGGCGCCTGCGCTGTACGCGCTGTCGCTGCTGGTAGTGTTCCTGTGCCTGGCGGCACTGTACGAAAGCTGGTCGATCCCGATCGCGGTGATTCTGGTTGTGCCACTGGGTGTGATCGGTGCACTGATCGCTACCAGTATGCGGGGCTTGTCCAACGACGTGTTCTTCCAGGTGGGCTTGCTGGTGACGGTGGGCCTGGCGGCGAAAAACGCCATCCTGATCGTGGAATTCGCCAAAGAGCTGCACGAGCAAGGCAAAGGCATCGTTGAGGCGGCTATCGAAGCGTCCCGTATGCGTCTGCGCCCGATCATCATGACGTCCATGGCGTTCGTGCTCGGCGTACTGCCGCTGGCGATTTCCAGCGGTGCCGGCTCAGGCAGCCAGCACGCGATCGGTACCGGCGTGATCGGCGGTATGATCACCGCCACTGTGCTTGCCATTTTCTGGGTGCCACTGTTCTACGCAACCGTGTCCTCGGCCGGCGAACGCAAAAAGAAAGACACTACTGAAACTCCTAAAGAGGCTGGCCAATGAGCAAGTCGCTACTTTCCCTAGCCGTCACGGCATTCGTGCTCAGTGGCTGCTCGCTGATACCTGACTATCAGCGCCCCGATGCGCCGGTGGCCGCACAGTTCCCGCAGGGGCCGGCGTATTCGTCGGCCCAGGCGCCGAACCAGGCCGCTGCCGAGCAGGGCTGGAAGCAGTTTTTCCATGACCCTGCCCTGCAACAGCTGATCCAGACCGCGTTGGTGAACAACCGTGACCTGCGTGTCGCGGCCCTGAACATCGACGCCTATGCAGCGCAGTACCAGATCCAGCGTGCCGACCTGTTCCCGGCGGTATCGGCCACCGGTAACGGCAGCCGTTCGCGCACCCCGGCCAAGCTGTCACAGACCGGCGAATCGTCTATCGCCAGCCAGTACTCGGCGGGCCTGGGGATCAGCTCTTATGAGCTGGACCTGTTCGGTCGCGTGCGCAGCCTGAGTGAAGAAGCGCTGCAGAAGTACTTCGCCACTGAAGAAGCGCGGCGCAGTACCCAGATCAGCCTGGTGGCCAGCGTGGCCAATGCCTACCTGACCTGGCAGGCCGACAAGGAACTGCTCAAGCTGACCCAGGACACCCTGGGTGCGTTCGAGCAGAGCTTCAAGCTCACCTCGCGCAGCAACGAAGTCGGCGTGGCGTCGGCGCTGGACCTCAGCCAGGCACGCACCTCGGTGGAAAACGCCCGGGTGCAACTGGCACGTTATACGCGCCAGGTGGCTCAGGACGAAAACAGCCTGACCCTGTTGCTGGGCACCGGCCTGCCGGCGAATATCGCCAGCAAGCCGCTGTCCGATGACCTGCTCAGCGAAGTGCCTGCCGGCTTGCCGTCAGACCTGCTGCAACGTCGTCCCGACATTGTGCAGGCCGAGTACAACCTCAAGGCTGCCAATGCCAATATCGGCGCGGCCCGTGCGGCGTTCTTCCCGAGCATCAGCCTGACGGCCAGTGCCGGTACCGCCAGCCCAACCCTGGGCGGCCTGTTCAAAGGCGGTTCGGGTACCTGGGCGTTTGCCCCGCAGATCAACATCCCGATCTTCAACGCCGGTAGCCTGCGCGCAAGCCTGGACTACTCGAAGATCCAGAAAGAGATCAACGTGGCCAACTACGAGAAAGCCATCCAGACCGGCTTCCAGGAAGTCTCCGACGGCCTCGCTGCGCGTCAGACCTACAAGCAGCAACTGGATGCCCAACGCGGCTTCGTCGAGGCTAACCAGGATTACTACCGCCTGGCCGAGCGTCGCTACCGCATTGGTGTCGACAGCAACCTGACTTTCCTCGACGCCCAGCGCCAACTGTTCAGTGCCCAGCAATCGCTGATCACCGACCGCCTGGCGCAGCTGACCAGCGAGGTCAACCTGTACAAGGCCCTCGGCGGTGGCTGGAATGAGCAGACCGCCAAGAACGAGCCGTTGAAAGAACAAGCACCGCCGTTGAAGTTGTTCTGATAGCGCGTGTGTAAGAAAACCGCTTCCCTTACCGGAAGCGGTTTTTTTATGCCTGGTTTTTTACCTCGCCAACTTGCGTTCGATCACCGCCCACAACCCGCCCTCCCCCACTTTCATCGCCCCCATACCGCCGCGCACCATGGCCGCCACCTGCATAAACCCAATAACAACAGGTCCAACACCATGAGCACTTTTCACCCGCGCCAGCTGTTGCTGGCTGCCGCTGTCGGCAGCCTTGCCGTTCCTGCAATCGCCGAAGAACACGGTTTTCTTGAAGATGCCAGCGCCAACCTCAACCTGCGTAACTTCTTCTTCAACCGCAATTACACCAACCCGACCAAGGCCCAGGGTGGCGCGCAGGAGTGGACGCAGAGTTTCATCCTCGACGCCAAGTCCGGCTTTACCCAAGGCACCGTGGGTTTTGGTGTGGATGTGCTGGGCCTGTACTCGCTCAAGCTTGATGGCGGGCGCGGCACGGGCGGCACCCAGTTGCTGCCGCTGGACCATGATGGCCGTCCGGCGGATGAGTTCGGGCGCCTGGGCGTGGCGTTCAAGGCGCGGTTTTCCAAGACAGAGCTGAAGGTAGGCGAATGGATGCCGGTGCTGCCGATCTTGCGTTCCGACGACGGCCGCTCCCTGCCGCAGACCCTGCGCGGCGGGCAGATCACCTCGAAGGAAATCGACGGCCTGACCCTGTATGGCGGCCAGTTCCGCGCCAACAGCCCGCGTGACGACGGCAGCATGAGCGACATGTCGATGTTCGGCAAAACCGCCTTCACTTCCGACCGTTTCAATTTCCAAGGTGCCGAGTACGCATTCAACGACAAGCGCACCCAGGTCGGCGTATGGAATGCCCAGCTCAAGGACATCTACAGCCAGCAGTATCTCAACCTGATCCACAGCCAACCTGTCGGCGCCTGGACCCTCGGCGCCAACCTCGGGTTCTTCTACGGCAAGGACGATGGCAGCGCCCGCGCAGGTAACCTGGACAACAAAACCTGGTCCGGCTTGCTTTCTGCCAGGTACGGCGGCAATACCTTCTACGTTGGCCTGCAAAAACTCACCGGCAACAGCGCCTGGATGCGCGTCAACGGCACCAGTGGCGGCACCCTGGCCAACGACAGCTATAACTCCAGCTACGACAACGCCGAGGAAAAATCCTGGCAAGTGCGCCACGACTACAACTTTGCCGCCCTGGGCATTCCTGGCCTGACCCTGATGAACCGCTATATCAGCGGCAGCAACGTGCACACCGGCACTATCACCGACGGCAAGGAGTGGGGCCGCGAAAGTGAAGTGGGCTACACCGTGCAGAGCGGCGGCCTGAAAAACCTCACGGTGCGCTGGCGTAATTCGAGCATGCGCCGCGACTACAGCAACAACGAATTCGACGAAAACCGGTTGATCGTCAGCTACCCCATCAGTCTGCTGTAAACCGGCGCCGGACTTGCTGTATGGTGCGCGCCTGCCGCTGCTGATCCCCCCAGCAGCGGCCTTTATCGAGCCTGCGTACCTGATGAAACCCTTTGCCGCAGCGAGCGTAGTGTTTGCCTTGGCCCTGAGCCTGAGTGGCTGCATCGGCGCGCCCATTGCCCTGACGCCGGCAACCCAGCAACGCTTGCAAGCCCAGGCGCCGATCCGCTTTCTGCTGACCTTCGATGACGGCCCCAGCGCCTCGGGCTACAACAACCCGAGCCGTTCGGTCGTGGCGGATCTGGCGAATAACCCGGTATTGCCGGGGATCAAGGCGGTGTTCTTCTTGCAGACCGAAGCGGCCCGCTCCGGCGGTAGCTCTCGAGGGCGCAAGACCATGGAACGTGAATTCGCCGCTGGCCATGTACTGGCCTTCCACACGGCGACGGCGTTTCATACCAATCACCGCTGGCTGAACGATGCAGAGCTGGAATACACCCTCACCGAAGGTGCGACAGACATTGCCGCCATCACCGGCACGCCGCCCGTGCTGGTACGCCCTCCGTTCTGGAACTACGACCGCCGTACCTTCGCCGCCTACCAGCGGCATGGCATGCACGTACTGCTGACGGACCTCAGTGCCAATGACGGCAAGATCTGGGGCTTCAACGCCAGCCCGCGCCGGCGGGCCAATTTGTATCGGCAGCTGTCGGTCGTGCGTGAGCGCATCGCGCTGGGTGAACTGCCGATGGTGGAAGGCGTGATACCGGTGGTAGTGACCTTCCATGACATCAACCGCTACACCGCCCGGCATATGCAGGAATACATGCAGATCCTGATGGACAGCGCGCGAATCAACGGAGTGAAGACTGCTTCCGAGCCGTTCTACACCGACACCGCCATGCTGGAACGCGCAGCACTGGCACGTACCGTGAAGGATGTGAATGAAGAGGTCCATTTGCCGGGTGTATGGAACTGGATATGGGATGCGGACTCACACTGAAAGCTACAAACAATTACAACAGTAAGATATTTAAGTCAGACAGGTAGTCCCATCCTGCCCCACCACGCCCACCTTATTAACCACCCACTGACCATAAGCCCTTTGAATACGTAGGAAAGTGAAACAAGTGGCGTTGGAACTCAGTACTCCTTCCCGCCCACTATCGGATCAGTAGTTCGCAAGACTTACCGCGCACTGCCCAACCTTCTCACACTTGCCAACCTTTAAAAGGACTTAGTCATGTTGACAACTCCCTTACAGAACAACTATTCGCACAGCCTTTACAACCCTAACGAAAAATCCATTCACCGCGATAAAAAACACTCAGACTCCCTCCACCCGCTGCACCGCAAAGAAAATAACTTTCTACCGGCGAACACCGCCAAACCTGCGCGCTTCGCGAAGGATCAGGTTGCTACCTCGCTGGCCGGCCAGCGTGTTAACTCCTCGATGGATAAACCCGTCAATTCCGCAGCTACGGCTCCAGCACAACAGCCCATCGAATCAAGCCCCATCACCGAAGTACCACGCGCCCTCACCAGTACCCCGACCACTCACACGTACGATAACGGCAACGTCAAGATCACCTCGGCAACGGCTCATGAAGGCAGTTTTCACGGCGTTCCCATGCTGCGCAACAAAGTCACCATCGAAACCGGTAATAGTGCAGACAACGTTCACCTCAAGAGTCTTCCGGACATTGGGGTCGTCGCAGAAATAAACGGCAGGCGATACCTGTTACCGGTTCAGAATGCTGGCGGCATGACCGAGACCGTGGAAATAAAAACCAGGGGTGGCGATGACCACGTCACGATTGCAGACGACATCTGGTTCCAAACCACTGTGAGTCTTAACGACAACCACACGGTTTCCGGGACCAATGGGTATACCTCCGCCCCCGAGTCAGCGGGCGTGAAAACATTCTCGCAACCCGGAATCATCGCCATTGCACCTCACCTGCAAAAAGGCGCCGAGTTCAAACATGACGAGACCACCTTCAAGTTCTCGCCAAACGCCAACCCAAGGCAGTTCGGCGACGGCGTCATGCAAATAACCGCAGGCAACGGCAATGACACTATTCGTATCAGCGCAGCAGAAGACAATTCATTGTTAGCTGAAGTGAATGGGCAACAATTCCTCCTGCCTATTAAAAACGATCCAGCAGGTGGTTCCAGGCTGTTCATTCAAGCCGGAGACGGAGACGATAAAGTCACCATCGACTCTAATGTAAAGAACTATGCCTTTATCAACATGGGCGAGGGTAAAGCAGGCACTTTATACAGTGGCGGCGGGTTCGTTTCGGGTGAAGAAGAGCCCAATTTGAGGCAGCGCTATACCACGCAAAACTACAAACCTGTCGGGACCAGTGCCTGAACCCCACGCTGGCGTAATCTCATGAATACTGCCCGCCCGATGATCACGGGCGGGTCTTCTCGCCAATTACGCGCGCGATTCAACCCCGAGCTCATCCCACACCGACTCGGCCAAGTGAAACGTCGCATTCGCCGCCGGTATTCCGCAATAGATCGCACTCTGCATCAGCACTTCCTTGATCTCGGCGCGGGTCACACCATTGCTGGCGGCCGCACGCAGGTGCAGCTTGAGCTCTTCACTGCGGTTCATGCCGATCAACATGGCGATGGTGATCAGGCTGCGGGTATGCCGAGGCAGCCCGGGGCGCGTCCAGATATCGCCCCAGGCATGGCGCGTGATCATTTCCTGGAACTCGCTGTTGAACTCGGTCAGCGCATTGAGGCTGCGGTCGACATGGGCATCGCCCAGCACTTCGCGGCGCACCTGCAGGCCATCGGCATAACGTTGTTTCTCGTCCACAAAACGCTCCTCAGCGAGCCAGCAGAAAGTTGATCACGCGGTCGCTGAAGGCAGCGCCGGCTTGCACGTTGGACAGGTGCGCCGCATAGAACTCGGCGTATTCGGCGCGCTGCACATGGTGCTGGATAAAGTGGCTGCCAGCCGGCGGTGTCACCGCATCTTCAGTGCCGGCAATCACCAGGGTCGGCACCTTGATCAACGACAGTTGCTCACGAAAATCCGCGTCGCGCACAGCGCCGCAATTGGCGGCGTAGCCCTCGGGCGATGTGGCCGCGAGCATGTCGGTGATCTGCTTGGCCTGGTGCGGGTTGGCCGCAGCGAAATCCGCGGTAAACCAGCGCGCAATCGAAGCATCGCGTAGCGCCACCATCGCAGCGGCGCCGTCACGCAGGACCATTTCGATGCGGGGGTTCCAGACCTCGGGCGTGCCGATCTTGGCGGCGGTATTGCACACCACCAGACGCCGCAAACGCTCGCCGGCGTGGATGCCCAGCCATTGGCCGATCAAGCCGCCCATGGACAGGCCGCAAAAATGCGCACGCTGGATATCCAGCGCATCCAGCAACGCAAGCACGTCTCGCCCCAGTTGTTCGATGCTGTACGGCCCCTGGGTGACCAGGGATTTGCCGTGACCACGGGTATCGAAACGCAACACGCGAAAATGCTCGGTGAACGTCGAAATCTGCACGTCCCACATATGCAGGTCGGTGCCCAGGGAGTTGGACAGTACCAGCACCGGTGCATCCACCGGCCCGTCCAATTGGTAATGCAATTCGCCCTCGGCGAGTTGTACAAAAGCCACAGCGGTCTCCTCAGGCAGTCAAAGCAAAGTGTTCAGTCACGGCACGCGTGACCCAGGTCTGGGCTTGGCCCAGGTAATGAGCCGGGTCGAGCAGGCGGTCCAGTTCAGCCGCTGACAACTCGGCAGTCACCTGGGACTCATCCGCCAGCACGGCGCGCAAGTGACGCCGCTCGGCCACGGCGCGTTTGCAGCATTGCTCCAGCAGGTGGTGTGCGGTATCGCGGCCCAGGCGTTGGGCAAGCACGATGCTGACTGCTTCAGCCAACACCAGGCCCTGGGTCAGGTCGAGATTCTGCGCCATGCGCGCGGTATCGACCTCCAGCCCTTCACTCACCAGCAGCGCCTGTTGCAAGGCGCCGGACACCAGGCGGCAAATCTCTGGCAAGGTTTCCCATTCGGCGTGCCACAGGCCCAGGCTGCGTTCGTGCTCCTGGGGCATGGCGCTGAACATGGTCGCCACCAGGCCCGGCACGCGGGTGGCAGCGCTGATCAATACGGCGGCGCCTACGGGGTTGCGTTTGTGCGGCATGGTCGATGAACCGCCCTTGCCCGGCGCGGCGGGCTCAAACACCTCTGCCGCCTCGGTTTGCATCAACAGGCTGATGTCGCGCCCCAGTTTGCCGAGGCTGCCGGCGATCAGACCGAGCACGCTGGCAAATTCCACCAGGCGATCGCGCTGGGTGTGCCAGGGCTGCTCCGGCAAGCCCAGTTGCAACTCGGCGGCCAAGGCTTCGGCAACAGGCATGGCGTGTTCGCCGAGCGCAGCCAAGGTGCCGGACGCACCGCCAAATTGCAGCACCAACAGGCGCGGTTTCAATTCGGCAAGGCGCTGACGACTGCGTGTCACGGCGCCCAGCCAACCGGCGATTTTCATGCCCAGGGTGACCGGTGTCGCGTGCTGCAGCCAGGTGCGGCCAGCCAACGGCACGGCGGCGTGGCGCTGCGCCTGGGCAGCCAGCACGTCCCCCAGGCGCGCCAAATCCGCCTCGATCAGCACCAGCGCCTGACGCACTTGCAGCACCAGGCCGGTGTCCATCACATCTTGACTGGTCGCGCCCAGGTGCACATAACGCTCGGCGTCGGCATCTTCGCTGGCGATCAACTTACCCAGCGCCTTCACCACTGGAATCGCGGAATTACCCGCCGTGGCAATGGCCGCGCCAAGCGCATCGACGTCATACAGCGAAGCCAGGCACGCCTGGGCAATCGGCGCGACGGCAGCCTGGGGAATCAACCCGACCCGAGCCTGGGCCCGGGCCAGCGCCGCCTCGAAATCCAGCATGCCCTGCAAGCGTCCCTGGTCACAGAACACTTCGGCCATGCTGGCGGCGGTGAAGTAAGCGTCGAACAGTTGATTGCTCGTGCGCAGCGTCATAACTCATCCCTTACAAATCGTGATGCAGGTACGCCGCCTGTTTAGGCAGGCGCAAGCTGAACAGGAAGGCCACCGCCATCATCGCAGTGACGTACCAATAGAAGGTGTTTTCCATGCCGATGGATTTCAGGCTCAGTGCGACCACTTCCGCCGAACCGCCAAACACCGCGTTAGCCACGGCATATGCCAGGCCCACACCCAAGGCACGCACCTGGGGCGGGAACATCTCGGCTTTGACCAGGCCGCTGATGGAGGTGTAGAAGCTGACAATCGCCAAGGCCAGAGTGATCAGTACAAACGCCAGGAACGGGCTGGTCACGGTTTTCAAGGTCAACAGGATCGGCACAGTGAACAAGGTGCCAAGGCCGGCGAACCAGAGCATGGAATTACGTCGCCCGATCTTGTCGGCCAACATGCCGAACAGCGGCTGCATGCACATGTACAGAAACAGCGCGCCGGTCATGATGTAGCTGGACGTCTTGGCGTGCATACCGACAGTGTTAACCAGGTACTTCTGCATGTAAGTGGTGAACGTGTAGAAAATCAGCGAGCCGCCGGCGGTGTAGCCCAGCACAGTGATGAAGGCTTTGCCGTGGTCACGGAACAGCGCGACGATGCTGCCGGCGTCCTTGTCCTGACGCATTTCCTTGCTGGTTGTTTCTTTCAGGGTGCGACGCAGCAGCAGGGAGATCACCGCGGCGATGGCGCCGATTACAAACGGAATGCGCCAGCCCCAGGCACGCAGTTCTTCTTCGGTGAGGATCTGTTGCAGGATCACCACCACCAGCACCGCCAGCAACTGGCCGCCGATCAGGGTCACGTACTGGAACGAAGCGAAGAAACCGCGCTGGCCCTTGAGCGCAACTTCACTCATGTAGGTCGCCGTGGTGCCGTATTCGCCACCCACCGACAAGCCCTGGAACAGCCGCGCCACCAGCAGCAGCGCCGGAGCCCAGGCACCGATGTCGTTGTAGGTGGGAAGGAAGGCGATGACCAGGGAACCGGCGCACATCATCAGCACCGAGATCATCATCGAGTTCTTGCGCCCGTGCTTGTCGGCCACCCGGCCAAACAGCCAGCCGCCGATCGGCCGCATCAGGAACCCGGCGGCGAATACACCGGCGGTGTTGAGCAGTTGCACCGTGGGGTCGTCCGAGGGGAAAAACGCCGGGGCAAAATAGATTGCGCAGAAGGCGTAGACGTAGAAGTCGAACCATTCGACCAAGTTGCCGGAGGAAGCCCCGACAATCGCAAAAATCCGTTTGCGGCGTTCTTCTCCGGTGTAGTGACTCGTTGTTGTTGTCATGGTTTTTTACTCAGTGGGAACGGTTATAGCCTAGACATACTTTGCAACAACCATGTTCCGCAAGCAGACTTTTGGGTATGTAGTGACTGGGAGGGCCTCATCGGGAGCAAGACCCCTCCCACATTTGACCGAGTTGTCTGAACTCTACTCGGTCAGTGTGGGAGGGGCGGTGCGACGATTCGACTTGCCCCCGATGAGGCCCTACAGCCAACTCAGTAATCGAAGAACACCGTTTCCTTGTCTGTCCCCTGCAAAATCACATTCCACTGATACACACCCTGCGCATCCGCCTTGGCAATCAAGGTGCTACGACGCTCAGCCGGTACACACGCCAACAGCGGGTCATCGCCGTTGAGTGCCTCACCGTCAAAATAAATCCGCGTGAGCAAGTGCTTTACCAACCCACGGGCAAACACCAGTACCACCAGATGCGGCGCCTGAGTCGTGCCTTTCAATCCCGGCACACTGCCTGGCTTGATGGTGGTAAAGCGGAAGCGCCCCTCGGCATCCACCGGCACCCGGCCAAAACCTTCAAAGTGCGGATCGACCGCCTTGTCTTGCTCGTCCTCAGGGTGGTCATATTTACCGGCAGCATTGGCCTGCCAGACTTCCAGCATGGCGTCGTTGACGACATCACCGTTGCCGTCCACTACCTGGCCGCTGATCGCCACGCGCTCGCCGAGTGTGGCGGCTACGGTCATGTCTTCACGGTTCAGCCAGGTCAGGCCGATGTGGTAATACGGCCCGACGGTGTGGGACGTGGTCGCGTTGAGTGTCATCTCATTTCTCCATCGGCGTGGCGTCGCGGCCGCGCAGGACGATGTCCCAGCGGTAACCGAGGGCGTAGGAAGGGACGGTTTTTTCCAGGTCGAAACGCGCGATCAGGCGTTCCTTGGCGCGGGTATCCGGCACGCAGTTGTAGATCGGGTCGTATTCGAGCAATGGGTCGCCAGGGAAATACATCTGCGTCACCAAGCGCGTCAGCACACTGGGGCCGAACAGCGAAAAGTGGATATGCGCCGGGCGCCATGCATTGTGATGGTTGCCCCACGGGTAGGCGCCGGGCTTGATGGTCTGGAACTGGTACCAGCCATCGGCGTCGGTAACGGTACGCCCGGTGCCGGTGAAGTTCGGGTCCAGCGGCGCGTCGTGCAGGTCACGCTTGTGGTTGTAGCGCCCGGCGGCGTTGGCCTGCCAGATCTCCACGAGAATGCCCGGCACCGGCAAGCCATTCTCGTCCAGCACACGGCCATGAATGATGATGCGCTCGCCTTGGGGCTCGCCTTCATGCTGGGCGGTCAGGTCGTTGTCCTTGTCATTGATGCGCTCGGCGCCGATCGTCGGGCCGGTGATTTCCGACAAGGAATGGGGCAGGAACACCAACGGCTGGGACGGCGAACGCAGGTTCGTCGACTGATACGCCGGGTGCAGGTAATCAGGTTGAGTGCCCGCTTGCGGGCGCCGGTAACCAGGCTTGTCACTCATGGAGCCATCCTCTTTTATTAGACGCGTTCAATCGCCAGGGCCAGGCCTTGGCCGACGCCCACGCACATGGTCGCCAGGCCTTTGCTGCCGCCGGTTTTTTCCAATTGGTGCAGGGCCGTCAACACCAGCCGTGCACCGCTCATGCCCAGGGGATGACCCAGCGCAATGGCACCGCCGTTCGGGTTGACCTGAGGTGCATCGTCGGCAATACCCAGCTCGCGCAGCACCGCCAGACCCTGGCTGGCGAAGGCTTCGTTAAGCTCGATCACGTCGAAGTCGGTGACCGCCAACCCCAGGCGTTCCACCAGCTTGCGCACCGCCGGCACCGGGCCGATGCCCATTACGCGCGGTGCGACACCGGCACTGGCCATGCCCAACACCCGGGCGCGGGCTGTGAGGCCGTGCTTCTTGACGGCATCGGCGGATGCCAGAATCAGCGCAGCAGCACCGTCATTGACCCCCGAAGCGTTGCCGGCGGTGACGGTCTTGTTCGGGCCGTTGACCGGCTTGAGTTTGGCCAGGGCTTGCAGGCTGGTGTCCCGCGGGTGCTCATCGTGTTCCACCAGGGTTTCGCCTTTTTTATGGGCGACCCGTACCGGCACGATTTCCTCGGCGAAGAAACCGGCGGCTTGCGCAGCGGCGGTCCGCTGCTGGCTGCGCAAGGCGAAAGCATCCTGGTCGGCGCGGGAAACCTGGTAGTCGTCGGCGACGTTATCGGCGGTCTGCGGCATGGCATCCACGCCGTACTGGGCCTTCATCAACGGATTGATGAAACGCCAGCCGATGGTGGTGTCTTCCAGCTTCATGCTGCGCGAAAACGCAGCATCGGCCTTGCCCATCACGAACGGAGCACGGGACATCGACTCGACACCGCCAGCAATCGCCAGCTCCATTTCGCCACTGGCAATAGCGCGAAAGGCCGTGCCGATGGCATCCATGCCCGAGGCGCACAGACGGTTGAGGGTCACGCCCGGAATGCTGTCCGGCAGTCCCGCCAGCAACAGTGCCATGCGCGCCACGTTACGGTTGTCTTCGCCGGCCTGGTTGGCACAGCCCAAAAAGACTTCGTCCACCGCATCCCAGTCCACCGACGGGTTGCGCTCGATCAGGGCCTTGATCGGCAGCGCCGCCAGGTCATCGGCACGCACCGTGGACAGCCCACCGCCGAAACGACCGATAGGTGTGCGAATGGCATCACAGATAAATACCTCGCGCATCAGGCTTCTCCCGGTGCTTGGCCATGGGCGGCGGCGGTGCGGGCTTCAAGCTCGCGCAGCGCGGTCAGTTCTGTCTCGGTCGGTTCTGCCGTGGTGCTGACCTGCTCGGCAAAGCGAATCGCCCAGCCGGTGGCAGCGACCACTTGCTCGCGGGTCACGCCGGGGTGTAGCGCGGTGACCACGAACTCATGGCTGCCCTCCTCCGGTTCCATGATGCACAGGTCGGTAATGATGCCGACGGGGCCGGCACCGGGCAGGCCAAGACGCTTGCGTGAGTCGCCACCTTCGCCGTGACCGACGGAGGTGATGAAGTCCAGTTTGTCGACAAACGAACGGGACGACTGTTTAAGGATGATCAGCACGCTCTTGGCGGAACCGGCAATCTCCGGCGCCCCACCGGCACCCGGCAAACGCACTTTGGGCTGGTGATAATCACCGACCACGGTGGTGTTGATATTGCCGAAACGGTCGACCTGAGCCGCACCGAGAAAGCCCACGTCAATGCGCCCGCCCTGCAGCCAATAGCGAAAGATCTCACCGGTGGGCACCACAGTGTCGGCGGTCTCGGCCAACTCGCCATCGCCGATTGACAGCGGCAACACGCTGGGCTTGGCGCCAATCGGGCCGGACTCGTAGATCAGCACTACATCGGGTGAGGACGTCAGCCGCGCCAGGTTGGCGGCCTTGGACGGCAGGCCGATACCGACGAAGCACACTGAACCGTTCTTCAAGCGGCGTGCAGCGGCGACGGTCATCATTTCATTGGTGGAGTAGGTCATTACTTGGCCTCCTGCGCGGTGGCCAGCTTGGCCTGGAACTCGCTGAAATCAGCAGTGCCGTGGATGAATTCATCAATCCAGGCGGTAAAGGTCCCACGGTCGCGAGCAATCGGGTCCCACGCCTGGTAGAAGCGGTTATCCCGCTCGTTGTAGCCGTGAGCGTAGGAGGGATGTGCACCACCCGGCACATGGCACACCGCGGTCAGTGCCCAGGTCGGCAACACGCAACTGTTCATCGGCGCATTGAGGTCATCGACGATTTCTTCCACGGTGACAATGCAACGCTGAGCCGCAAGGGCCGCTTCCTTCTGTACCCCGAGAATGCCCCAGAGCAACACGTTGCCCTTGCGATCGGCTTTCTGCGCGTGAATCACGGTGACATCCGGACGTACCGACGGCACCGCCGCCAGCACTTCGCCGGTGAATGGGCACGTGACGGTCTTGATCAGCGGGTTGACCTTGGGCAAGTCGGAACCAGCGTAGGCACGCAGCACCGCGAACGGCAGGCCCGAGGCACCGGCGACGTAGGCATTGGCCAGGTCGGCGTGGCTGTGTTCTTCGATCTCCAGCGGTTGCGGCCATTGCTTCTCCACCGCGTCGCGCAACCGATGCAGGGAGCCCACGCCCGGGTTGCCGCCCCAGGAAAAAATCAACTTGCGCGCGCAGCCGGCACCGATCAATTGGTCGTAGATCAGGTCGGGCGTCATACGCACCAGCGTCAGGTCTTTCTTACCCTGACGAATGATTTCATGACCTGCGGCCGTTGGGATCAGGTGGGTAAAACCTTCGAGAGCGACGGTATCGCCGTCGTTCACAAAGCGCTTGACCGCATCACGCAGGGTGAGGATTTCAGCCATGGGGTTGGGCTCCCGGTGTTGATCGAAAAAGGCGCTGAGGTGGCGCCGAAGTGCTTGAAGATTAAGCCGGGGAAATGGGCCGAACAATCCGATAATCGACTCAGCGTTCGATTATCGAACGGATTGTTGTCTAGCTAATCGTCTAAGCGAACGCAATTCAAATGTGGGAGGGGGCTTGCTCCCGATAGCGGTGGATCAGCCAACAAATTTTTTGACTGACACCCCGCAATCGGGAGCAAGCCCCCTCCCACATTTGAGTCCCATCAAGGCTTAAGTGGCGTCGGCATGGCTGACCATGCCCTTGATCAACACGGCTGCAGTGGCGAGTGCCGCCGGAATCACCAGTGCCGTGAGCACCTGCTCGAAATTCCAGCCCAGGCCCAGCAAGGTGGCCCCCATCCACGCACCCAGGATCGCGCCGAAGCGGCCAATGCCAAGCATCCACGACACACCGGTGGCACGCCCCTGGGTGGGGTAGAAACGTGCGGCCAGGGACGGCATCGCTGACTGCGCACCGTTGACGCACATCCCGGCGATCAGCACTAACGTTGCCAATAAAGTGATATTGCCAAGGCTTTGCCCTACCGCGTAGGCAAACACCCCGGCCAGCAGGTAGAAAGTCCCGATCACTTTGTGCGGGTTGAACCGATCCATTGCCCAGCCCACGCCCACTGCGCTCAACACCCCGCCAAACTGGAACAACGCGCCGATAAATGCCGCCTGCTCCATGCTGGCGCCACTGTCGCGCATCAAGGTGGGCAGCCAACTGGTCAGCAGGTAAACAATCACCAGGCCCATGAAGTAAGTGAGCCACAGCAGCAAGGTGCCGGTGCTGTAGGTGCCCGAGAAAATCACCGCGAACACGTTGCGAGCCTTGACGGTTGTTTGCTCCGGCACGCTGAAGCTGCCGGCCTGGGCCACGATATTGGGCTCAATGGGTGCCAGGGCCTTGCGTACCTTGTCGGTACCGCGATTACGCACTACCAGGTAACGCGCCGACTCCGGCAGCCACACCAACAGCACCCCCGCCAGGATCAATGGCAGGATGCCGCCGATCAGCAACAAGCTGTGCCAGCCAAACGCCGGGATCAACTTGGCCGAGATAAACCCACCACCGGCCATGCCCAGGTTGAAACCGCAGAACATGCTGGTGACCAACAACGACTTATGACGCTCGGGGGTGTATTCGGAGAGCAAGGTCGTGGCATTGGGCATACCCGCGCCCAGACCCAGCCCGGTCAGAAAGCGCAGCACCAGCAACTGGTCGACATTAGTGCTGTAGGCCGAGGCCAGGCTGAACGCGCCAAATACCAGTACCGCACCGACCAACACGACTTTGCGACCAAAGCGGTCGGCCAGCGGGCCGGACCCGAGTGCGCCGAACACCATGCCGATCAACGCGGCGCTCATCACCGGGCCAAGGCTGGCGCGGTCGATGCCCCAGTCCTGGGACAGGGCCGGCGCAATAAAACCCATCGCCGCCGTATCGAGGCCGTCAAGAAAGACAATCAGGAAACACAGGATCACCACGCGCCACTGGTAGCGTGACAATGGCTGGGTGTTGATGAAGGACTGCACGTCCAGGGTGGTACCGACAGAAGGCTGATTCATTATTTTTATTCCACACCGATGGCGGGCCGATGACCTCAGGTCATCATTATTGTTAGGCGGCGCTTTGAAGCGCTGCCGCACATTAATAAGCCAGGGGAAACACCGTCAATCGAGCCGACCGGGATCTGTGCGGTCACCGAACAGCTTAGGCAAACAGTTGCGCGCTCAACTCACGGCTGGCGGTGAGCATACTCGGCAGAAAACGCTGTTCCAGCTCGCTGCGGCTGACGCGCCCGGCATGGGTGCTGACGTTCAGTGCGGCCAACACCTGGCCGGATGCGTCATACACCGGCACCGCGATGGAACGCAGGCCCTGCTCCAATTCCTGATCGACGATGCACCAGCCTTGCTGACGTACCTGTTGCAAGCATTCGAACAAGGCTTCGGGAGTCGTGAGCGTGCGGCTGGTCTTGGTTTGCAGGTCTGCGTGGTCGAGGTAATCCTGCAGCGAGGCATCATCCAGGGCCGCCAGGAGGATGCGCCCCATGGACGTGCAATAGGCCGGCAGCCGACCGCCGACTGAAAGGTCCACGGAAATCAGACGCTGAGTCGTGGCCGAACGTGCGATGTAGAGAATATCGTCGCCTTCAAGGGTGGCCATGTTGCAGGCTTCATGGAGCTGCTCGCTCATGCGGTCCAGATAAGGCTGGGCCGAGACGGCCAACGGTGTGGACGACAAATAGGCATGACCGAGCGTCAGCACTTTAGGCAATAGCGAGTAGGTACGCCCATCCGTGGTGGCGTAGCCGAGTTTGATCAAGGTATGCAGGCAACGGCGCACAGCGGCGCGGGGGATTTCCGTGCGGTGGCTGATCTGGGCGATGGTCAGGTGACGCTTGCGCTCCTGGAACGCTTGCACCACGGCCAGGCCACGGGCCAGGGACGTCATGAAGTCCGGATCACCGGTGAACGCCTGGATGCGCTTGGCCGGTGAAGCCACGATCGGCGGCGCCACTGATGCGAAGGAGTTGCGCAATTGATCGTTCATTTCCAGGGTCCTGTCTCTTGTTCTTACCACGGGAGGGTTGGCCGCTATTACAAGCCGTGCCGATCGCGATGCACAAGCCAGCGCCAGCAACATTGGGCGATTATCGGACGATCATGCGATTATCGCAATTTGTCAGGCCAGGGCAGCCGCCGCCGCGGCCAAGTTTCAGATTTGCCTGATGACCTGGGAAGTGCGCAGATTTACGCTTTTATTTAGAACAGGTGGCGACAATATGATGACGCTGTTCACAAATAGTGATGCCCACCCATAACACCCTCCCCTGCACCGTTGACGCTTTTTAACTTTATGATGATAGTGTTATTCAAATGCGCCGCTATAATGCAACCTGTGCAGAGGTCGGCCCGGTATCACTATCGGGATGGGAGCTCGCCAGGCGCTGGAGGACGTAAGCCGCGCCGGCCACAAGTAACCGCTTCAAAGAACTGCCCTCAGGCCTGCTTTTCAACTTGAACGGTTTTCTACTGTTTTATTTGGAATCGCCCGAGGACGACTGTTGAAGCGCGACACTGCGCAATCAATAAACTTCACACAATTAGGTAATACTGTGACGAAAGATGAACTGCGCGCCGAACTTGAGCGCCAGGAGCAACGTTACAAGGACGTCTACGGCGGAGAAGTCACCACCTACGCCGCGCAACCTGAGCCGGAACGCAAGCCATGGCGCAAACGCGCCAGCCTGCTGGATCAGGCATTTGCCCAGGAAATCCAGAAGATCGAACAGGAACTCAAAACCGAAGAGCCATAAGCGCTTCGGTGCGAGTAGGCAGGGCCCTGCTGTCTCTGCCGGTCCACCACCGGCAGGGAGCCCCTTGCGTCAGCGCCCGTTGGTCAGTCGCTTACAGCCGCGCACGAAATTTCATACAAATGTTTCAGGCATGACGTTTTCATGACAAATGCCGGCCTTTTGCGGCCTGCACTTTATAAATCAAAGACTTGCCAAAGCCCCGAAAACCCTGGGATGCGTCCGTTTTGCCCGGGCTTGTGCGACGAAGATTGTTACCGATGAGCAGCTAATGCATCGATTACCGATGTTTTCTGGCATAATCGCGCCCCCTTACGACCGGGTCAGAAAACCTTCATGATCGATTTATTCAGCGGACTGGATGCTTGGGTTCTAGTGAGCCTGCTGCTCGCCCTGGCCTTTGTCCTCGCCTTCGAGTTCATCAATGGCTTTCATGACACCGCTAACGCGGTGGCCACAGTCATCTATACCAAAGCCATGCCGCCACACCTGGCCGTGTTCTTCTCCGGGGTCTTCAATTTCCTCGGCGTGTTGCTCGGTGGTGTCGGTGTCGCCTACGCCATCGTGCATTTGCTGCCGGTGGAGTTGCTGATCAATGTGAACACCGGCCATGGCCTGGCGATGGTCTTCTCGTTATTGGCGGCGGCGATCACCTGGAACCTGGGCACCTGGTACTTCGGTATTCCCGCCTCCAGCTCCCACACCCTGATCGGCTCGATCCTCGGTGTCGGCCTGGCCAACGCCCTGATCAACGACATCCCCCTGGCTGACGGTGTGAACTGGCAGAAGGCCGTGGATATCGGTGCGTCCCTGGTGTTCTCGCCGATGGCCGGCTTCCTGGTCGCAGCCCTGGTGCTGATCGGCCTGAAGTGGTGGCGCCCGCTGTCGAAGATGCACAAGACCCCGGACCAGCGCCGCAAGCTCGACGACAAGAAGCACCCGCCGTTCTGGAACCGCCTGGTTCTGGTGATCTCGGCCATGGCCGTGAGCTTCGTGCACGGCTCCAACGATGGTCAGAAAGGCATCGGCCTGATCATGCTGGTGCTGATCGGTATCGTGCCGGCGCAGTTCGTATTGGACTTGGGCAGCACCACCTACCAGATCGAGCGTACCCGTGACGCAACCCTGCACCTGAACCAGTTCTACCAGCGCAACCACGAGACCCTCGGCGAGTTCCTGGCCCTGGGCAAAAGCGTGAAGGATGATCTGCCGGGCAAATTCCGCTGCAACCCGCAGCAGACCGAGCCGACGATCAACGCGCTGCTGGGCACCCTCAAGGGCGTCTCGGACTACCACTCGCTGACCGCAGATCATCGCATCGAAGTGCGTCGCTACCTGCTCTGCCTGGACGACACCGCGAAGAAAGTCGGCAAACTGCCTGGGCTGGATTCCCGTGAGAAATCCGACCTCGACAAGCTGCGCAAAGACCTGACAGCCACCACCGAGTATGCCCCGTTCTGGGTGATCCTCGCGGTTGCACTGGCCCTGGGTCTGGGCACCATGGTGGGTTGGAAGCGCGTGGTACTGACCATTGGCGAGAAAATCGGCAAGCAGGGCATGACCTATGCCCAGGGCATGTCGGCGCAGATCACCACCGCGACCATGATCGGCTTCGCCAACATCTTCGCCCTGCCGGTGTCCACCACGCACGTGCTGTCTTCCGGTGTGGCAGGTACCATGGTTGCCAACAAGAGCGGCCTGCAAGGCGGCACCGTCAAGACCATCCTGATGGCCTGGGTATTGACCCTGCCAGCAACCGTCGGCCTGTCGGCCGGGTTGTTCTGGCTGGCGTCCAAGGCATTGGGCAACTGATAGCCGGCCGCCCATAAAAAAGGTGCGATCCGCGAGGGTCGCACCTTTTTTTATATCCAAGCGCACCGCCGTCCACCTGTGGGAGCTGGCTTGCCTGCGATTGCGCAGTAACAGTTGATGAATATATGAGCTGACCCACCGCGATCGCAGGCACGCCTCCCACATTTTTCACCTTCTGCCATCAATTGACAGTCAAAAAAAAGGGCGACCGAAGTCGCCCAAAATGCCTTGCGTGCCCATGTAACCCGGAAAGACTTAAGGTTTTTTACGCTTGTTCGCGTCTTTCCAGATAAAAAATCCAAACCCTACAAAAAACAGCACCATGAGGCTGACAGTCAGCACTCCGGCAAAAACCACATTATCGAAAAACATGACCGGCCTCCTGCACGTGCCCTGTTGCGATAGGGCTAAGTTAAGGGAGAAGGCGCAGTGGGAAATTGACCAGGATCAATGTCGCCCGCAACGGGGCGTAAAGAAGGGTAATAACTGACCTGCATCAACAGATGCAGGCGGTTTCAACGCTTTTTCGGTTTGTTCTTCGACTTCTTCTTGGGTTTGCCCAAGGGCATGGCTTGTTCAAAGGCTTGGCGCACTTCATTCAAGCGTTTGTCATTGAGGTCGTGCACGCGCTTGGCGCGTTCGGCATTCAGGTCGATCAGCTTGTCGTCATCACTCATGGCTTGGCTTACGTCGTGGCGGGAATGGCCCAATAATGCGGCCTGCCCCGCCCGACGGCAAATCAGCGGGCGACAAAATGCAGGTCATCGACCAAAATCGGCACTTTCCCTCTTACGCAGGAGGCGCCATCCGGTGGCCTTGCACAACGACCTTCCACCGCTGTTGGCCCTGCGCGCCTTCGAGGCCGTGGCGCGGCACTTGAGCTTTATCAAGGCAGCGGGCGAATTGTCGGTGACCCAAAGTGCGCTGAGCCACCAGGTGCATAAGCTTGAACAGCATTTGGGCAAGCCGCTGTTTATCCGGCGTACCCGTGCGATTGATCTGACCTTGGCCGGGCAACATTACTACGACCAAATCCGCCCAGCCCTGGACGCCATCGCTACTGCGACACGCAGCCAACGGGGTGTACCCAGCACCAGCCTGTTGCGCATCGGCGTACTGGCGTCTTTCGCCACGCTATGGCTGGCACCGCGTCTGGCCGAGTTTCTGCAGCGCTACCCGCATATCCAGGTGGAGTTGCTGCCCGCGATTCAACTGGCCAATGTCGCCACGGCCGAAGTTGACCTGGCCATCCGTTACGGCAAGGGCGATTGGCCCGACGTGCAGGCCACGCGCCTGATGGCCGAAACCTTGTCACCCGTGTGCAGCCCCGCGTTCAAGGCCAGCCAGGTAACCAAAGCCCCCCTACTGATGGCGACCTCGCACCGTCCTTTCGAGTGGACGGATTGGGCCGCCCATTACCAGGTCAACCTCGATCACCACCCCAGGGTGATGCTGCATGACTACAACATCGTGGTCGAGGCTACCGTGGCCGGCCAAGGTATCGCCATGGGCCGCCATCGCCTGATCGAACGCAGGCTCCTGGACGGCAGCCTGGTGGAGGCCTTTGACTGGCCGCCCTATCACAGCGAAATCGGCTATTGGCTGATCGCTCCCCAGGGCCCACTCGGCGAAGCAGCCGAATGCTTCAGCCAGTGGTTGAAGCACCTGTGTGCGGATGGGTGAGTTTTTTCGATACGTCGATTGAGATCTATCCGTTTGTCGTCCATCGCAACAGCCAACATGCTCAAACCTCCTGAACCCAGAGGTTTTCAGCATGACCGATTCCATTCGCCAACGCGTACACACACTCGGCCTGACACTGCCCACACCCAGTCAACCGGCTGCCAATTACATCAACCATGTCGTCAGCCAACACCAGCTGTTCATTTCCGGGCAAATTCCCATACTCGATGGCAAACCCGCCTACATAGGCCGGCTGGGCGATTCCCTCAGCGATGAAGAAGGCGCCCAGGCGGCGGAACTGGCGGCGCTGGGCCTGCTGGGGCAATTGAGCGACGCGCTGGGCGATGACCTGTCGCGCGTGGTGCGCATCCTGCGTCTGGGCGTCTTCATCGCCAGCAACGCTGATTTCCAACGCCAGAGCGTGGTCGCCAATGGCGCCTCGAACCTGCTGGTCAACGCCCTCGGCGACAAAGGCCGGCACGTACGCACCGCCGTAGGCGTCAGCAGCTTGCCGGCTGGCGTCGCCGTGGAGGTGGATGCCATTTTCGAGCTGCAGCCATGAGCCCGCTGGACGTCCAACAACTGCGGGAGGCCACGCCCGGTTGCCAGTCGGGCCTTGTGCACTTCAACCATGCCGGGGCGTCCTTGCCCAGCCAGGCGACGCTGGACGCCATCATCGAACAGTTGCAACACGAAGCCCGCAACGGCCCGATGGAAGCTGGCGAACAGGGCGCCGTGCTGGTGGAAAACGCCCGCCGCGCCGCCGGGCAACTGCTCAATGCACCGCCCTCCTCGATCGCCTTCGCCAGCAGTGGCTCAACGGCCTGGAGCATGGCGTTCCAGGCCCTGGGGCCTTGGCGGCCGGGCGACCGCATCCTGGTGGGGCGCCATGAATGGGGCGGCAACCTGGCGAGCATGGAGTTGGCCGTGCAAGCGGGCGCGCGCGTGGAAGTTATCCCCTGTGATGCCACCGGCGCGGTTTGCCCGGTAGCACTGGAAGCGATGCTCGACGCCCACGTGAAGCTGATCGACCTTGCCTGGCTGCCGGCCAACGGCGGCCTGATCAACCCGGCCCAGGCCATCGGCGAAGTGGCTCGTCGTCACGCCATCCCCTACTTTATCGACGCAGGCCAAGCCGTCGGCCAATTACCGGTGGATGTGCAAGCGTTGCAGTGTGACGTGCTCAAATCCGCCGGCCGCAAACACCTGCGCGGCCCGCGCGGTACTGCACTGCTGTATGTCAGGCCGGATTTTCTTGGGCAACTGAACCCGGCCCAACGCGACGTGTTTTCGGCGCCCTGGACCACCGACGGCTTCGACCTGCGCAACGACGCCCGGCGCTTCGAAACCAGCGAAGTGTCCGTCGCCCTGCTGGCGGGCTTGGGCAATGCATTGCAAGAGATCAATCGACTGGGGATCGAGCGGGTGTGGGAAAGGATCTCGCAGACCAGCGCCCGAATCCGCGAAGCGCTGCATCAGATACCTGGGATTAGCCTGCATGACCTGGGCAGTAAACATTCGGGCTTGATCGCTTTCAACCTGGCCGGCTGGGAGAGTTTTGAACTCAAGCGGCGCTTGGGGTTAAAGCGCATCAACATCGGTGCCAACGGCGTGGCCTATACGCCGCTGGATATGCAAGCACGTGGGTTGCGCAGCATTGCGCGCCTCTCCGTCAGCCCACTCAACACCGATGACGATATCGAACTGTTGATCAAGGCCCTGCATGAATTGAGCGCTTAAACCTCGATGTCCACCCACAAGCCCTGGCGCGGCGCGTCTTCGATCAGCGGCGCCACGGGCACCGTGTTGTCAGCATTGAGCAAGTCGCCGGGGATAGGCAAATGCTGCTCGACGTCATCGTCGGCTTCGCGCCGACGCTTGTGCTGCTCCTGCTGACGACGCTGCTCTTCGCGCAACAGAAAGGTCGATTGCTCGGCATCGCCTTTTTTCAGGTCGATCGTGCTCTCGCTGGAGCCCGGTTGAACGGGCACCACCGGCGGAATATCCGGCTTCTGGCGTGCCGGATCGAGTTGCGACGTGACCGGCACAACACTGACGGGCAGCATGGGTGGCAGCATGATAGTTATTCTCCTGATCAACAGGCTGTCGGCGGGTTGCAGGGCGACTTGAGCGCAGGCTCGCCAAGCTGTGACTCAGTCGACACTCGCAAGTGCCCGCCACCCGTCGATTCAGCACTCTGCCCGCCGGCCAAACGGAGTAGTTTTTGTCAGAGTCCTTGGGCGCAAGGGCTTGTTCCGTTAAGATAGTCGGCTTTTTCACGGCGGGAGTCAGGCAGCATGGCGCAGCAGTATCAACCGGGGCAACGCTGGATTAGTGACAGCGAAGCAGAGCTGGGGTTAGGCACCGTTCTGGCACAGGACGGGCGCTTGTTGACCGTGCTCTATCCGGCCACTGGCGACACCCGCCAGTATGCGCTACGGAATGCGCCCCTCACTCGCGTGAGGTTTTCGCCGGGTGACACCATCACCCATTTCGAAGGCTGGAAAATGACCGTACAGGAAGTCGACGACGTCGACGGCCTGCTGGTCTACCACGGCCTCAATGGGCAGAACGAGCAGGTCACCCTGCCGGAAACCCAACTGTCCAACTTCATCCAGTTCCGCCTGGCCAGCGACCGTCTGTTCGCCGGGCAGATCGACCCGCTGGCGTGGTTCTCGCTGCGCTACCACACGCTGGAACACACCAGCCGCCAGTTGCAGTCCTCGTTGTGGGGCCTGGGTGGCGTGCGTGCACAACCTATTGCGCACCAACTGCACATCGCCCGTGAAGTCGCTGACCGTATCGCGCCGCGGGTCTTGCTGGCTGATGAAGTGGGCCTGGGCAAGACCATCGAAGCGGGCCTTGTGATCCATCGCCAACTGCTCTCGGGCCGCGCCAGCCGCGTGCTGATCCTGGTCCCGGAAAACCTGCAGCACCAGTGGCTGGTGGAAATGCGCCGCCGTTTCAACCTGCAGGTCGCGCTGTTCGACGAAGAACGCTTTATCGAAAGCGATGCCACCAACCCGTTCGAAGACACCCAGCTTGCACTCGTTGCGCTGGAATGGCTGGTGGACGACGAGAAAGCCCAGGACGCGCTGTTCGCCGCTGGCTGGGATTTGCTGGTGGTCGACGAAGCGCACCACCTGGTGTGGCATGAAGACAAGGCCAGCGCCGAATACTCACTGGTCGAACAACTGGCTGAAGTGATCCCAGGCGTGCTGTTGCTCACCGCCACCCCGGAACAACTGGGCCAGGACAGCCACTTTGCGCGCCTGCGCCTGCTGGACCCGAACCGTTTCCACGACCTGCAAGCCTTCCGCGCCGAGAGCGAAAACTATCGCCCGGTGGCCGAAGCCGTGCAGGAGCTGCTCGACAAGGGCCGCCTGTCTCCGGCCGCGCACAAGACCATCCAGGGTTTCCTTGGTAACGAAGGCGAAGCCCTGCTCAGCGCCGTCAACGATGGCGACAGCGAAGCCAGTGCGCGCCTGGTGCGTGAACTGCTCGACCGCCACGGCACCGGTCGCGTGCTGTTCCGCAACACCCGCGCTGCCGTGCAAGGCTTCCCCGAGCGCAAGCTGCACGCCTACCCGCTGCCGAACCCGGATGAGTACCTCGAACTGCCGTTGGGCGAACACGCCGAGCTGTACCCGGAAGTCAGTTTCCAGGCGCAGCCGGATATCGAGGAAGAAAACCGCTGGTGGCGTTTCGACCCGCGTGTCGAGTGGCTGATCGATCAGCTGAAAATGCTCAAGCGCACCAAGGTCCTGGTGATCTGCGCCCACGCCGAAACCGCCATGGACCTGGAAGACGCCTTGCGCGTGCGCTCCGGCATCCCGGCCACGGTGTTCCACGAGGGCATGAACATCCTCGAGCGTGACCGCGCCGCCGCCTACTTTGCAGATGAAGAGTTCGGCGCCCAAGTGCTGATCTGTTCGGAAATCGGCAGTGAAGGCCGCAACTTCCAATTCTCCCACCACCTGGTGCTCTTCGACCTGCCGTCCCACCCCGACCTGCTGGAACAGCGCATCGGCCGTCTGGACCGGATCGGCCAGAAACACGTGATCGAACTGCACGTACCGTACCTGGAAACCAGCCCGCAACAGCGCCTGTTCCAGTGGTACCACGAAGCGCTCAACGCCTTCCTCAACACCTGCCCGACCGGCAACGCCTTGCAGCATCAGTTCGGCCCGCGCCTGCTGCCATTGCTCGAAGCCGCCGACGACGGCGAGTGGCAAGCCTTGATCGACGAAGCCCGTGCCGAGCGCGAGCGCCTGGAACAAGAGCTGCACACCGGTCGTGACCGCTTGCTGGAACTCAACTCCGGCGGCGCCGGTGAAGGCGATGCGCTGGTCGAGGACATCCTTGAGCAAGACGACCAGTTCGCCCTGCCGATCTATATGGAAACCCTGTTCGACGCCTTCGGTATCGACAGCGAAGACCATTCGGAAAACGCGCTGATCTTGAAACCCAGCGAAAAAATGCTCGACGCCAGCTTCCCCCTGGGCGACGACGAAGGTGTAACCATCACCTACGACCGTAACCAGGCGCTGTCGCGTGAAGACATGCAGTTCATCACCTGGGAACACCCGATGGTGCAAGGCGGCATGGACCTGGTGCTGTCCGGTTCCATGGGCAACACCGCCGTGGCGCTGATCAAGAACAAGGCGCTCAAGCCGGGCACTGTGCTGCTGGAACTGCTCTATGTCAGCGAAGTGGTTGCCCCGCGCTCGCTGCAACTGGGCCGTTACCTGCCACCGGCCGCCCTGCGCTGCCTGCTGGATGCCAATGGCAACGACCTGTCGGGCCGCGTGTCGTTCGTGACCTTGAATGACCAACTGGAAAGCGTACCGCGAGCCAGTGCCAACAAGTTCGTGCAGGCCCAGCGCGATCAGCTCACACCGCGCATCAACGCCGGTGAAGAGAAGATCGCCCCGCGTCACGCCGAGCGTGTGGCCGAAGCCAAGCGCCGCCTGGCCGCAGACACCGACGAAGAGCTGGCGCGCCTGACCGCGTTGCAAGCGGTCAACCCCACCGTGCGTGACAGCGAGCTGGTTGCCTTGCGCAATCAACGCGAGCAAGGCCTGGCCATGCTCGACAAGGCGGCGCTGCGACTGGAAGCGATTCGCGTGTTGGTGGCGGGCTGATCATTCGCTGTCAGTAGAAGGCCCGCGCAATGCGGGCCTTTTTTATTTGCCTTCAGGGCCTCATCGGGGCATGGGTATCTACACAACTTCAGTTCGCAGCCCCTACGGTAACCACGATGCAAAGCGAGCCGCTCTTGATCTGCATTTGATCTTGATCTTAGGCGCCCCGTTAAACCACGCTGGCCGGAATTCGACAGGGATTTGGGGGGTAAACCGGCAGGGATGCCGGTTTAGCCGCCCCGCGCCATGGATGGCGCGTGGCGGCGGCCCCCCAAATCCATGGCGGATTACGGGCACACCGAGCCCAGGCGAGGTGCCGAGTGGTGGGGCAAGAGCCTTTTTGGTTACTTTTGGGGCTCTTTTCCAAAAGTGACCCGCTGTAAAAGCGGAACCAATAGCAGCCGTTACCGCAGGAATGGATATGTACTCGGTCTCAAGCTGTAGCGGCAGCCGCCGGCACCTCAACCGCACTCAACCCATCCTTCATGCGCTTGGCATCACGCACAAAACTGCGCGAGGCCTGAAACAGAAACAGCATGGTCAAGAACAGCGCCACCGGAATCAGGTACATGGCGTCATGCAACCCCACGGCTTTATACGCCTCAGTCATTTGCTCTGCCCCGGCCGCATACATTGCCGAATGGGCAAAGTGATCGGACAGCGCCCCGACCACCACCGGCCCCATGCCACCGCCGAGCAAATACAGGCCTGCAAAGAATAGCGCCATGGCCGTAGCGCGCAGGCGCGGTTCGACCACGTCCTGGATCGCGGTGTACACGCAGGTATAGAAATTGTAGGCAAACAGCCAGCCCACACTGAACAGCGCGACAAACACGCCAATTTCGATACGCCCGGCATGCAAGGCCCAGGCGGTAGTCACCGTGGAGATGATCAAGCTGCACGCGGCAAACAGCAGACGGCCGTTGGCGACCCGCTGATGGATCTTGTCGGCAATCCAGCCACCCAGGGTCAAGCCCACCAGACCGGTCAAGCCGACGATCACACCGGTGGCGACGGCCGCGTCCTGCAATGGCAGGAGGAAATAGCGTTGCAGCATCGGCACCAGGAACGAGTTGCACGCATACGTGGCAAAGTTAAAGCACAACCCGGCCAGCACCAGCCACAGGAAGGTCGGCACCGCCAGTACGCGGCGGATCGGGCGGTCGACACGCTCCTGGGACACTTGCACGGTTTCCGCCGCGCCGCGTTTAGGCTCTTTGATATAGAACATGAACACCGCCAGGATCATTCCGGGCACGGCGGCGATAAAGAATGGGGCACGCCAGCTATCAAACGTCTTGACCATCGCGCCAATGGTGAAAAACGCCAGCAGCAGCCCCAACGGCAAACCAAGCATGAAAATCCCCATGGCCCGCGCGCGGCGGTGGGCGGGGAACAGGTCGCCGATCAGTGAATTGGCGGCCGGCGCATAGCTGGCTTCCCCGATGCCGATGCCCATGCGCACCAGCAGGAAGGTCCAGAAACTCCCGACCATGCCATTGACCGCCGTCAGCCCGCTCCAGGCAAACAGGCCCCAGCCCATCAATTTGCTGCGCGAGCCGGTGTCGGCCAGTCGCCCGAGCGGCAGGCCGGCAAGGGCGTAGACGATGGTAAAGGCGGTGCCGATGATACCGAGCTGAAAGTCGCTCAGGTGCCATTCCATGCGGATCGGCTCGATGATGATCGCGGGGATGGTGCGATCGAAGAAGTTGAACAGATTGGCCAGGAACAGCAGGAACAGAATGCGCCAGGCATTCGCCGCTTGGGTCGAGTTCTGCATGGGTCCGTCTCTTTTATTGTTATGAGCGCTACGATGCCCGATGCATCCTGCCCGGTACCTGCAACATAGTCAGCTGAGGCGGGGTTGTCTGTAATGATTCGTAAAGCTGATAGGGCATGATTTCACCCGGTAACACGGGGATTTGTCCCACAAAAATATAAGTGCGCGCCCCCCTTCCCAACGGCCATGGCACGGATAGAATGGCGAGCCTTCCTGTAACACCCCCAACCTACTTTCTTATTGATGACGCCCATGTCCGAAGCCAGTCCGTGTCTGAATTGCGGTGCCTGCTGTTCACACTTTCGCGTGTCTTTCTTTTGGGGTGAGTGCGCCTCATCCGGGGGCACGGTGCCCGATGATCTGGTGGTGCAGATCAACCCGACCCGGGTGGCAATGATCGGCACCGATCAAAAACCTGCGCGCTGTTGCAGCCTTGAGGGCGAAGTGGGCAAAAGCACCAGTTGCTCGATCTATGCACAACGTTCGAGCCCGTGTCGCGAGTTCGATGCTTCCTGGAGCCAGGGTGTGCAGAACGTTGATTGCGATGCTGCCCGTGCTGCCTTCGGCCTGGCCCCTTTGCAAGCTCCGCCGTTTGAACTGGACCTGCCCATCAGCGCTTAGCACCAAACGCTATGCACAGCATGACAAATTAATTGAGATCAAAATGCCATTACCCATGGCAAATCCCATGAGGCTTCTATACTCGACATGGTAGGTCATCGCCTCTGGCAGTGACGTGGCTCTATGACGGGATACGCTATGGAATGGCTGGGCCAGTATTTTTTCACCGACCTTCCAGACAGCGGGCATTTATTGCTCAATTGCAGTCATAACCCCTTTCTGGTGCTACTGGCGTACCTGGTTGCCTGCGCAGCGGGGTTCGGCACCCTGGACATGGCCGAACGCGTCGGCCATGTAGAAGACCCCACCGCCCGCCGCCACTGGCGCTGGCTGGGAGCGGGCTGCCTGGCGGGCGGGATCTGGTCGACCCATTTCATCAGTATGCTGGCCTTCCAGGCCCCAATCGCCATTCATTACGAATTGCTCACGACGTTTGCCTCGCTGTTGATCGCCCTGATCGCCTCGCTGTTCGCCATGAAAACCCTCAGTCATGCCCATCTGCGTTTGCACCAATACCTGCTGGCTTCGGTATGGATAGGGCTGGGCATCGCGCTGATGCATTACGTGGGCATGGCGGCGATGCGCTCCCAGGCGCAGGTGTACTTTGAATCGCGGTTGTTCATGGCCTCGGTGGCGATTGCCATCGTTGCCAGCCTGGCGGCGTTGCTGCTGTCCAGTTACCTGCGCAACGGTGCCGGGGTGTTTCACCAACTGCTCAAGTACGCCGCCAGCCTGGTTCTTGGCGCGGGGATCCTGAGCATGCACTTCACCGGCATGGCGGCCATGCAAATGTTGGTACCCAGCGGCGCGGACTTGTCGTTGCCGGTGGACAACAATCCGATTCAACTGGGCCTGTCGGTGGCGGTGATTACCCTCTTGGTGATCGGCAGCGGTGTCAGCGCAGCTCTGGCAGACAAAAAACTGCAGCACAAGGAGCGTGACCTGCGCCGGGTCAATGCGCTGCTCAGCGAACTCGACCAGGCCCGCGCCTCACTGCAACAAGTGGCCCATTTTGACGCGTTGACCAACTTGCTCAACCGCCGTGGTTTCAATCAGATCTTCGCGGAGAAAGTTGCAGAAAAAACCCGAAGCCAAGGCATGATGGCGGTGATTTTCCTCGACATTGACCACTTCAAGCGCATCAATGACAGCCTCGGCCATGACGCTGGCGACCAGTTGCTCACGGTGCTGGCCGGGCATATCAAGGGCTCGATACGTAGCCGTGAGGATGTGGTCGCACGGTTTGGCGGCGATGAGTTCTGCATCCTGATCAATATCCATCACCGTGACGAAGCGCGGCACATGGCCCAGCGCATCATGCAGAAAATGAAAGAACCCATCGAACTGGCCGGCCGCCGCATGGTGATGACTACCAGCATTGGTATCAGCCTGTTCCCCGACGATGGCCACACCTGCGAAGAACTGCTGAAGACCGCCGACCTGGCGCTGTACCAATCCAAGGACACCGGGCGCAACAGCCTGAACTTCTTCAGTTCCAACCTGAAAACCCGCGCCTCCCTGGAACTGCAACTGGAAGAGGAGCTTCGTGCCGCATTGCGCGCACGCACCGAACTGGTGTTGTTCTATCAACCGATCTTCGACATGAAACTGGGCAAGGTCACGCGTCTTGAGGCACTGGTGCGCTGGGAACATCCCCAGCATGGGTTGCTGGCCCCGGACCGGTTTATCGGGATCGCCGAGAACAATGGGCTGATCGCCGACTTGGACCACTGGGTATTGCGCCAGGCCTGTCACGACCTGAGCCTGTTGTCTGACCGGGGCTACACCGAGCTGACCATGGCCGTGAACTGCTCGGCCCTGAACCTGGCGCGGGACGAACTGGCCGATGAAATCGAAGACGCCCTGCGCTTTGCCGGCGTGGCGGCCAACCGCCTGGAGCTGGAAGTCACCGAAAATGCGCTGATGGGCAATATCAGCAGCACCCTGGCGCTGTTGCGACAAATCCGCGCCCTGGGGGTCTCCCTGGCGATCGATGATTTCGGCACCGGCTACTCATCCCTGGCCTATCTCAAGCGCCTGCCGCTTAACACCTTGAAGATTGATCGCTCGTTTATCCAGGACATCCCCAAATCCACCGCAGACAGCGAAATCGTCCAGGCGATTATCGGCATGGCCCACACCCTGCACTTGCAGGTGGTGACCGAAGGCGTGGAAACCCAGGCGCAGTTTGAGCTATTGCTCAAGCACGACTGTGACTTCATCCAGGGTTACCTGCTCAGCCCGGCGGTGCCGTTCAACGACATCATCGGTGTGATGCAAGGCATTGCGATGCGCAATCCGCTCTACCCCTTCAGCGTGGAAGGCAATAAAGACAGCACGCCCACCAAAGATCCTGCGCCAGCGCGAATCTGCCCGCCGTCTATTGTCAGGCCAATTCGCTGAAGCCCAAATCAGAATGCTGGTGGTGCGACGACTGCAATCGCCAGTGCCATGGCACACATGGAAACAATTCTTCAGCGGTTTCCCGGCGGCCTGAACTGTTCCCGTGACGTTTACGTCACCCTAGGCTGTGACCTTTCTCTACGGCAAGGTGCCATCACTGGCAACGCGGTTACTCCGCTACACACTTATGGGGACAGAAAAGGCGCACCTTTTTCGCGCACTCCATTCTTACGCCGCCCTTTCCTGGATCAGAATCCAAGGCGAGACCACCACCGCCCACAGGCTTGGATCACGCTCCACCAAGTCCAATGCCCGCGTTGCAGACACTTCGCCAAGGCTCCTTGAAGCCAGCCAGGCGGCGACTTTGTCACGGTTGTCTTCAGCCATTCCCTCGGCCGCTTCGATCAAATCCAGTCCGGCATCGACCCACAATAGGGCACCCTTGGCAAAGAACGGCTCAAGCTCCTTCCAGGAAATTTCAGCGGTTTCACCGAGCAGCTTGGCATAGAGGGTGCTAGGTTCTTGCGTCATGGGAGTTCACCTGAGTAAAAAATCGGCGCAATCATAGCCTTCTGACTCAGGCAGAAAAACCCAGTAGCAAATGAGGTAGCGATTGAAAGGGCCGGGAAAGCCAGGGAACACCTTGAAAACGGGTGTAAGCCCGCCGCAATTCTGTCTTTTTCTTTCATTTAAGCGACACGCTCAGGTTTTGCCCCCCGTTGCCAGCTTTTCAATTGATCAACCGGCGCTCTACACTGTACCGGTACAGTTGCCAGGGCAATACCGGGGGGATATCCGCGATATCTGATCCGGTTCTGCAGCTCACAAGGCCGCTAGAACTATAAAAAATACAACAGTAAGAGTGGAGCACTATGAATAAGGCTACTAAGCAGATTTCCAAACTGTTTGCCGCTATGGTCCTGGCTGGGGTTGCCGGCCATTCGTTCGCAGCCGACACCATCAAGATCGGCATCGCCGGTCCCAAGACCGGTCCGGTAACGCAATACGGCGACATGCAATTCATGGGTGCCAAGCAAGCCATCAAGGACATCAACGCCAAGGGCGGCGTGGATGGCAAAATGCTTGAAGCCAAGGAATACGACGACGCTTGCGATCCAAAACAAGCGGTCGCCGTAGCCAACAAAGTGGTCAATGACGGTGTCAAGTTCGTAGTCGGTCACCTCTGCTCCAGCTCCACTCAGCCAGCGTCGGATATTTATGAAGACGAAGGCGTCATCATGATTACCCCGGCTGCCACCAGCCCTGAAATCACTTCCCGTGGCTACAAGCTGATTTTCCGCACCATTGGTCTGGACAGCGCACAAGGCCCGGCAGCCGGCAACTACATCGCCGACCACGTGAAACCGAAAATCGTTGCGGTACTGCACGACAAACAGCAGTACGGTGAAGGCATCGCTACCGCCGTGAAAAAGACCCTCGAAGAAAAAGGCACCAAGGTTGCCGTCTTCGAAGGCTTGAACGCCGGCGACAAGGACTTCTCCTCGATCATCCAGAAACTCAAGCAAGCCAACGTCGACTTCGTCTACTACGGCGGCTACCACCCTGAGCTGGGCCTGATCCTGCGCCAGGCCAAGGAAAAAGGCCTGAACGCCAAGTTCATGGGCCCAGAAGGTGTCGGCAACGACTCCATCTCGCAAATCGCCCAGGGCGCTTCCGAAGGCCTGCTGGTGACCCTGCCGAAATCCTTCGACACCGACCCTGCCAACAAAGCCATCGTTGAAGAGTTCACCAAGAACAAGCAGGACCCAACCGGTCCGTTCGTGTTCCCGGCGTACTCCGCGGTTGAAGTCATCGCCGGCGGTATCGCTGCCGCGAAGAGCGAAGACACCGCCAAAGTGGCTGAAGCCATCCACGCCGGCACCTTCAAGACCCCTACCGGCGACCTGAGCTTCGACGCCAAGGGCGACCTGAAGGACTTCAAGTTCGTGGTCTACGAATGGCACTTCGGTAAACCAAAAACCGAAGTTTCCCCTCAGTAAGCCAGGCGTTACTGGTCAACAAGCCCACTGTGCAAGCAGTGGGCTTTGTTTTACGAGGTTTATGGGCCATGTCACCCGCGATCCGGGCGCTGGCTCACCTGAAAATCTTAAAACCGTCACCAGCGGTTCGCTGGCAAACGCTTCGTGCAACCTGGTCACAGAACAGGGCACCGAGCCGGAAATGACTCCACCAGTGAAATGCGTATCGGGTTTTTAGGAGCGCTGTAATGCCTGAGATCTATCATTTTTTCCAACAGCTGGTTAATGGCCTGACCATTGGCAGCACCTATGCCTTGATAGCCATTGGCTACACAATGGTTTACGGCATCATTGGAATGATCAACTTCGCCCATGGCGAGGTATACATGATTGGTTCCTATGTGGCCTTCATCGCCCTTGCCGGGCTGGCCATGATGGGGATCCACTCCCTGCCGCTGTTGATGACCGCTGCGTTCCTGGCATCGATCATCGTGACCAGTGCCTATGGCTACAGTATCGAGCGGGTTGCCTACCGTCCCTTGCGTGGCAGCAACCGTTTGATCCCGCTGATTTCCGCCATCGGCATGTCGATTTTCCTGCAGAACACCGTATTGCTGTCCCAGGACTCCAAGGACAAGTCCATTCCCAACCTGATCCCGGGGAGCATCTCCTTCGGCCCAGGTGGCGCACAAGAAGTGCTGATTTCGTACATGCAGATCCTGGTCTTCGTCGTCACCCTGGTGGCCATGCTGGGCCTGACCCTGTTCATTTCCCGCTCCCGTCTGGGGCGCGCCTGCCGGGCCTGCGCCGAAGACATCAAGATGGCCAACCTGCTGGGCATCAACACCAACAACATCATCGCCCTGACCTTCGTCATTGGTGCTGCGCTGGCGGCCGTGGCGGCCGTGTTGCTGAGCATGCAATACGGCGTGATCAACCCCAACGCCGGTTTCCTGGTGGGCCTCAAGGCCTTTACCGCAGCGGTATTGGGCGGCATCGGCAGCATTCCGGGCGCCATGCTCGGCGGGCTGGTGCTGGGTGTGGCCGAAGCCTTTGGCGCCGATATCTTCGGTGACCAGTACAAGGACGTCGTCGCGTTCGGCCTGTTGGTTCTGGTGCTGTTGTTCCGTCCGACCGGCATCCTGGGCCGTCCGGAGGTTGAGAAAGTATGAGCAGATATCTTAAATCGGCGTTTTTCAGCGCCTTGCTGGTGTGGGCTGTGGCCTTCCCGGTACTCGGCCTCAAGCTGAGCATTGTCGGCATCAATCTGGAAGTGCATGGCACCGGGCCCGTCACCATGACCGTCATCGCCTTGTGTTCGGTGCTGATGTTTCTGCGCGTGCTGTTCACCCAGCAGGTCGGTGCCTTGTTCAAGGGCAACCGTGCTCCGTTGGTGTCGCCCAAGGTCAGCCAATTCCTGACCCTGCCGCGCACCCAGCGCTACATCATCATCGGCCTGATTATCGCCGCGCTGATCTGGCCGTTCTTCGGCTCACGCGGTGCGGTCGACATTGCGACGCTGATCCTGATCTACGTGTTGCTGGGCCTGGGCCTGAACATCGTGGTGGGCCTGGCCGGCCTGCTCGACCTTGGTTACGTGGGCTTTTACGCCGTGGGTGCCTACACCTACGCGCTGCTCTCGCACTACCTGGGCTGGAGCTTCTGGATCTGCCTGCCGCTGGCCGGCATGGCGGCGGCGACGTTCGGCTTTCTGCTGGGCTTCCCGGTGCTGCGCCTGCGCGGTGACTACCTGGCCATCGTGACCCTGGGCTTCGGTGAGATCATCCGCCTGTTCCTGCGTAACCTCACCGATATCACCGGTGGGCCCAACGGTATCAGCAGCATTCCCAAGCCAACGTTCTTCGGGCTGTCGTTCGACCGCACCGCCGCCGAAGGCATGCAGACCTTCCACGAGTACTTCGGGATCGCCTACAACCCGGTCAGCAAAGTGGTGTTCCTGTACCTGGTGGCGCTGCTATTGGCGTTGGCGGCACTGTTCGTGATCAACCGTTTGCTGCGCATGCCCATCGGCCGTGCGTGGGAAGCGTTGCGCGAAGATGAAATCGCCTGCCGTGCCCTGGGCCTGAACCCGACCATCATCAAGCTTTCCGCGTTCACCCTGGGCGCCGCGTTCGCCGGTTTCGCCGGCAGCTTCTTCGCCGCGCGCCAGGGCCTGGTGACCCCGGAGTCGTTCACCTTTATCGAGTCGGCGATCATTCTCGCCATCGTGGTATTGGGTGGCATGGGCTCGCAACTGGGCGTGATCCTGGCGGCGATCGTGATGATCCTGCTGCCGGAAATGATGCGTGAGTTCAGCGAATACCGCATGTTGATGTTCGGCGCCATGATGGTGCTGATGATGATCTGGCGTCCTCAAGGCCTGCTGCCCATGCAACGTCCACACATGGAGCTGCGCAAATGAGCCGCGAGATCCTGAAAGTTGAAAACTTGAGCATGCGCTTCGGCGGCTTGCTGGCGGTCAATGGCGTGGCCCTGACCGTGAAAGAGAAACAGGTCGTGGCGCTGATCGGCCCCAACGGTGCCGGCAAGACCACGGTGTTCAACTGCCTCACCGGCTTCTACAAGCCGAGCGGCGGCAGCATCCTGCTGGACGGCCAACCGATCCAGGGCCTGGCGGGTCACGAGATCGCTCGCAAGGGCGTGGTGCGTACCTTCCAGAACGTGCGGTTGTTCAAGGACATGACCGCAGTCGAGAATCTGTTGATCGCCCAGCATCGTCACTTGAACACCAACTTCTTCGCGGGCCTGTTCAAGACCCCAGCGTTCCGCAAGAGCGAGCACGAGGCCATGGAATACGCGGCGTACTGGCTGGACAAGGTCAACCTGACCGAGTTTGCCAACCGCCCGGCAGGCACCCTCGCCTACGGCCAGCAGCGTCGCCTGGAAATCGCCCGTTGCATGATGACCCGCCCGCGGATCCTCATGCTCGACGAACCTGCCGCGGGCCTGAACCCCAAGGAAACCGAAGACCTCAAGGCGCTGATCAGCGTGCTGCGTGAGGAAAACAACGCCACGGTGCTGTTGATCGAACACGACATGAAACTGGTCATGAGCATTTCCGACCATATTGTGGTGATCAACCAGGGCACGCCGCTGGCCGACGGCACGCCGGAGCAGATCCGCGACAATCCTGAAGTGATCAAAGCCTATCTGGGGGAAGCGTAAAATGCTGCAGTTCGAAAACGTTTCCACGTTCTACGGCAAGATCCAGGCCCTGCACGACGTCAATGTCGAAGTGCGCCAGGGTGAGATCGTCACCCTGATCGGCGCCAACGGTGCCGGCAAATCGACCTTGCTGATGACCCTGTGCGGTTCGCCGCAAGCCTACAGCGGCAGCATCCGCTACATGGGTGAAGAGCTGGTGGGCAGGCACTGCGCCGAAATCATGCGCAAGAGCATTGCCGTGGTACCGGAAGGCCGCCGCGTGTTCTCGCGCCTCACCGTGGAAGAGAACCTGGCCATGGGCGGGTTCTTCACCGACAAGGGCGACTACCAGGAACAGATGGACAAGGTGCTGCACCTGTTCCCCCGCCTCAAGGAACGCTTCAGCCAGCGCGGCGGCACCATGTCGGGCGGCGAGCAGCAAATGCTCGCCATCGGCCGGGCGCTGATGAGCAAGCCCAAGCTGTTGCTGCTGGACGAGCCCTCCCTGGGCCTGGCACCGATCATCATCCAGCAGATCTTCGATATCATCGAACAGCTGCGCAAGGACGGGGTGACGGTGTTTTTGGTGGAGCAAAACGCCAACCAGGCATTGAAAATCGCTGACCGGGCCTATGTGCTGGAAAACGGCCGGGTGGTGATGCAGGGCACTGGCGAGCAACTGCTGACGGACCCGAAGGTGCGAGAGGCATATCTGGGAGGTTAAGACCCGGTTACTGAGTAAACTGGATCTAAATGTGGGAGGGGGCTTGCCCCCGATAACGGTATATCAGTCACATGTCCTGTGCCTGACACACTGTCATCGGGAGCAAGCCCCCTCCCACATTTTGTTTTGCGTAACTTGAAAAAAATTCGACTGGTTTTGTAACGAACTCAATCCCCCTCTCTCTAGTGGTGCAAGCAGGCAATCAAGCCTGCGCATTCGACCACTGCTGGAGACACACCATGACCACCAAACTGTCCGCCGCCACCCTCGTCCTCGCCCTGGGTTCGGCCCTGAGCCTGTCCGCCCTGAGCACCACTGCCCACGCAGCCGATGACATGCAGAAATGCTTCGGCGTGGCTGAAGCCGGCAAGAACGATTGCGCCGCAGGCGCCGGCACCTCTTGCGCCGGCACCTCCAAAACCAAGGACCAGGCCAATGCCTGGAAGCTGGTCCCCGCCGGTACCTGCACCAAGACCCCAAGCACCACCTCGCCGACCGGCTTCGGCCAGGAAACCGAATTCACTGCCAAATCCTGAAACCTTGTGCAGCCTGAGTACTGATGATGACGCCTACATCCCCTTACACGGTCTCACCGACTCAGGTGCCCGGCCTGCCCTTGCGGGCCGGGCTGGGGTTGAAGACCGAGCACTTCACCCAAGTGCTTGAGACCGGCCCCGATATCGGTTTTTTTGAAGTACACGCCGAAAACTACATGGTGGCCGGTGGCCCGTTTCATCACTACCTGGGATTGATCCGTGAGCAGTACCCGCTGTCGTTGCACGGCGTGGGCCTGTCCATCGGCGGCGAAGGTGCCCTGGATCGCGAACACTTGGCACGCTTGGCGACGTTGATCGAGCGCTATCAACCCCAGTCTTTTTCCGAACACCTGGCCTGGTCCAGCCACGGCCCGGTGTTTCTCAACGACTTGCTGCCGCTGGCTTACGACGCCACCACCCTGAGCCGAGTGTGCGCACATGTTGACCAGGTGCAGAGCACACTCAAGCGGCCGATGCTGCTGGAGAATCCCTCGACCTACCTGCAGTTCCAGCGCTCTACCCTGGATGAAACCGACTTCATCAGCGAGGTCATCCGCCGTACCGGTTGCGGCCTGCTGCTCGACGTCAACAACGTCTACGTATCCTGCATCAATCACCAGCGCGATCCATCGGCCTACATCGACGCCCTGCCCTTGCACGCAGTGGGAGAGATTCATCTGGCCGGCTTTGCCGAAGACACAGACAGCCTGGGCGACCGCCTGCTGATCGATGACCACGGCGCGCCTATCGATAACGCCGTGTGGCAACTGTACGAGCACGTGCTGGCGCGGACCGGTCCGGTAGCTACGTTGATCGAGCGGGATAACCAGGTGCCGCCCTTCAGCGTATTGCAGGCCGAAGCCCGGCAGGCTGAAAGCTATTTGTCGCAGGTGGCCCGATGAGCCTTCAACAGGCATTCGCCCACGCGCTGCTGACGCCGGACGCAACCTGCCCCGAGGAGGTGTTCAGCAGCAACGGGGCCGACCCGGCGAGTCGCTTCGCGGTGTATCGCAATAATGTCCACAGCGCGTTGATAAATGCGCTCGTCGCCGCCTATCCGGTGACGCGGCAACTGGTTGGCGATGAGTTTTTCCACGCCATGGCCAGCCTGTATGTCCAGGCTCACCCGCCCACCAGCCCTTTGATCAGCGAATACGGCAGCACGTTGGCAGCGTTTATCCAGCGCTTCGAACCGGCCTCAAGCGTGCCATACCTGGCAGATATCGCTCGGCTGGAGCGCCTGCGGGTTCGGGCTTATCACGCGTCGGATCGCCAGGCACTGGATCAGCACAGCGTGCTCCAACAACTGCAAGGCTGCGCGCAGCTGGGGCAATTGCGGGTGCGACTGCATCCATCCCTCGAAACATTGGAATCTCCCTACGCGATCGTGTCGGTTTGGGCTGCGCACCAGACCGACGGGGTTATCGCCACCTTGAACCCATGGTACGCCCAAGGCGCGCTGGTCCTGCGCCACGGGTTGGCGGTCAAGGTGTTCGCCATCGACAGCGGCTCGGTGACGTTTATCAACCGCCTCAACCAAGGCGCCGGGCTGGAGTTGGCCATCGCTGACGCCCTTGAAGCCTCAGCCGAATTCGACTTGCACCAATGTCTCACGCTGCTGATCAGCCACGACGCCATTACTCATTTGCATCTGCCACCCAAGGTATCGCCATGAACACTCCCGCTCCGTGCCTGGTAAAACGAACCGTCGCACTGTTTGAAAAAATCCCCTACAGCCTGATCGCGTTTATTGCGCGTTTCTCCATTGCCGCAGTGTTCTGGAAATCCGGGCAGACCAAGGTCGAAGGCTTTGCCATTGACGTGATCAGCGGCACATTCCAAGTCGGTGAACCCAAGCTCGCCGCCTCGACACTCTGGTTGTTTCGCAGCGAATATCAGTTGCCCCTGGTGCCGCCGGAGGTGGCCGCGTACCTGGCAACCTTTGCCGAGCACTTTTTCCCGGTATTGATCCTGCTGGGGTTTGCCACACGCTTCTCGGCCCTGGCCCTGATCGGCATGACCTTGACCATTCAGTTGTTCGTCTACCCTGACGCCTACCCCACGCACGGCACCTGGCTCGCGCTGTTGTTGCTGTTGCTCGCCAAGGGGCCAGGCCGCTTGTCCATCGACCACCTGATGGCCCGTCGCTTGCGTTAAAGCCGATCCAGCGCCTCGCCGCTGCGCCGGAACCAATCCACCAGGTAATCGGCCAGCACCTGGGTGCGTCTCGGCAGGCCACCCTGGTAGGGATGAACCAGGTACATCGGCATTCGGCGTGTCTGATAGTCGCGCAGGATCCAGCGCAATCGCCCCTCGGCCAACTCCGTCGGCAACACGTAGGACGGCAGGCGGGCGATACCGGCGCCCACCAGGGCGGCTTTTTTCAGCAGGTTGTAATGGTTGGAGGCAAACGTGCCGCTCACCCGCACTCGCAGTAATTCATGCTGCTGGTGATACAACCACTCCTCACGACCGCTGTAGTGACTGTTGAGCAAGCAGCTGTGTGTCGACAGGTCCGCCGGGGTCAGCGGTTCGCCATGCTGCTCCAGATACGCCGGGCTGGCGCAGGTCACCTCGTGCCAGGCCAGTAAAGGCTTGGCGACCAGGCGTTCATTTTCGATGGCAGCCGCGCGCACGCCCAAGTCAAAGCCATCGCGCGCCAAGTCTCGGTAGCTGTTGTTAAGCTCCAGCTCGATCTGCACCTGCGGATATTGCCGGGAAAACTCCAGCAACAAGCCATCGAAGAAGGTTTCGCCCAGCGACACCGGAACGGTCATACGCACAGGGCCGGCCAAATCATCCTTGAGCCGCGCCAACGCCTGCCGCGCGCGTTCTACCTGTACCACCAGCGCTTGTGCCTGGGGCAGCAACGCCGCGCCGGCCGCGGTGAGGCTGAGCTTGCGGGTGGTGCGGTGCAACAGCACCACGGCAAACTGCGCTTCCAACTGGCTGATGCGCTTGGACAACTGCCCTTTGCTGCAGCCCAGCTGTTCGGCCGCCACGGTGAAACTGCCCGCTTCGATCAGCACAGCAAAGGCTGCCAGATCATCCATTTCGCTCATGGATTGTTTCCATTTGAAAACCAAAGGTTGCCTATTAGCGCGTTTATTCGCTTGAAAAGCCACACTAGACTGGACCTTCAGTTAATCCCCTGGAGGAACAGCACGATGAAAATCCTATTGATTGGTGCCAGCGGCACCATAGGTTCAGCGGTCAAGGCAGAGTTGGCGCAACGCCACGAAGTGATCAGCATCGGCCGTACCAGCGGCGACTTCCAGGTGGACATCAGCGATAGCGCCTCGATACGCAGGCTGTTCGAGCGAGCCGGCAAGTTCGACGCCCTGATCTGCGCCGCAGGCAGTGTGAACTTCGTGGCACTGGGAGAGATGAGCGACAGCGATTTCGAACTGGGCCTGCGTGACAAGCTGATGGGCCAGGTCAATCTGCTGCTGATCGGGCGCGAATACGCCAATGACGGTGCCTCGTTTACGTTCACCAGCGGCATTCTCAACCGCGACCCGATCCGTACCGGTGCCTCGGCCGCGCTGGTCAACGGCGCGCTGGATGCCTTTGTCAAAGCCGCGGCGATCGAGTTGCCACGGGGCTTGCGTGTCAATTCGGTGAGCCCGACAGTGCTGCTGGAAGCCATGGGCAGCTACGCTCCATACTTTCGTGGGTACAAACCGGTGCCTGGTGCAGATGTGGCGTTGGCCTACGCGAAGAGTGTCGAGGGCTTGCAGACAGGGCAGACCTTTATCGTGGGCTGACCTGCCAAAGAAGGTTCTCGGTACCTGCCACCTTTAGTGCAGGTACCGAGTTGCCCATTCCGCAGCCAAGTCTTTGGGCACGGCTACTCTGAAGCTGCCCCCCATAATCCCTTGAACGTGGCTGGTGTATAAACGGCGACCATCGATATAAAGCGTCATCTGCTTTCCGTAGGTCAGCGTGGTAATGGCTGTGGTACGCGCCTTGGCCTCTTCGCTTAACGTAATGCTGGCCGATACGGTATCCGCATTCAGATTGTGGATACTCTTGAGTTCAAGCGAGATCTCGGTGAAGTCATTAGCCGACGAATACTCCAACCTCGCGGCGTCCTCAGCAAACACCGAAACGCTGGCAAACAGCAGTCCATATGCGCTCCATTTATTTGTCATCGCAACTCTCCCAGGCAAAGTCATCAACCCTTGCATACCGCCCCCCGTCCTTGCATCAGTAAAGGCTTAAAGGCTGACGTATGCCGCAGGTATTGGTTTCGAGCTGTTTACAGACTTGTGGTGCGACGCGAGGCTGCGTAACGTGGCGGCACTTGTTTTGGAGACCCGATCAATGCGCGCCGCTCGTACTCTTGCACTGTTTGCCCTGCTGCCCCTGTTCACCGCTTGCCAGATGTTCGAGAGCGAGCCGGCCAAACCGTCTACTGCCGGGCTGACCCGTATGCAGGGTGAGTTGACCGCTGTGGAGGGCAAATTGTTGTTCCAACCGTGCGGCGACAAACGCAACTATGTGGTCAACGACACCGGCGGCACCAGCATCCTGCAGGAAGCCGCGTCCCTGGCCGGCCAGCAAGGCGCGTTGTTTGCCGACCTGCGCGGCAAGTTTTCCGGGGTTGCCAGCGGCACCCAGGGTTCGCTCGACCTGCAACAACTCTATCGCGTAGAGCGCTCGACCTCAGCCTGCGACGATCCGGACTTCAAGCGCATGATCCTGCGCGCCAACGGCCATAAGCCGGCCTGGGCAATGAATGTCACAGCCAAGGGCATGGTGCTGGAACGCGAAGGCCAGCCACCGCTGGCGGTACCCTACGTCGAAGAACAACTGGGCGATGGGCGCTTCAACCTGATGACCGAAGCCAATAACCAGCACATCGAACTGTGGGTGGCGCCCCAGCGCTGCGTCGACAGCGTGAGCGGCAGCCTGCAACACATGAGCGCCGAGTTGCGGGTGAACGGCCAGGTGCAGCGTGGCTGCGCGGCGTTTGGCGGCTCCCGGGACGACTGATTGTGCCTTGGGCTGTTTTAACCTGACGGAAAACCACCTTTGGGGCTTATAATCGCCGGTTTGCAAAACAGCCGGCCTCCTTGCCCGCCGCCTACCGGATCCTGTCATGTTACGAATCACCGAACTCAAGCTGCCCATCGACCATCCCGAAGAAGACCTGCGGCCTGCCATCGTGCAGCGCCTGGGCATCGCCAGTGATGACCTGCTCGATTTCACCCTGTTCAAACGCAGCTACGACGCCCGTAAAAAGTCGTCGGAGCTGTGCTTCATCTACACCGTCGACCTGAACGTCAAGGGCGAAGCCGCCCTGCTGCTCAAGTTTGCCGATGACCGCAACGTCAATCCCGCGCCGGATGTCAGCTACAAGGTCGTGGGCCAGGCGCCGGCAGGCTTGGTTGAACGGCCGATCGTGGTGGGTTTTGGCCCCTGCGGGATCTTCGCCGGGCTTCTGCTGGCGCAGATGGGCTTCAAGCCGATCATCCTCGAACGCGGCAAAGAAGTGCGCCAACGCACCAAGGACACCTGGGGCCTGTGGCGTAAAAGCGTGCTCAACCCCGAGTCCAACGTGCAGTTCGGTGAAGGCGGTGCCGGGACCTTCTCCGACGGCAAGCTGTACAGCCAGATCAAGGACCCGAAATTCCACGGCCGCAAAGTGCTGCACGAGTTCGTCAAGGCCGGTGCACCGGAAGAGATCCTCTATGTCAGCAAGCCGCATATCGGCACTTTCCGCCTGACTGGCGTGGTAGAGAACATGCGCGAGCAAATCATCGCCCTGGGCGGTGAAGTCCGCTTTGAACAACGGGTCACTGATGTGTTGATCGAAGACGGGCAGTTGAACGGCGTGGTCATCGACGGCGGCGAGCAGATCCTTTCCAGGCACGTGATTCTTGCCCTGGGCCACAGCGCCCGTGACACCTTCCGTATGCTCCATGATCGCGGCGTGTACATGGAGGCCAAGCCGTTCTCGGTGGGCTTCCGTATCGAACACCCGCAGTCGCTGATCGACGCCGCACGTCTGGGCAAATACGCAGGCCATCCGAAACTGGGCGCAGCGGACTACAAGCTGGTGCACCACGCCAAGAATGGTCGCTCGGTCTACAGTTTCTGCATGTGCCCTGGCGGTACCGTGGTGGCTGCGACCTCAGAACCGAACCGCGTCGTGACAAACGGCATGAGTCAGTATTCGCGTAATGAACGCAACGCCAACTCCGGCATAGTGGTCGGCATCACCCCCGAGGTGGATTACCCGGGCGGCCCGCTGGCCGGTATCGAGTTGCAGGAGCGCCTGGAGTCCCACGCCTACATCCTCGGCGGCAGCAACTACGAGGCGCCCGCGCAACTGGTGGGTGACTTTATCGCCGGCAAACCTTCCACCGCCATCGGCAGCGTGGAGCCGTCCTACAAGCCCGGCGTGTCAATGGGCGACCTGGCCCTGGCCTTGCCGGACTTCGCCATCGAAGCCATCCGCGAAGCGTTGCCGGCGTTCGAAAAGCAGATCAAAGGCTATTCGCTGCACGATGCGGTGTTGACGGGGATCGAGACCCGCACATCATCACCGCTGCGCATAACCCGCGATGAGTCGATGCAGAGCCTGAATGTAAAAGGCCTGTTCCCAGCCGGGGAAGGCGCCGGTTATGCCGGCGGGATTCTGTCGGCGGGTGTTGACGGGATTCGGATTGCCGAGGCGTTGGCGCGGGATATGCTCGGCATCGAGGCCTGAGCACAGCGCAATACAAAGTGGGAGGGGGCTTGCTCCCGATAGCAGTGGTTCAGTCACAGTATTTTTGACTGACACACCGCAATCGGGAGCAAGCCCCCTCCCACATTTTGATTTGCGCCGGGTCAGATATTGGCGCGCAGGATCGTTTCGGGCAGCGACTCGCCCTGCTCGACACTCGCAGCCACCGCCGCGATCAAGCTCTCCAACTCATACCCCTGCCCCGCCAACCACGCCTGATCGTAATAGGTCGTGGCATAACGCTCGCCGCCATCACACAAGATCGCTACGATCGAGCCTGATTCTCCCGCCGCTTTCATCTGGTGCGCTGCCACCAACGCGCCGATCAGGTTGGTCCCGCTGGAACCGCCGACCCGTCGTCCCAAACGCCCAGCCAGGTAATGCATGGCCGCCAATGACAAGGCGTCTGGCACCTTGACCATCGCATCAATCACCGCCGGCAGAAACGACGCCTCGACACGCGGGCGACCAATCCCTTCGATTCGCGAACCACACTCCAGGCGCAGGCTGGCGTCGCCGCTCTGGTAGAAGTCGAAAAACACCGAGCGCTCGGCATCGGCACACAGCACGCGGGTGCAATGCTGGCGATAACGTACGTAGCGGCCCAGTGTCGCGGTGGTGCCGCCAGTGCCGGGGCTGGAAATCAACCAACTGGGCTCCGGGTGCTGCTCGAAGCGCATCTGCTGGAAGATCGATTCGGCAATGTTGTTGTTTGCGCGCCAGTCGGTAGCACGCTCGGCGTAGGTGAACTGGTCCATGAAGTGACCACCACTTTCCTGGGCCAGGCGTTCGGATTCGGCGTAGATCTGCGTCGGGTCCTGAACCAGATGGCTCTTGCCACCGTAGAAGGCGATCTGGGCGATCTTTTCCTGGGAGGTGGTGGCCGGCATGACGGCAATGAACGGCAACCCCAACAGGCGAGCGAAGTAGGCTTCAGAGATGGCTGTGGAACCGCTGGACGCTTCGATCACCGGGGCGCCCGGCTTGAGCCATCCATTGCACAGCGCGTACAAAAACAGCGAGCGAGCCAGCCGGTGTTTCAGGCTGCCTGTGGGGTGGCTGGATTCGTCCTTGAAGTACAACTCGATGCCGGGCAACCCAGGTAACGGCAACGGGATCAGGTGGGTGTCGGCGCTCCGCTGGAAGTCCGCTTCAATGATGCGAATGGCTTCGCGGGCCCAGGTACGGTGGTCGCTCATGGTGGACTCTCTAAGGTTTTCAGCCTGAATCTTAAGATGTTTCGTACACCCCACACAGATACAGTACCGACTCAATTTGACACACAACTGCTAGTCTTTTACGCATCTACAACACGACTCATTTCTTATAACAAATAAGAATATAACTTTTGTTTTAACAACTAACTGTACGGGTTAGGGTACCCACCTATTGAACCTCAAATGGAGAGCATCCCTTGCCTCTGCGTAGCACTTTTACTCGTTTCTTCCAGCTGGAAGCCGCCAGTGGTCTGTTGTTGATCGCCGCTGCCGCTTTGGCGCTGATCATCAACAACTCACCGTTGTCGCACCTGTACAACGCGTTTCTCGATACACCTGTGGTTGCCCAGGTCGGCGCGTTGAAAATCGCCAAGCCGGCACTGCTGTGGATAAACGACGGCCTGATGGCTCTGTTTTTCCTGCTGATCGGCCTGGAGGTCAAACGCGAACTGCTCGATGGTCACCTCTCCAAGCCTTCCCAGGTTGTGCTGCCCGGCGCGGCGGCCATCGGCGGCATGGTGGTGCCGGCGCTGATCTACTGGGCGCTGAACAAGGACAACCCGGCCGCCCTCGCCGGCTGGGCGATCCCGATGGCCACGGATATCGCGTTCGCTCTGGGCGTGCTGGCACTGCTGGGCAAGCGCGTACCGGTGTCGCTGAAGTTGTTCCTGATGACCCTCGCAATCATTGATGACCTCGGCGCCATCATCGTCATCGCACTGTTCTATTCCGCTGACTTGTCCGGCGCGTCCCTGGCGGGCGCGGGGGCTTGCTTGATTGCCTTGATTGCGATGAATCGCCTGGGCGTGATCAAGCTTGGGCCTTACCTGATCATCGGCCTGATCCTGTGGGTGTGCGTACTCAAGAGCGGTGTGCATGCCACACTGGCCGGCGTGACCCTGGCATTCTGCATTCCACTGCGCACCCGGAACGCCGAAACCTCACCGCTGCTGACCCTGGAGCACGCCCTGCACCCGTGGGTGGCCTACGCCATCCTGCCGTTGTTCGCGTTCGCCAATGCCGGGGTTTCCCTCACCGGCGTGAGTCTGGAGAGCTTCACTCACTCCGTGCCCATGGGCATCGCCGCCGGCCTGTTGATCGGCAAGACCATCGGTGTGTTCGGCCTCACTTGGCTGGCGATCAAGACTGGTATCGCGTCCCTGCCCAGCGGCGCCAACTGGGGCCAGGTTCTTGGCGTGGCTGTTCTGTGCGGTATCGGCTTCACCATGAGCCTGTTTGTCGGCTCCCTGGCGTTTGTGCCGGGTGCCAGCGAGTTTGCCGGTGAAGACCGCATGGGGATTCTGACCGGATCGATCCTGGCAGCCTTTATCGGGTATGCGGTGACGGCGATGGCGAGTCGCAAAAAAGCCTGAGCCCCTGGGAAAGCAGCATAAAAAAACCCCAACCGGTCACCCGGTTGGGGTTTTCTTTGCCCGATTACTTACCGCTTAGCGAGTAACGCGGCTGGTACCGTCAACGGTCATGATGCGTACGCGGTCACCGATGCGGAAGATTTCATTTTCCTGCACGGCTTGTACGTAGGCGCGCATGCTGCCGTCGTCTTCGCGCACGGTGATTTCCACGCCCTGGGTGCGGGTCAGGCCTTCTTCGGTGGCCGAGCCCAGCAGGCCGCCCGCGACCGCGCCGATTACAGCGGTGACGATGCTGCCACGGCCGCCACCGATGGCGCTGCCGCCAACACCACCGATGACTGCGCCAGCAGCGCCGCCGATTGGGGTCTTGGTGCCTTCGATTTTCACCGGACGCAGGGATTCGATGGTACCCATGCGCACGGTCTGAACGCGACGCGCCTCATCACGGGAGTACGAGTCGCCGGTCAGACTCGAGGCGCAGCCACCCAACAGCAATGACAGGGTGGTAAAGCAGGCAACTAGTAAAACGGACTTACGCATAGCATCAACTCCAAAGGACAGGTATTCATTAAACGCTGTGGCTTGGCGCCTGTCACGGCAAGCCGGGCAGAAAATTGCTTTCATTCAGCCTGAGTACAGACTGCCAGCACCAGAAAACACGACGAACGGTATCCTGGCTGGGGGGCGCAACGGTGCCATCAGCTGCTTGATCATTGTAGCCGCACAATCAAAAGCGCCGAAGTCTCCTGAATAGAGACGTCGGCGCAATGGGCATGATTCAGGCGCAATGACGAAAGGTGACGCTCAAGGCGCCAGACGCTCGCGGATCCATTGAGCGTCTTGTACACGATAGTTGAGACGATCATGCAGGCGGCTGGCGCGGCCCTGCCAGAACTCGATGCGCTCGGGCAGCAAACGGTACCCACCCCAATGCTCGGGGCAATCGGGCTGGGTATCGCTGAAACGCTGTTCGGTGGCCTTGAGCAGATCGTGCAGCTCTTCACGGTCACGAATGACCCTGCTCTGCGGGGATGCCCAGGCGCCGAGGCGGCTGCCCAACGGGCGCACCTGGTAATAGGCATCCGACTCTTCAGGGGTGACCTTGACCACGCGCCCTTCAATACGCACCTGGCGTTCCAGGGTCGGCCAGAAGAACGTCATGGCCGCAAACGGCCGCGCCGCAAGTTGCTCACCCTTGGCGCTCTGGTAGTTGGTGAAGAAGGTAAAGCCCTGTGCATCCAGGCCCTTGAGCAACAGGATGCGACAGTGCGGGCGACCGTCCTGGTCGACCGTCGCCAGGGTCATGGCATTGGCCTCCACCGGCGGCTGTTCGGTTTTCACCGCGTCGCCAAACCATTGGTGGAACAACGCAAACGGCTCGCCGGGGGCCTGGGCCTCGCTCAAACCGTCCCGTGTGTAGTCACGGCGCATATCAGCCAGTGCCTGGGTCATGCGGCTTTATCCTTATGGTTCAACGGCTCAGTTTTTCGCCTGGTCGTTCGAAGCGGGTGCAGCAGCCTTGGCTTTGGTTGCAGCCGGCTTCTTCGCAGCAGGTTTGGCCGCGGCCTTTTTAGCCGCTGGCTTGGCGGCCGCTTTCTTGGCCGGAGCCTTCTTGGCTGGTGCTTTTGCCGCTGGTGCCGGGGCTGGAGCATTCTGCACGGCAACCATTTCAGCAACCGGTGGCGTCTTGCCCGAATTGTACTGGCTCAGCAGTGCAAGCATCGTTGTACGCTGAGTGAACATGATTTCCATGCGACGATTCAGCGCACGCCCCTGGTTGCTGTCGTTGGCGGCACGCGGCATAAGGTCGCCCATGCCACGCAGCATCAAGCGGTCCTGCTTCAAACCACTAAGGCTGAAGATCGAAGCAATCGACTGCGCCCGCTCCTTGCTCAACGCCTGGCTCGCAGGAGCGCTGCCGGTGGCATCGACGTGGCCCAGAACCAGTACGGCGGTCTTGGGATCAGCCTCAACGGCCTTGGCCACACGAGTGAACGGGCCCAAAGTCACCGGCAGCAGCATCGCCGGACGCTTCGGGTTGTAGGAACCGTCTACCGGGGCAATCACGACCAGCACGTTGTCGCGACGCTCCAGTTGCAGCGAACTGCCCTTGATGGCCTCGCGCAGGCGTGGCTCGTAGTCGTCCAGCCAGGCTTGGGTGATTTTCGGGTCAGGCATTGGCACATTGGTCACGTCGACCTTGGCCAACGGCTTTGGCTTGCTTTCGAACGGCCACCACCAGCGGGGTTCGGCGTCGGTCTTGGCGACGACAGGTGCCGCGTCGGAAGTCGGGGTTGCGGCCTTCAGGTCGGCTTTCAGGTCGGCCTTGGCATCGGCGGCTTTTTCTTCGGCACTCTTGGTGGAGAACGGCCACCAGCTGTAGCCGGTATCAGCCTTGGCGGGCGAAGCAGGTGCAGCAGCAGCGGCGACAGGTTCAACAGGCTTGGCGCCGGCAGCTGGCTTGGCATCCGGCTTGGCGTCGGTTTGGGTCACTGCGTCCTTGGTCGCAGCCTTGTCCGATCCAAATGACCACCAATGCCCACCTTCGGCATCATTTTGTGGAGTTTGTGCGCAACCTGTAATAGTGAGGCACAGCGCCAGTGCCAAGGACTTGTTCGATAACATGAGATATCCACAAAATGAGAAAAAACCAGGGGGCCTGATGACCCGTTAAACAGACGCTTAAAGAACATTCAAGTTACAACATGTCGTTCAGCATCTTTTTATACTTGCCTTTGTAACAAAAAATTGTGAAACAGCAAGGGGTTTATAGACAACCGGCCAATATTCCGACCAACTTCTGCGCACGCGGGTCCATAAGTACGTAAGGGCCCAGGGTATTAGTCACAAAACCGAACGCTACATCATGTTCAGGGTCGGCAAAACCCACTGAGCCCCCTGCGCCGGGATGCCCGAAAGCGCGTGGCCCGAGGCCGAACGTGGCATTGGGCAGCTGCGGTTGATCCAACATACAGCCCAGGCCGAAACGGGTTTGGGTCAATAAGGTTTTATCCGGCCCAATACTGTGTTCGCGGGTCAATTGTTCGAGCATGTCGCTTTCCAGCAAACTACCGTCCAACAAACCGCTATAAAACCCGGCCAGGCTGCGCGCATTACCGTGACCATTTGCCGCGGGCTGCTGCATGCGTCGCCATTCGGGCTTATTAGTACTGGTCAGAATAGACGGTGGATTGGCAAATGCCCGTGTGGTCATCGCCGCCGGTTCGCGCATCATTACTTGAAGTAACCGTTGCGCGGCCTCATCCCCCATATTGCCCTTGCTGCGCGCTATATGGGCCACCCGATAAAACTCTGCATCCGCCAGGCCAACGTGGAAGTCCAGCCCCAGCGGCCGTGCGACCCGTGCCACGATCGACTCACCCGGCCCGCGCCCATCGGCGCGGCGCAACAGTTCGCCGACCAGCCAGCCGTAGGTAATCGCCTCGTAGCCATGCCCCTCGCCTGGTGTCCACCACGGCGCTTCGGCCGCCAGGGTGTCGACCATCAGTTGCCAGTCATACAGGGCTTCGGTAGGCAGCATTTCGCGGATGGCCGGCAGCCCGGCCTGGTGGCAGAGCAACTGGCGCAATGTGATCGCCTCCTTGCCCGCCGCCGCGAATTCCGGCCAGTAGTCAGCCACCGGTGCATCAAGCTTGAGCTTGCCTTCGGCCACCAATTGCAAAGCAGTGACAGCCGTGAAGGTCTTGGTGCAGGAGAACAGGTTGACGATGGTATCGCTGTGCCAGGCTTCGGCTCCGTCCTTGTCGGCAGTACCGGCCCACAGATCGACGACGGTTTGCCCGCCTACCTGGATACACAGCCCGGCACCACGCTCCTGGGGATCATCGAACAATGCGGCAAAGGCTTCGCGTACCGCTTCGAACTGCAGCTCGTAATGACCCTGAATCTGCACCTGATTCCCCTCGCAAAGCACCATGAAAAGTGGCCGCCATTCTTTCAGCCATTGTGGGTTTTGTGAACCCGTCAACGACGAATCAATGACCGTTGCCGGAGTGCCCACCGGCATGTCCAGCGCCCTGCCCTGCGCCTTTGCCGCCCTGCCCCTGCTTGGCGCCTTCACTTTCACGCGCCGTGCGGGTCGCCTTGGCTTTTTGCGCCTCACGGCCCAACTGGTCGACCGCCGCCAGGTTGCTCTTGCGCACACTGTCAACGAAGCCCTGGAAAGGTACATCGGTGATGCCGACAAGGCCGAAATGGCCGTTTTCGCCATCCAGCAGACGCCCGGTGACCGGCTGGTCCAGGTACTGGAACCAGTGCACGCCAACAATCGACGGCTCGGCCATGGCCTGCTTGAGGAACGTGGCGTACGCCGTACCGCGATCTTCTTCGCGGGCCAATTGCGTCACGCCGCCCCAGAACGGACCACGGTCGGCCGAGCCGAAGTTGAATTCGGTGATCAGCACCGGTTTGTCCAGCGCACGCAGGGCGGCGAAGTCATAACCGTCCTGGGGTTTTAGGGTGTACATGTTGAAGCTCAACACATCGCAATACTGCGCGCACGACGCCACTGCTTCCGGGGTGCTCACGGCAAAACGGCCGCCCAGCAACAGTTGGTTCGGCGCGTGCCACTTCAGCGAGTCGGAAATGGTCTTGAAGTAAGCGTCGGCGAAGGTCTTCTGGAAGTACTTGAAGTCAGCTTCGATTTCCGGGTGTTCAGGGCTGGGCATCGGTGGCTCGAAGCCTGGGTCTTCCATCAGTTCCCAGCCCGCCAGTTGAATACCCCAGGCTTTGGACAGACCTTCCTCGTTGCGATATTTGTCACGCAGCTGCTTGAGGAACGCGCGCTTGGCCGGGACATCGGTGGTCATGCGCAGGGTGCCGTAAGCCAAGGCGTAGCGGGATTTTGCATCGTCGCCAGGACCGGCCCAGGCCAGTTCGTTGTCGGCAAAAAAGCCGATCAACCACGGATCGTCGCGGTGATCACGAGCGGCGATGGCCACGGCGCGTTCGGTGGCCATCGCGAAACGTGGATCGAACGGATCGGGCATACCGCCCCACCAGTCGGTGCCGGTGCTGATGCTCGCGTAGTCACCCACAATCGACAGCGGCAGGGTATAAGGCACGCGGTCGGCAGTGGCCAGGTCCTCGTCGCTCCAGTTGCCCACGGTATTGAAACCCCAGGCTTGCAGACGGTCCAGGGTGTGCGTCACCCAGCGCTTCTGGTCCAAACCCTCGCCGCCGTAAGTGCGCTGCAGGTTGGCGCCATAAAAGTCATACCAACGCCCCGAACCAAAGCCGCGACCTTCGCCGGCACCGTTGCCGGTGCGGTTATCGCTGCTGCCGTAATACTTGTCGAAGGGTTCGCCGGCCTTGGGCAACGCCGCGAACATCCACTCACGCCCTGCCACGTAGGTCTGGCTGTTATCCGCAGCCACGGTGTTGACCCCCAGTGAATAGAACGGATGACCTTCAGGCGTCACCAGATACCAGCGGCCGTCGCGCTTCTCTGTGCGGAAAAAACCGCTGGAATCGAACGCCGGGCCTTTGTTCCAGCCGCCGTATTGGTCCAGGGAGGATTTGTCTCGCTCAGCCAACCAGGTTTTGAGCTGCTGTTGCTCTTTGGCAGCCGACGCCTTGAGCTGCTCGTCGCTGCTGACCTTTTCCGGCCAGCGCGCCCGGGTGGACTGGCCAAAAGCATCGACCAATTCGCTGTAGGCGGCCTTCGTTACCGGCTCGCTGTCCTGCACGCCAAAGCGCTCCAGCAGGATGCTTTGGGCGGCATTGGGCTTGATCATCGACAGGGTCACCGACACCACCTGGCTGCGGTCGATTTCGCCGGCACTGCCGGCCAGCAATACGCGCTGGCCATCCACGGTCATCGGCATCGGCGGACCAGCCTTCATGCCCTGGCTCAGTGGCGAGTTGGCTTGCAATGGTACCAGCAGGGTCTGCGCAGGCCCGGCCGGCAAGTCGATGCGGCTGACCAGGGTCTTGCCGTCGGCGCTCTGCACCTTGACGTAGAGGGTCAGTGCCCAGTTCATCGCGCTCTGGATACGCAGGCTCATGGCGCTCGATTGCGACCAGTCCCACACACCGGATTGCGGGCTGAGCACCAGGCTTGGCTCGGCCGCCGGGTTGAAGGTGATACGGCGCAGCACCTCGCCTTCGGGAGTTTGTTCGGCGTTGTATTGGGGCAGGCTGGCGTCCTGAGTCGCCACCTTGACCACATCGGCAGGCCGGACGAAGTTGAACAGCGTTTGTTGCCCGGCAGGCGCGGCCATCAACGGCGCAGCGAACAGCAAGGCAAAAAGAGCGGGCAGCGTGCGAATCATACGAACAAGGTTCTCCCAAACGGCCGGTGAATGGCCTGGTGATAGTGATGAGATAGACCACAAAGTGGGCGAATTCGCCCACGGGGGTTTAAGAAATTTCGCGCCTGAACGGCGGCAACGCATTGAGGATAGCTTTGCCATAGCGTTGGGTGACCAGGCGGCGGTCAAGCAAGGTGATGGTGCCGCGGTCTTGCTCGGTGCGCAGCAAGCGCCCGCAGGCCTGCACCAGCTTCAATGAGGCATCCGGCACCGAGATTTCCATGAACGGGTTGCCGCCACGGGCTTCGATCCATTCGGCCAGTGCGGCCTCGACCGGATCATCGGGCACCGAGAACGGGATCTTGGCGATCACCACGTGTTCGCAATAAGCGCCAGGCAAGTCCACGCCCTCGGCAAAACTTGCCAGGCCGAACAATACGCTGGAATCACCGCCGTCGACCCGCGCCTTGTGCTTGTTCAGGGTTTCCTGCTTGGACAGGTTGCCCTGGATAAACACCTGTTTGCGCCAGTCGCGGTCGAGGCCATCGAACACGTCCTGCATCTGTTTGCGCGACGAGAACAGCACCAGGGTGCCGCGCGAACCTTCCACCAGTGACGGCAGATCGCGAATGATCGCCGCCGTGTGGGCAGCCGCATCCCGAGGGTCAGCCTTGAGGTCTGGTACGCGCAGCACACCGGCATCGGCATGATGAAACGGGCTCGGTACCACAGCGGTAACGGCCTTTTTCGGCAGGCCGGCGCGCATACGGAAGCGATCAAAGGTGCCCAGGGCGGTCAGCGTGGCCGACGTTACCAGGCAGCCGTAGGCCACGTTCCACAGGTTGCGGCGCAGCATTTCAGCGGCGAGGATCGGGCTGGCGTTGACCTCGATATCAAACAGCGCACCGCTTTCCGACAGGGTAAGCCAACGGGCCATGGGCGGGTTGTCTTCCGGATCTTCCACGGTGAACGCGGTCCACAGCTCCCAGTTGCCCTGGGAGCGGGACAACAGGCTGCCGAACAGCGGGTACCACTCCTCGGCCTGGTTGCTGGCGATGCCGATATTAACCTCGCCATCCATGCCTTCCTTGAGCAAATCCGTAAGGCGGGTGAACAAGTCGGTCAGGCGTGAAAAGCCTTTCTTCAGCTCGATGCCCATTTCGCGCATGTGCTCGGGGATCATGCCGCCGACAAAACGGTGGCGCGGGCGCTCACGGCCCTCGACGTCTTCGCCGGGCTTGAAGTCGGCTACCTGTTCGCAGGCGCTGAACATGAATTGCTGTTGGGTCTTGATCTCCCGCGCCAGCTCCGGCACCTGCTCGATCAGCTTGCCCAGGTCGCCGGGCAGCGGATGCTGGGCCAGCAACTTGGTGAGGTTCTTGGCAGTGGTTTCCAGCCAGTCGGCAGTGGAACGCAGGCGCGTGTAATGGGCGAAGTGGCCGATGGCTTTGTCCGGCAGGTGGTGACCTTCGTCGAACACATAAAGCGTGTCGCGTGGATCGGGCAGCACCGCGCCGCCGCCCAGTGCCAGGTCGGCCAGCACCATGTCGTGGTTGGTGACGATGACATCCACCTTGCCCATGCCTTCGCGGGCCTTGTAGAAGGCGCACTGGCCGAAATTGGGGCAATGGCGATTGGTGCACTGGCTGTGGTCGGTGGTCAGGCGCGCCCAGTCGGAATCCTCCAGGGCGGTGGGCCAGCTGTCGCGGTCGCCGTCCCATTTGTTGCCGGCCAGTTTCTCGATCATGCTGGTAAATAGCTTCTGGCTGGCCTCGTCGACCTCGATCTTGAAGCCTTCTTCTTCGAACAGCGACGCGGTGGCGGTTTGCGCATGGCCTTCCTGCAGCAACACGTCGAGCTTGGACAGGCACATGTAGCGGCCACGGCCCTTGGCCAGGGCGAAGGTAAAGCTCAAGCCGCTGTTGCGCATCAGGTCGGGCAAGTCTTTGTAGACAATCTGCTCTTGCAGGGCGACGGTGGCGGTGGCGATTACCAGGCGCTTGCCGGCGGCCTTGGCGGTGGGGATCGCGGCCAGGCTGTAGGCCACAGTCTTGCCAGTACCGGTGCCGGCCTCGACGGCCACAACCGCGGGTTCGCCCTCGCGGCGACCTTCGTCGTCGGTGTCGATATCCCCGAGGACTTTCGCCACTTCGGCGATCATCAGGCGTTGGCCGTAGCGCGGTTTCAAGCTCTTGGCTTCGAGAAAACGCGAATAGGCGCCCTGGATCGTGGTTTTGAGTTCAGTGCTGATCATGGATAGTCGGGCGCAAAAAACGCTGGATAAATTTTCAGTGGTTCGGATCGGCCGCTATCATACCCCGCTAATTAATCCCGCGCAGAACGGAGTACCACAATGACCGCGTTTAGCCTCGCTTACACCCTGCATGTACTGGCCGCCCTGATTTGGGTCGGCGGTATGTTTTTCGCCTGGATGATCCTGCGACCCGCCGCCATGGCGGCCCTTGAGGGCCCTGCCCGACTCAAGTTGTGGGCAAATGTGTTTCAACGTTTTTTTGTGTGGGTGTGGGTCGCGGTCGTGATTTTGCCGATCAGCGGCGTTGGTTTGCTGCAACTGCGCTTCAACGGTTTTGAAACCGCGCCGCGCTATGTGCAGGTGATGATGGGGTTGTATCTGGTGATGACCGCGCTGTTTATTCGTATCCAGGCGTTGAAGTTCCCGGAACTGCGCAAGGCGGTGGCGGCTGAGGACTGGCCGGCGGGCGCGGCTGCGCTGGGGCAGATTCGCAAATTGGTGGGGATTAATCTGATCGTAGGGTTGGTGGTGGTGGCGATTGCTTCGGCCCGGCCGATGTTCTGAGGCGAGGCTTGCATCGCCATCGGGGTGTGGATATCTACACAACTACAGTTCGCCGTACCCAACGGTAACCACGATGCGAAGCGAGCCGCTCTTGATCTTGATCTGCTTTTGATCTTAAGCGCCCCGTCAAACCACGCTGGCCGGAATTCGACAGGGATTTGGGGGGTAAACCGGCAGGGATGCCGGTTTAGCCGCCCCGCGCCATGGATGGCGCGTGGCGGCGGCCCCCCAAATACCTGGCGGATTACGGGCACACCGAGCCTGAGCGAGGTGCCGAGTGGTGGGGCAAGAGCGCTTTGGTTACTTTCGCGCTTTTCGAAAGTGACCCGCCGTAAGGGCGGAACCAATAGCAGCCGTTACCCAAACAACGGATATGTACTCGGTCTGATCCAGCATCCTGGTCGGCCCTAAGGCCGCCATCGGGGGCAAGTCGGAACAGTCGACTCAGAGCCGCTGAATAGTCACCGCCCCCGCAGGCCCAGCCGGCCCCGGCTGCCCTTCAAGACCAGGCCGGCCCTTGTCGCCACCATCGGCGCGGTAAACCAGGCAGCCCTTGGACTGCCCACCCTTGCCAGGTTTACCCGCCACGCCAGGCAACCCACCGGCACCGCCGTCCACCCAGACCTTGATTTGCTCAATCGGGAAGTCCTGCGGCAACTCCAGGCGTACCTGCGCACCCGCCGCACCCGGCAGGCCGTCACCGCCGTTGTCACCGTTAAACCCGCGCCCGGCCGAACCCCAGGTGCAGCCTGGGTCCACGCCGTTGGCGCCATCCAGGCCCGCGTACCCTTGGGCACCGGCACCGCCGCGGGCGTCTACCGACAACGCTTCAGCAGTGAGGGAATTGATCCGCAAGGTCAGGTCACGCCCAGCCTTGGCAGGTTTTTCATGGGTGCCGGGGGCGCCGCGGGACGTGATCTGGCTACCCTGCTCCAGTTGCGCCTGGCGCACTTGCATTTGCAGCGCGCTAGCGCCGGGAACAATGGTGATGCGTGCGTCACGCCCCAGGTGCAACTCATCCACAGTGACCTGACTGATAGTGGCCGGAATCAGCAAAGTGCCATAGTCCGCCACGTCCAGGCGCTCAAGCTGCAACACGCTGGTACTGCTGGGCAGGCGCATCAACGAGTTGGTTTCGACACTGACGCTCTGGGCCAGGGCAATGGGGCTGACCAACAGGGCCAACAGAAAAACCTTACGCATCATGGGGCTCCTGAGTATTTTCAAATTTTTCTTTGAGCGCACAGTAACGACTTCTACCGGCGATTTGCCAGTGAAGGATCAAAAAACTTCCGCAGGTACGGTACAAGCCGCCGCGGCCTTGACCGCAATGTCCTAGGCTCGCACGCCCAGCCGCGCTAGTCTCTACCGTCCTGATGTGAGGATCTGCAATGACCGCTGGAATTTCTTCCCGTACACCCCAGCAAGCCCTGGCTGCCCTGCTTGAATTGCACCAGCCCAAACGCCTGCTGTTATTGGGCGCCAGCCAGTTTCCGGCGCTGGAGGCGTTTAAAACCGCGCACCCGGATGTGAACGTCTGTGTCGCCGCACCTGGGCCACTGCCTGCCGAACTGGCAGCGCAGCGTTTTGATTTGGCGCTGGTAGTCGATTGCCTTGAACACTTGCCCAAGCCTCAAGGTCTGACGCTTCTGGGCGGCATTCGAAACCTCAATGCCAGCCGGATCGCGGTGCTGGTCGACCTGCGCGCCTGCGAATGGAAGGACACCGACTTCTTTTCCCTGGCACTGCAAGCCGGCGAGCGATTCCAGCGCGATGAGCAAGTTCTGACGCTGTTTACCTATGATCTGCTTGACTATAAACAAGTGCCCGACTGGCTCAACGCACGCTTCTGGGCCAACCCGGAGAATTTTGGAAAGTATTGGTGGTAACCCGATGAGTACATCCATTTGCCCGTGCGGCAGCGGCAATCTGCTGGATGCCTGCTGCGGCCATTATCACGCCGGCCACCCGGCGCCCTGTGCCAGTGCGTTGATGCGCTCGCGCTACAGCGCCTATGTGCTGGGCCTGGTCGATTACCTGGTGGCCACCACCCTGCCCGCGCAACAGGCCGGTCTGGACCGCGACGCCATCGCCGTCTGGAGTGCGCAGAGCACCTGGCTGGGCCTTGAGGTGGAAAGCTCCGAGGTCTTCGGCGGCCAGCCGGAACACGCATTCGTCACCTTTACTGCGCGCTGGCATGACAGCACCGGCGAACATAGCCACCGCGAGCAGTCTTCTTTCGTACAGAATGAGGGGCGCTGGTACTTCATAGACCCGACGGTGGAACTGAAGGCCGGGCGTAATGACCCGTGCCTGTGCGGCAGTGGGCAGAAGTTCAAGAAGTGCTGTTCCAGCTACCTTTAACTCACTCACAGGGATAACGCCATGCTTCGGATTTATAGCTTGATGCTGGCGTTAACCCTGGGCCTGACCGGCTGCGCCTCGTGGTTCGAAGATGACTCGCCGCCGCCTCACGTATCGCTGGTGAAGGTCGAAGTCGTGCGCGCCAAGCTGCTGGAGCAGAAATTCAAACTCTACTTTCGCGTGGACAACCGCGACGATGCCGACCTGACCGTGCGCGGCCTGATCTACAAGGTCACCCTTGGCGATCTGGTGTTGACCGAAGGCGAATCCAATGAATGGCTGACCGTGCCGCCGCGCGGTCATAAAGTCTTCCGGGTCTCGGTACGTACCAACCTCTGGCCACGCGTACGCGATGTGGTGCAGATGCTGAAAAATCCCGAGCGCCCCGTGCCCTATCGCCTGGAGGGCGAGCTGAAAACCGGATTATTCATCGGTAATGACGTGCAGGTGGCTCACAATGGCGAGATAATCCCCGGCGATTTTATTCCGGAGCAACATCGATGACTCAGCAACCCCATGTCCATGGTCCTGACTGCAACCACGATCACGATCACCATGATCACGACCACGGCCATGTCCACGGGCCGAACTGCGGCCACGCTCACCAGGAACCGGTGCGCAACGCCTTGAAGGATGTTGGCCGCAACGATCCTTGCCCGTGCGGCAGCGAGAAGAAATTCAAGAAGTGCCATGGCGCATAAGCCGCACTGATGATCAAAATGTGGGAGGGGGCTTTCTCCCTCCTACATTGATTTGCACATAGCTTGAGCACTCACGCAATTACACAACTCCCGCTTGCGTCGTTTCGCCGCGCTCACTAACGTAGCGCCTTTACTGACGCTACCCCCCGCAGGAGCTTTGCCATGGCCTCGCCAGCCCTCTTACACTTTCTTCCCCGGTTCGGCGTTGCCGCGGCAGTGGCCAGTGCCTTGGGCCTGGCGGGTTGCCAGCTCCAGAACACCCAGGACACCCTGCCACCCGTGGCTGGCGTACAGCCAATCAAGGGCCTGGCACAGAATGTATCGATACGCCGCAATGCCCAAGGCATGCCGCTGATCGAAAGCAACACCTTCCACGACGCGCTGTTCAGCCTTGGTTATGTGCACGCCAGCGATCGCATTACCCAGATGGTCACCTTGCGCCTGCTGGCACAGGGCCGCCTGGCGGAAATGTCCGGGCCTCAAGTGCTGGATGTCGACCGTTTCATGCGTGCGGTCAACCTCAAGAAAAGCGCGGGCGAGCTGTACAACGCCTCGTCGCCGCGCCTCAAGCGCTTCTTTGAAGTGTATGCCCGGGGCGTCAATGCCTACCTGTTCCGCTATCGCGACAAGCTGCCGGCGGACCTGGCCCAAAGCGGTTACACACCCGAATACTGGAAGCCGGAAGACTCGGCGCTGCTGTTCTGCCTGCTCAATTTCAGCGAGTCGAGCAACCTGCAGGAAGAGATTTCGTCCTTGGTGCTGGCGCAAAAGGTCGGCGTCGACAAACTCGCCTGGCTCATCCCAAGCGCGCCGGACGAAGCCGTGCCGCTGGCCGAGGCCGACAAGCTCAAGGGCGTGAACCTGGGGCAGATCAGCGGCCTCGCCGCCCTGGACACGGTAAGCCAGCAGTTGAGCGGCCTCAACACGCTCGGGGTCACCACCTCAAGCAACTGGGCCATCGCCCCGCAACGCAGCCGCAGCGGCAAAAGCCTGCTGGCCAACGATATCGCCGCCACGCCACAAGCCCCGTCGCCATGGAGCTACGTGCAGATTCGCGCACCTAAATATCAGGCCGTGGGTGCCTCGATCGCTGGCCTGCCGACCCTGCTATCCGGTTTCAACGGCAAGGTGGCGTGGAGCATGAGCACGGTCAAGGGCGACACCCAAGACCTGTTCCTGGAGAAGGTCAAGCGCCAGGGCAGCGCGTTGTACTACGAGAACAACGGCAAATGGCTGCCGGCTGGCGTGCGCAACGAAACCTTCTTCATCAAGGGCCAGCGCTCGATTCGCGAAACGGTGTACGAAACCCGTCACGGCGCGCTGCTCAATAGCAGCCAGGCCCTCACCAGCGGTCTCGGCCTGGCCCTGCAGACTGCCGATTTCAAGGACGACAAGAGCCTGGATGCGTTCTTCGACCTGTCCCGTGCGCAAAACGCCGGCAAGGCCTCGGACGCCACTCGCGAGATTCGCGCCATCGCGTTGAACATGATCTTTGCCGACGCCAGCAATATCGGCTGGCAAGTCACCGGCCGCTTCCCCAACCGCCGCGAGGGCGAGGGCCTGTTGCCATCGCCGGGTTGGGACACGCGCTTTGACTGGGACGGTTATGCCGATGCGATGCTGCACCCCTACGACCAGGACCCGGCCCAGGGCTGGATCGGCACGGCCAACCAGCGCACCGCACCGCGTGGCTACGGGATGCAGTTGTCCAACTCCTGGGACGCACCGGAGCGCAGCGAACGTCTGGCGCAATTGGCCGGTGCCGGCAAGCATGACAGCCGCAGCCTGATTGCCATGCAATACGACCAGACCACGACCTTCGCCGCCAAGCTCAAGAGCATGTTCCAGGCCCCGGGCATGGCCCAGCCGCTCAAACAGGCAATCGACGCCCTGCCGCCAGCGGAGCGCGCCAAGGCTCGCGAAGCACTGGAGCGCCTGATGGCATTCGATGGTCGCCTTGCGCCAACCTCGGCTGACGCGGCAATCTACGAGCTGTTCCTGCAGGAAAGCGCCAGGCAGATTTTCCTCGACAAACTCGGCCCGCAAGGCAGCGCCAGCTGGAAAGCCTTTGTCAGCAACGCCAGCCTGTCCTACTCAGCCATCGCCGACCACCTGCTGGGCCGCGAAGACAGCCCGTTCTGGGATGACACGCGGACCGCGCAAAAAGAAGACAAACCGGCGATCCTGGCCCGCACGCTTGCCGCCGCTATCTCTGCCGGTGACAGCCAACTGGGTGCCGATAACAAAGCCTGGCAGTGGGGCAAGCTGCACAGCACCACGTGGAAAAACACCAGCGGCCAGGTCATCCGCGGCCCCTTTGCCAGCGGTGGCGACCACAACACCTTGAACCCGGCGCCGTATAACTGGGGCGAGGATTTCAACACCACCCAGGTGTCGGCGCTGCGCATGATCATCGACTTCGGCCTGGCCGAACCCATGCTGGGCCAGGGCGGTATCGGCCAGTCCGGCAACCCGGCCAGCCCGAACTATGCCAACGGCATCGACCCGGCGCTCAAGGCGCAATACCTGAGCTTCCCGATGCAGCCGCAGAACTTTGAAAAGGTGTATGGCAAGATTAGGTTGACCCTGACGCCCGGCAAGTAACCCGGTTTCCCAGCAGAAACCGAATCCAAATGTGGGAGGGGGCTTGCTCCCGATAGCGGTGTGACAGTCAACACATTCATTGACTGAACTACTGCTATCGGGAGCAAGCCCCCTCCCACATTTGGATCCCATGCATTCAGATAGAACTTCTGCAACCAGCCCCGCCTCATAACTAACAAGCCCATCTCCCCGGTCACCCCATGGACCTCGTCATCGCCCGCCCCGAAGGCCTCTATTGCCCTGCGGGTGATTTCTATATCGACCCCTGGCGCCCGGTGGAGCGCGCCGTGATCACCCACGCCCACGGCGACCACGCCCGCACCGGCAACCAACATTACCTGGCCGCCACCCCCGGCGAAGGTATCCTGCGCTGGCGCCTGGGCCAGGACATCAACCTGCAAACACTGGCCTATGGCGAGCAGTTGGTGCATCAAGGTGTTACCTTGAGTTTCCATCCAGCCGGTCACGTGCTCGGTTCGGCTCAGGTGCGCCTGGAATATCAGGGTGAAGTCTGGGTCGCGTCCGGCGACTATAAGGTCGAACCCGATGGCACCTGCGCGCCTTTCGAGCCGGTGCGTTGCCACACCTTTATCACCGAATCCACTTTTGGCCTGCCGATCTACCGATGGCAGCCCCAAGCGCAGATCTTTGCCGGGATCAATGACTGGTGGCAGGCCAATATCGCCATTGGCAAGGCCAGCGTGCTGTTCTGCTATTCCTTCGGCAAGGCCCAGCGCATTCTGCATGGCCTCGACGCCAGCATCGGTCCGATCCTCAGCCATGGCGCCGTCGAGCCGTTGAACCGGGTCTACCGCGAGGCCGGCATCTACATTCCCGAAACCCTGTATGCCGGGGATTTCAAGAAGACCGACCCGTTGCTGCGCCAAGCCTTGATCATCGCCCCGCCCTCCGCCGGCGGCAGCACCTGGATGCGCCGTTTTGGCGACTACAGCGACGCCTTCGCCAGCGGCTGGATGCGCCTGCGCGGTACACGACGCCGGCGCGGGGTGGATCGCGGCTTTGTGCTGTCGGACCACGCCGATTGGCCCGGGCTGTTGTGGGCCATCGAACAAACCGGTGCCGAACGGGTGATGGTTACCCACGGTTCGGTCGGCGTGCTGGTACGCCACCTGCGAGAAAAGGGCCTGGACGCCCAGGGCTTCAGCACCGAATACGGTGATGACGAAGAAGAGGCCACGGCATGAAAGCCTTCGCCGAGTTGTACGCCAACCTCGACGCCACCACCTCCAGCAATGCCAAGCTCGCAGCCCTGCAAGCCTACTTCCTGCAAGCGCCGCCGGAAGATGCAGCATGGGCGGTGTACTTCCTCTCCGGCGGGCGACCACGGCAACTGGTGCCCACACGCTTGCTCAGGGATATGGCGACTGACGCGGCGAGCATCGAGCCGTGGCTGTTTGAAGAGAGCTACCAGTCCGTAGGCGACCTGGCCGAAACCATCTCCCTGCTGCTCCCCGAATCGACCTACAGCTCTGAAGACGGGCTTGCCGTGTGGCTGGAAGAAAAACTGCTGCCTCTGCGCGGCCTTTCACCCATGGACCTTGCCGAGCGCCTGCCTGCGTTATGGGCGCAACTGGATCAACCGAGCCTGATGGTGTGCATCAAGTTGATCACCGGCAGCTTTCGCGTCGGCGTCTCCAAACTCCTGGTTACCCGCGCCCTTGCCGCCATGGCCAATCTGGATAGCAAGCGCGTGGCGCAGCGGTTGGTGGGCTATACCGACCTGTCCAACCGCCCTACAGCCGAGGGTTATCTCAAGCTGATCGCTGCCGAATCATCCGACGAACATGCACAACGTGGCGGGCAGCCATATCCGTTTTTTCTCGCCCACGGGCTGGCGCAACCCGTCGAGCAATTCGACAGCCTGCTCGGCCCCCCCGCCGACTGGCAGGTGGAATGGAAGTTCGATGGCATCCGTGCGCAGTTGGTCAAGCGCGAGGGGCGCCTGTGGATCTGGTCACGAGGCGAAGAGTTGGTGACCGAGCGTTTCCCCGAGCTTCACAGCCTGGTCAGTGGCCTGCCCGACGGCACGGTGATCGATGGCGAAATCGTGGTGTGGAAAGACGCGGTGCAACCCTTCGCGCTGCTGCAACAGCGGATCGGTCGCAAAACCCTGAGTAAAAAGGTACTTGAGGATGCGCCCGTCGCCGTGCTCGCTTACGACCTGCTGGAGTATCAGGGCGACGACTGGCGCAACCACATCCAGGCCGAGCGCCGCACGCAATTGGAACAGGTGATTGCCGCGTGCAACCAACCGGTGCTGTTGCCTTCGCCGCTGATCGAGGGGCCAACCTGGGCAGCGCTGGCGACCCAACGCGAAGCCTCTCGCAGCCTTGGTGTTGAAGGCATGATGCTCAAGGATCGCAAGGGCCTGTACGGTGTGGGCCGCACCAAGGACATGGGCCTGTGGTTCAAATGGAAGGTCGACCCCTTCAGCGTCGACGCGGTGTTGATCTACGCCCAGCGCGGCCATGGCCGGCGCGCCAGCCTGTACAGCGACTACACCTTCGCGGTATGGGACGGCCCGCCGGGCAGCGAGCGCACGTTGGTGCCGTTCGCCAAGGCCTATTCCGGGCTGACCGACGAGGAAATGCGCAAGGTCGATGCGATTGTGCGCAAAACCACCGTGGAGAAGTTCGGCCCGGTCAGCAGCGTGACGCCAAGCATGGTGTTTGAATTGGGGTTTGAGGGTATCGCCCTGTCCAAGCGGCATAAGAGCGGGATTGCGGTGCGGTTTCCGCGCATGTTGCGCTGGCGTCAGGACAAGACGGTGGAAGAGGCTGACAACCTCGCCACACTGCAAGACCTACTGACTTGACATAAATCCCTGTGGGCGGGGGCTTGCTCCCTCCCACATTGGGATCCCCACAGACCTGCAATGGTGCACTCATTTTCAGATGCCCATTTTCGGGCATCTCCTACACTCAGCCTTGCCTTATCCCACCTTTTAAAAAGCCCATCCGGAACTATGGTGCAGAAATTGCTACTTGTGCTGCGTCTGACACCGTTCAGTAACAGTCCTAAACGCGCCACAAGCGCTTATCTTGGTTTCCAGGGAATACATAATGAAAAAAGCATTGCTGACCCTTTCTGCACTGGCTCTGTGCATGGCCGCTGGTGTCGCTACCGCCAAGGAATACAAGGAATTGCGTTTTGGTGTCGACCCGTCCTACGCACCGTTCGAATCCAAAGCCGCCGACGGCAGCCTGGTGGGCTTCGATATCGACCTGGGCAATGCGATCTGCGCGGAGCTGAAGGTCAAGTGCAAGTGGGTTGAAAGTGACTTCGACGGCATGATCCCAGGCCTCAAGGCCAACAAGTTCGATGGCGTGATTTCGTCCATGACCGTAACGCCGGTGCGCGAAAAGGCAATCGACTTCTCCACCGAGCTGTTCTCCGGCCCCACGTCGCTGGTGTTCAAGAAAGGGGCTGGCTACTCGACACCTGAGTCCCTCAAGGGCAAGTCTGTGGGCTACGAGCAAGGCACCATCCAGGAAGCCTACGCCAAGGCCGTGCTGGACAAAGCCGGAGTAACCACCAAGGCCTACGCCAACCAGGATCAGGTGTATGCCGACCTGACCTCCGGCCGCCTCGACGCGTCGGTGCAGGACATGCTGCAAGCCGAACTGGGCTTTCTCAAGTCGCCGGCTGGCGCCGGTTATGAAGTCAGCGCCGCCATTGACGACCCGTTGCTGCCGTCGAAAACCGCTGTCGGTATCAAAAAAGGTAACACTGAACTGAAGGCGCTTTTGGATAAAGGTATCAAAGCGTTACACGATGATGGCACCTACGCCACCATCCAGAAGAAACACTTTGGCGATTTGAACCTGTACAGCGGCAAATAATGCCTGGAGCGCCCCTCCCTGCAGGGGCGCTTTTCTATCGCCATAGGTCCTGATTTATGTTCGAAGAACTGTTGCAAACCCTCGGGTTGAGCGCGCTCAGCTTGAAGGGTTTCGGCCCGCTGTTGCTGCAAGGCACCTGGATGACCATCAAGTTGTCGGTGCTGTCCCTGGCCGTCAGCGTACTGCTGGGCCTGCTCGGCGCCAGCGCCAAACTGTCCAGCCTGCCGTTCCTGCGTATCCCCGCCCAGCTCTACACCACGCTGATTCGCGGGGTGCCCGACCTGGTGCTGATGCTGCTGATTTTCTACAGCCTGCAAACCTGGCTCAGCAGCTTTACCGACTTCATGGAATGGGAATACATCGAGATCGACCCGTTCAGCGCCGGGGTGATCACCCTGGGCTTTATCTACGGTGCCTATTTCACCGAAACGTTTCGCGGCGCTATCCTCGCCGTGCCCCGCGGCCAACTGGAAGCCGCCACTGCTTACGGGCTCAAGCGCGGGCAGCGGTTTCGCTACGTGACCTTCCCGCAGATGATGCGCTTCGCCCTGCCGGGCATCGGCAATAACTGGATGGTGATGCTCAAGGCCACCGCGCTGGTATCGATCATCGGCCTGGCAGACCTGGTGAAAGCCGCCCAGGATGCGGGCAAAAGTACCTATCAACTGTTTTACTTCCTGGTACTCGCCGCGCTGATCTACCTGTTGATCACCAGCGCCTCCAACTTTGTCTTGCGCCGTCTGGAACGTCGCTACTCCGCCGGCGCCCGGGAGGCAGTGCGATGATCGAGCTATTGCAGGAATACTGGCGCCCCTTCCTTTATAGCGACGGCCAGCACATCACCGGCCTTGCCATGACGATGTGGTTGCTGACGGCTGCACTGGTCATCGGCTTTCTGGTGTCGATCCCGCTGTCCATCGCCCGCGTCTCGCGCAAGCGCCTGGTACGTTGGCCGGTGCAGTTCTACACCTACCTGTTTCGCGGTACGCCGCTCTATATCCAGTTGCTGATCTGCTACACCGGTATCTACAGCATTGCCGCCGTACGCGAACAACCGCTGCTGGATGCGTTTTTTCGCGACGCGATGAACTGCACCATCCTGGCCTTCGCGCTCAACACTTGCGCCTACACCACGGAGATTTTCGCCGGGGCGATCCGCAGCATGGCCCATGGCGAAGTCGAGGCGGCCAAGGCTTACGGCCTCAGCGGCTGGAAGTTGTACGCCTACGTGATCATGCCGTCAGCGCTGCGCCGTGCGTTGCCCTATTACAGCAACGAAGTGATCCTGATGCTGCACTCGACCACGGTGGCGTTTACCGCAACGATCCCGGACATCCTCAAAGTGGCACGGGACGCCAACTCCGCCACCTTCATGACCTTTCAATCATTTGGCATCGCCGCGTTGATCTACCTGGCGGTGACCTTTGCCCTGGTCGGCCTGTTCCGCCTGGCGGAGCGCCGCTGGCTGGCCTTTCTCGGGCCGAGCCACTAAGGAGCCTTCATGCGCCATCAGCGACATGACCTGATCGCGCCGGTGCCCGGCACGGCGCGGCAGATCCACAGTTTTCACTTCGGCCCGCAGCAGGCCGCAGGCAAGGTCTACATCCAGTCGTCGCTGCACGCCGATGAATTGCCGGGCATGTTGGTGGCCTGGCATTTGAAAGTACGCCTGGCCGAGTTGGCCGCGGCCGGGCGCTTGCGTAGCGAAATCGTGCTGGTGCCGGTCGCCAACCCGGTGGGCCTCGAACAAGTGTTAATGGACATCCCCTTGGGCCGCTATGAACTGGAAAGCGGGCAGAACTTCAATCGCCTGTTCGTCGACCTTGGCGAAGAGGTCGGCAACCAGGTCGAAGAGCTGCTGGGCGATGATCCCCAGCACAATGCCCGCTTGATCCGCAGCGCATTGTCCAGCGCCCTCGCCGCGCACACCGCCCAGACCCAACTGCAATCCCAACGCCTGGTACTGCAACGCCTGGCCTGTGATGCCGACATGGTGCTCGACCTGCATTGCGACTTCGAAGCCGTGGCGCACCTGTACACCACACCTGAAGCCTGGCCACAGGTAGAGCCATTGGCCCGGTACCTCGGCTCCGAGGCCAACCTGCTGGCCACCGACTCCGGCGGGCAGTCCTTTGATGAGTGTTTCACCCTGGTGTGGTGGCAGTTGCAGCAACGTTTCGGCGAGCGCTTCCCGATTCCCATGGGCAGTTTTTCGGTGACCGTCGAACTGCGCGGCCAGGGCGATGTAAACCATGCTCTTGCCGCGCTGGACTGCCAGGCCATCATCGATTACCTGATCCACTTCGGCGCCATTACCGGCGACGTGACGCCCCTGCCCGCCCTGGCTTACCCGGCCACGCCATTGGCGGGTGTGGAGCCCGTCACCAGCCCAGTCGGCGGCTTGCTGGTGTTCAGTGCCTTGCCGGGTCAATACCTGGAGGCCGGGCAACTGCTCGCCGAAATCATCGATCCCATTACCGACCGCGTAACGCCGGTGCGCTGCGAGCACACCGGCCTGCTGTACGCCCGTTCGCTGCGACGCATGGCCACTGCCGGGATGGTCATCGGCCATATCGCCGGCACGCAGGCCTACCGCAGCGGCTATCTACTTTCGCCTTGAGGATGCACGCCCCATGTACAAACTGACCGTTGAAGGCCTGCATAAAAGCTATGGCGACAATGAAGTGCTCAAAGGTGTTTCGCTCAAGGCCAGGACCGGTGACGTGATCAGCCTGATCGGCGCCAGCGGCTCCGGCAAGAGCACGTTCCTGCGCTGTATCAACTTCCTGGAAACCCCCAACGATGGCGCCATGACCCTGGACGGCCAGGCGATCCGCATGGTCAGCGACCGCCACGGTATGCGCGTGGCCGACGACGCCGAGCTGCAACGCTTGCGCACACGGCTGGCGATGGTGTTCCAGCACTTCAACCTGTGGAGCCATATGAGCGTGCTGGAAAACATCACCATGGCTCCGCGCCGCGTGCTGGGGTGCAGCAAGAAAGACGCCGAAGACCGCGCCCGCCGCTATCTGGACAAGGTCGGGCTGCCGGCACGTGTAGCCGATCAGTACCCGGCGTTCCTGTCTGGCGGCCAGCAACAGCGGGTAGCCATCGCCCGCGCCCTGGCGATGGAGCCTGAGGTGATGCTGTTCGATGAACCCACCTCGGCCCTCGACCCGGAACTGGTGGGTGAAGTGTTGAAGGTGATCCAGGGCCTGGCCGAGGAAGGCCGCACCATGATCATGGTGACTCACGAGATGAGCTTTGCGCGCAAGGTCTCAAGCCAGGTGCTGTTCCTGCACAAGGGCCTGGTGGAAGAGCAAGGCACCCCCGAGGATGTGCTGGGCAATCCGAAAAGCGAGCGCCTGCAGCAGTTTCTAAGTGGCAATTTGAAGTAAACCTTTGTGACGCCTGGAGGGTCTCTGCAATAGAGCCTCCAGAGCGTCCGCTGCCGCATGGCAAAAAACCCCGATTTCGCCAAACAATGGTTTGCCGCCAAAGGTTGGAAACCGTTCGCCTTTCAGAAACATGTATGGGCAGCGGTCAAGGCTGGCCAGTCAGGGCTGCTGCATGCCAGTACCGGTGCAGGTAAAACCTATGCCTTGTGGTTCGCCGCCCTCAACCGTTTCGCCATCACCCGCCCGCCCGCTACCGGCAAGCGCAAGCCACCCGCTGAACCATTGACGGTGCTGTGGATCACGCCGATGCGTGCCTTGGCTGCCGATTCCGCACGTGCCCTGCAGGCACCCTTGGACGCCCTGCAAATTCCCTGGAGCGTGGGCCTGCGTACCGGCGACACCAGCAGCAGCGAGCGCGCACGCCAGACCCGCCGCCAACCCACCGCTCTGGTCACCACCCCGGAAAGCCTGACGCTGATGCTCGCACGGGCCGACAGTGAGACGAGCCTGGCGCACCTGCGCATGGTGATCGTGGATGAATGGCACGAGCTGATCGGCAATAAGCGCGGCGTGCAGTTGCAACTGGCGCTGGCGCGCTTGCGGCGCTGGCATCCTGAGTTGATGGTGTGGGGCATTTCCGCGACGCTGGGTAATCAGGCCCACGCTTTGGAGGTTCTGGTCCCACAGGGCGGTGGGATCAATGTACAGGGGCAGACGGCCAAGGCACTGCAGGTCGACACCTTGCTGCCGCCCGTCACCGAGCGCTTTCCCTGGGCCGGGCATATCGGCTTGAAGATGTTGCCGCAAGTGGTCGCAGAGGTAGAGGCCAGCAGCAGTTGCCTGGTCTTTACCAACACCCGGGCGCAATCGGAGATCTGGTATCAGGCGATTCTCGATGCCCGCCCGGACTGGGCCGGATTGATTGCCCTGCACCACGGCTCGTTATCGCGGGAGACCCGGGATTGGGTGGAGCGAGCATTGAAAGATGGGCAGCTCAAGGCGGTGGTGTGCACCTCCAGCCTCGACTTGGGTGTGGACTTCCTGCCGGTGGAGCGAGTGTTGCAGATCGGCTCCGCGAAAGGTGTGGCGCGGCTGATGCAACGCGCCGGGCGCTCCGGCCATGCACCGGGTCGGCCGTCACGGGTGACGCTGGTGCCGACCCATAGCCTGGAGCTGGTGGAGGCTGCTGCCGCCCAGGATGCAATTGCGCAGCGGCGCATCGAAGCGCGGGAATCGCCACACAAGCCGCTGGATGTGCTCGTGCAACACTTGGTCAGCATGGCCCTAGGGGGTGGGTTTACCCCGGATGCGCTGCTGGCGGAAGTGCGCGGCGCCTGGGCCTATCGCGATCTCACCGAAGCGGATTGGGCCTGGGCCCTGGGGTTTGTACGCCATGGTGGCCTGTCACTTACCGCCTATCCGGATTACCGCCGTGTGGAGCCCGATGAGCATGGCATCTGGCGTGTCCCGGATGCCCGCCTGGCACGCCGTCACCGCATGAGCGTCGGTACCATCGTCAGTGATGCCAGTATCCAGTTGAAATTCTGGAGCAAGGGTGGCGGCGGCAAGAACCTGGGCAGTGTCGAAGAGGGCTTTATTGCGCGGCTCAAGCCGGGAGATGGGTTTCTGTTCGCCGGGCGTTTGCTGGAATTGGTGCGCGTGGAAAACATGACCGCCTACGTGCGCCGCAGCAGCGCGAAAAAAGCCGCGGTGCCACGCTGGAATGGCGGGCGTATGCCGCTTTCCAATGAACTGGCCCAGGCGGTGGTCGAACGTTTTGATGCGGCGGCGCATGGGCACTTCGACGGCCCGGAGATGCAGGCGGTACAACCGTTGTTGCACACCCAACTGCGCTGGTCTGGCCTGCCGACGCGCGACAACCTGCTCGCCGAAACCCTGCAATCGCGAGAAGGCTGGCACCTGTTTCTGTACCCCTTCGCCGGCCGTCAGGTACACCTGGGCCTGGCGAGCTTACTGGCGTGGCGGGTCAGTCAGCAGCAGCCGGTGACCTTCTCCATAGCCGTGAATGATTATGGCCTGGAACTGTTGAGCGCCACGCCGGTGAACTGGTCGTTGTTGTTGAATACGGCGTTGCTGAGCCCCCAGCGCTTGCTGGAGGATGTGGCCGCCAGCCTTAACGCAGGAGAACTGGCCCTGCGCCGCTTTCGCGAAATCGCGCGGATCGCCGGGCTGGTGTTTGCCGGGTATCCCGGTGCGCCGAAAAGCACGCGGCAGGTGCAGGCTTCCAGCGGATTATTCTTTGAAGTGTTCAAGCAATATGACCCGCAGAACCTGCTGCTGGCCCAGGCAGGGGAAGAAGTCTTGCGCGATGAGTTGGATATTCGTCGGCTGGAAGAGACATTAAGTCATCTATCGGCACTGAAACTGGACGTGCATACGATTCAGCGGCCCACGCCCCTGGCCTTCCCGCTGTTGGTGGAACGAATGCGCGAAAGCATGAGTTCGGAGAAGTTGTCGGAGCGCATCGCACGGATGGTCAAGGACCTGGAAAAAGTCGCCGACAAAGGAAAAGCTTGATGCATTGTGCACTGACGCTTGCAGGCGAAGAACTGTGGTTATTGGCGGACAAGGCCGTGTACTGGCCCGCTCGTCAGTGCCTGCTTATTGCCGATGCGCACTTTGGCAAAGCATCGGCCTATCGCAGCCTGGGACAACCTGTGCCCCAGGGCACCACCACGACCAATCTGGAACGCCTGGACAGGCTGTTGTCGGCACTGCCGTGCGCGCAGTTGATCTTTCTCGGTGACTTCCTGCATGGCCCAGGTTCTCACGCCAGCGGCACCCTCAGCGCGATCCGGGCCTGGCGTGCACGCAATGGCGAACTGGCCTTGACCTTGATTCGCGGTAATCACGATAAACGCGCCGGCGATCCCCCGGACGACTTGAGAATTGAGGTGGTCCCGGAGCCGCTATTGATGGGCCCTTTCGCCTTGCAACACGAACCCGACGTTCACCCCAGCCACCACGTATTGGCGGGGCACGTGCATCCGGTGTATCGCTTGCGCGGCAAAGGCCGTCAGCGCTTGCGCCTGCCGTGCTTCCAGATCGGTGAGCGGGTCAGCCTGCTGCCGGCGTTTGGCGCATTTACGGGAGGTTATGCCGTGGAGCAGGGTGATGACCGCCGAATCTTTGTGATCGGCGATCAAACCGTTTGGCCGATTCAGTGAAGTGCTGACCGGCCGTCCGAATATCAGGCGACGGGGGCCGGTGGTGGCTCGTCAGGCAGGGTAGGCTCACCTGGTTCGGTGGGCTGTGGGTAATCGGGCTCTGGTTGGCCGGGGGGAATGCCGCCCGCGTGAGCGGGGTTAGCCATCAGGGACCAGGCCAGAACACCAATCTGGTTGGGTTCAAGCCGGGCGAGTTCTGCGCTGATTCGCGGGTCGATCTTCATAAGGTACTCCTCAAGCGTGGCCCGACGCGTTTTGCACGCGCCGAGGCAGTACACCTGAATAGAGTCACTTTGTGCAGACTAATTCCCTTTAACCGTAGGAGCTTTCGATCAAGCGCGTGGGAGAGTGACGCCACGCTGGCCCTGGTACTTGCCGGCGCGGTCTTTGTAGGACACTTCACAAGCCTCGTCGGACTGCAGGAATAGCATCTGTGCCACGCCCTCATTGGCATAGATCTTTGCCGGCAAGGTGGTGGTGTTGGAGAACTCCAGGGTCACATGACCTTCCCACTCCGGCTCAAGCGGGGTGACGTTGACGATAATGCCGCAACGAGCGTAAGTGCTTTTACCCAGGCAGATGGTCAATACGTCGCGGGGAATGCGGAAGAATTCCACGGTACGCGCCAGGGCGAAGGAGTTGGGCGGGATGATGCACACGTCGCTCTTGACGTCGACGAAGCTTTTTTCATCGAAGTTCTTCGGATCGACAATCGCCGAATTGATGTTGGTGAACACCTTGAATTCATCGGCGCAACGCACGTCATAGCCATAGCTGGAGACCCCGTACGAAATCACCCGCTCGTCACCTTCGCCACGAATCTGGCGCTCGACGAACGGCTCGATCATGCCGTGTTCCTGCGCCATGCGGCGAATCCACTTGTCCGATTTGATGCTCATGGCGGTGTCCTGAATAGCGAGGTGGAAAAATCTGTGGGCCATCTTACCGGGGCCAGCCTTGGGGTTCAAAGGCCGCAAGGGTTTTCTTGATCAAAGCCCTGCCCGCTATAAGCCTCAGCCAACGCGGCCGGGGCCGGGATTGCCGTCAGGGATGGCTGTAAATACCACCGCCAGTCACGAAAATAGAGAAACCTTCGGAAATACCATTGGCACGTTCCGGAAAAAGGGTTAAGGTGGCGCCACTGTGCTGCTTGTGTCACTGAGAATCTCTACACGATATGTTGAATTTCGATCCAACCATCTCCAAGAATTTTTCCTGCTCTTTGCACTCAGTCTCGGCCAGGGCTTTTCCTGAGTCGCAGTTAACTTTGTCCAAGGAGTTACACCATGTCTAATCGCCAAACTGGTACCGTTAAGTGGTTCAACGATGAAAAAGGCTTCGGCTTCATCACTCCACAATCCGGTGACGACCTGTTCGTTCACTTCAAAGCTATCCAATCCGACGGCTTCAAAAGCCTGAAAGAAGGCCAACAGGTTTCTTTCATCGCTACCCGCGGTCAGAAAGGCATGCAAGCTGAAGAAGTTCAAGTTATCTAACTTGTACTGACTCAGTCGAAAAAACCCCGCCCTTAAAAGCGGGGTTTTTTTATGCCTGGATTTTGAGAGAGGCCTGAACAAAAGCCGGGCATAAAAAATGTGGGAGGGGGGCGTACCCCCTCCCACATCCAAGCTTTCAAGCTTTCAAGCTTTCAAGCTGCGTCGCTTACTGGAACAACGACTCACTCGACAAGCCATTCTTCTCAAGGATCTCACGCAAGCGCTTGAGGCCCTCCACCTGGATCTGCCGCACCCGCTCACGGGTCAGGCCAATCTCCAGGCCTACATCTTCCAGGGTGCTGCTCTCGTGACCACGCAGGCCGAAGCGGCGAATCACCACCTCACGCTGCTTGTCCGTAAGCTCTGACAGCCACTGGTCAATACTTTGGGAAAGATCATCGTCCTGCAACAGCTCGCAGGGATCGGTCGGGCGATCATCCGTCAGGGTGTCCAGCAGGGTTTTATCCGAATCCGGCCCCAGCGAGACATCGACCGACGATACACGCTCGTTAAGGCCCAGCATGCGCTTGACCTCCCCTACCGGTTTTTCCAGCAGGTTGGCGATCTCTTCAGGCGAAGGTTCATGATCGAGTTTTTGCGTCAGCTCACGCGCCGCCCGCAGGTAGACGTTGAGCTCCTTGACCACATGGATCGGCAGCCGGATCGTGCGGGTCTGATTCATGATCGCCCGTTCGATGGTCTGGCGAATCCACCAGGTGGCATACGTCGAGAAGCGGAAGCCCCGCTCGGGGTCGAACTTCTCCACCGCCCGAATCAAGCCCAGGTTGCCCTCTTCGATCAAGTCCAGCAGCGACAGCCCACGATTGACGTAGCGTCGGGCGATTTTCACCACCAGGCGCAGATTGCTTTCAATCATGCGTTTGCGCCCAGCCGGATCGCCCTTCTGCGACAAGCGCGCAAAATGGACTTCTTCTTCGGGAGTGAGCAGAGGGGAAAAGCCGATTTCATTGAGGTACAACTGAGTCGCATCGAGCGCCCGAGTGTAGTCAATGTACTTGTGTTGCTTTAACGCGGAGGCGTTCCTGGATTTGGTACGAACTGAAGGTGGTGCCGCTCCTTCATTATCTGACATCGGATCCGTATCGATGCCGGCCTCCATAAGGAGAACCTCATCGTCGATGTCAAACTCCGGCGCTTCTTTACTGAGAGCCATTGTTATAGTCCTTTGGTGAGTTCGACCTCAAGCTCAAGCGACGCCTTTATCCTTGGCAACGCTGGAGCCTGTTCCTTCTACGTGAGGGAACAGGCTGTGCAACACATCAACGACGGGGCAGGAATTGCAGCGGATCTACAGGCTTCCCTTGGCGGCGAATCTCAAAGTGCAGTTTCACCCGGTCTGTGCCCGTTGAACCCATTTCGGCAATTGTCTGTCCGACTTTGACCTGCTGCCCCTCCCGAACCAACAGCCTGCGGTTATGACCGTAGGCACTGACGTAGGTATCGCTGTGTTTGATGATGACCAGCTCGCCGTAGCCCCGTAGACCACTCCCGGCGTACACCACCGTCCCATCAGACGCAGCTAAAACAGGCTGTCCCAAATCCCCGGCGATATCAATGCCTTTATTCAAACTACCGTTTGAAGAGAATTTTCCAATCAGTACGCCATTTGAAGGCCATCCCCAGCCGGTCGGCGCCGGCCCTGCAGGTGGCAACGGCGCGGGTGCGGGCTTGCTTGCAACGCTAGGCGAAGCACTGCCTGCAGGCCGGGTGATGACGGTGGTTTTGCTCGAAGACGATGGCGAAGATCCCGACTTTGTCACAACTGCCGTAGCCGCCGAACCTGTGCGGCCATCGAAACGAATGGTCTGCCCTGGATGAATGGTGTAGGGCACGGGAATGTTGTTACGAGCGGCCAGCGCCTTGTAGTCCCAGCCATAACGGAAGGCAATGGAGAACAGTGTGTCGCCTTTGCGCACCACATACTGGCCCGTGGTCACCGTGGGCCGCTGCGGTGCTGCGTTGGTGCGGTCAACGACACGCGCACCGCCCGATGGAGTGCTCGAGCAGGCGGCCAATAAGGAACTCAAGACAAGGCCAAGCACCAGTCGCTGAAAGCTTGTTTTACTCATTCGCTGCGCAGGACCTGTGAGACTCACCCGCCGCTCCCTTTGTGGTGGCTGAACGTTAACGCCTGGATCAGGCTTGAAATATGACGCAAGTATAACTGGGCATTGGCTTTTTACTGGCACCCGACTGAAACGAAAAATTCATCTTGTTCAATTGCGGCTGCCAAGCCTGTTGATTCAATAGACCCCGGCGTAAGACACATCCTCGCCAGCAGAATTCACTGCCAGGGAATAAATGCTCAGGCCAAGGGGCCATTCAACAGCGGCACGAAGCGCACCGCGCCCAGCACGTGCCGGGAAAAACCTTCTTCCTCGCGGATAATAAGCATCAACTGTTGCACTTCGCCGGAGCCCACCGGGATGACCAGCCGCCCGCCCGGCGCCAACTGATCCAACAGAGCTTGAGGCACATCGGTGGCCACGGCGGTGACAATAATGCCGTTGTACGGCGCCAGCGCCGGCCAGCCTTCCCAGCCATCGCCCCAGCGAAACACCACGTTGCGCAGGTTCAGTTCTACCAGGCGCTCCTTGGCACGGTCCTGCAGCACCTTGATGCGCTCTACCGAAAACACTCGCTCTACCAACTGTGACAGCACAGCTGTCTGGTAACCGGAGCCGGTGCCGATCTCCAGCACCTTGTCCAGGGGCCCGGCCGCCAGCAACAGCTCGCTCATGCGCGCAACCATGTAGGGCTGGGAGATGGTCTGGTTGTGGCCGATAGGCAACGCCGTGTCTTCATAGGCGCGGTGCGCCAGGGCCTCATCGACAAACAGGTGCCGCGGCGTACGCCGAATCACTTCCAGCACCTGGGCGTTGGACAAGCCTTCTTCGTACAGACGCTGGATCAACCGCTCCCGGGTGCGCTGGGAAGTCATCCCGATGCCACGGCGCAACAAGTCGTCTTGTTCACGAGCCATCAACGCAGTCCCTCCAGCCAGCCATCGAGGCCACTGAAGGCATCACTGAAGGTGCGATCCAATTGCAACGGGGTAATTGACACATAGCCTTGCATCACCGCATGAAAATCCGTGCCTTCCCCGCCATCCTCGGCATCACCGGCCGCGGCGATCCAATAGCCTTCCTTGCCGCGCGGGTCGACCACCTTCAGGGGCGCCGCCGCGCGCGCGCGATGGCCCAGGCGTGTCAGCTGGATACCGCGGATACGGTCGAGGGGCAGATTGGGAATATTCACGTTGAGTACCGTACGCGGCGGCAGGTCCAGAGACTCATGGGCCTGCACCAGCTTGCGCGCGAAATACGCCGCGGTCGCCAGGTTATCCAGTTGCCGCGAAGCAAAGGAAAAGGCGAACGCGGTGCGCCCCAGGAAGCGCCCTTCAAGGGCCGCCGCCACGGTGCCGGAATACAGCACGTCATCACCCAGGTTGGCGCCCAGGTTGATTCCCGACACCACCAGGTCCGGCTCATGCTCCAGCAAACTGTTGATTGCCAGGTGCACGCAGTCGGTGGGGGTGCCGTTTACGCTGATAAAGCCATTGGCCAGAACCTGCGGGTGCAGCGGACGGTCGAGCGTCAGCGAACTGCTGGCGCCGCTCTTGTCCTGGTCGGGGGCAACCACCACGCACTCGGCGTAATCCTGCAGCGCAGCATAGAGCGCGGCAAGACCGGGTGCGGTGGCACCGTCATCGTTTGATATCAGAATACGCATGGGCTGTCCGTCTGCCCCACCGGCACCAGATCAACAAGCTCGCGCACCAAGACAGTGGCGAAGCATCCGGCCGGCAGGACGAATTCCAATTGCAGAATGTCAGGCCCGGGATAATGCCACGTCAACCCGCCAATGGGCAGTCGCAGAATGCGACGTTCCTGGCTCATTCCTGCATTCACCAGCCAATCACGTAGGTCGGATTCGCTGGCAGCGACAGATTGTTCCAGATCATGCGTAAGACCTTTCGCCGGCGAGTCGCCTTCGCCCCATTGTGGGCCAGTCGGGTGCAAGTCCAGGATCGCCAGGCGCGGGTCGCTGCATTCAGCCTCCCCGGCAGGGAAAAAGCTGCGACTGTCGGTAAAGGCCAGCAGGTCACCCACCTGGGCGCGCTGCCAGGAACCGTCGGCGACACGCGCTGCCAGCACTTTGTTGAACAAGTAGCTACGAGCGGTGGACAGCAACCGCGAACGCACGTTGCGTTGCTCCGGCAGGGCCTTGCGAGCAGCCCATTCACGGGCATCCACCACGTTGCCACCGTTGTGGCCAAAGCGCTGGGCGCCGAAATAATTGGGAATGCCATGCCGGGCAATCAACTGCAAACGCGCGTCGATGGCGGCGGTATCGCCGGCCAGTTGGGTCAGACGCAAGGTAAAGCCGTTGGCCGAATGCGCACCACGTTGCAACTTGCGCTTGTGGCGGGTGGTTTTCAGGATCTTGAGGGTGTCGTTTTCCGCACCGCTCAGGTCCGGGTCGGCCTTGCCGGGCAACTGTACGCTGAACCATTGGCGGGTCAGGGCCTGACGGTCCTTGAGCCCGGCATAGCTGACGGTGCGCAGCGGCACACCGGCGGCCTTGGCGATACGCCGTGCGGCCTCTTCAGTATTCAAGCCGCGCTTTTCCACCCACAGCCACAGGTGCTCACCGTCACCAGTCAACGGAATGTCCAGCACCTCATCAACCTGGAAGTCTTCTGCCGTCGCCTTCAGCACCGCGCTGCCCAAGGCCTCGCCGTAGGCCCGCGGGCCCAGCAGTTGCAAATCGTTCATGCGCGCAGCAACAAGGCAACGGAGTGCACGGCGATGCCCTCTTCACGACCGGTAAATCCGAGCTTTTCGGTGGTGGTGGCTTTCACGTTGACTTGATCCAGTTCAATTTGCAGGTCTGCGGCAATCAGCGCACGCATCGCTTCGATATGGGGGGCCATCTTGGGCGCCTGGGCCACGATGGTGTTGTCGACGTTGCCGACCTTCCAGCCCTTGGCATGGATCAACCCGACCACATGGCGCAGCAACACACGACTGTCCGCACCTTTGAAGGTCGGATCGGTGTCCGGAAAGTGCTTGCCGATATCGCCCAATGCCGCCGCGCCGAGCAAGGCATCGCTCAAGGCATGCAAGACAACGTCGCCGTCGGAATGAGCCAGCAACCCATGGTGGTGTGCGATGCGCACGCCGCCCAAGGTGATGAAATCGCCCTCAGCGAAACGGTGCACATCGTAGCCGTGGCCAATACGCATAAAAAAACGCCCCGATTTAATTCAGGGCGTGATTCTACCTACTTTTGCCTCACATTAACCGAGCAAAGCACGACCATGATGGCGCAAATGGTCTTCGATGAAGCTGGCGATGAAAAAGTAGCTGTGGTCGTAGCCAGGTTGCAGGCGCAGTTCCAACGGATGGTTGGCCGCCTTGGCCGCTTGCTGCAGGGCCTCGGGCTTGAGCTGAACCGCAAGGAAGTCGTCACGATCGCCCTGGTCCACCAGTAGCGGCAGTTTTTCCGAGGCTTCGCTGATCAGCACGCAGGCATCCCATTCACGCCACTTGGAACGCTCTTCGCCCAGGTAACGGGAAAAAGCTTTCTGGCCCCAGGGGCAGTCCATCGGATTGTTGATTGGCGAAAACGCCGACACCGATTGGTAGCGTCCCGGGTTACGCAGCGCGCATACCAATGCGCCATGTCCGCCCATGGAGTGACCGCTGATGCCGCGTTTAGCCGACGCCGGGAAATGCGCCTCCACCAAGGCCGGCAACTCCTGCACTACGTAGTCATGCATCCGATAGTGCTGGGCCCAGGGCTCCTGCGTGGCGTTCAGATAGAAACCAGCGCCGAGGCCGAAGTCCCAGGCGTTGTCCGGATCGTCCGGCACACCGGGGCCGCGCGGGCTGGTATCCGGTGCGACGATAATCAAACCCAGCTCGGCGGCCATGCGCTGGGCGCCAGCCTTCTGCATGAAGTTCTCATCGGTGCAGGTCAAGCCGGACAGCCAGTACAGTACCGGCAACTTACCGCCCTGCTCTGCTTGCGGCGGCAGATAGACGGCGAAGGTCATGTCGCAACCGAGCACATCGGAATGATGCTTGTAGCGTTTATGCCAGCCGCCGAAGCTCTTCTGGCATGACAGGTTTTCCAGACTCATGGCCGACCTCAGAAGTGAATGACGGTACGAATGCTCTTGCCTTCATGCATCAGGTCAAACGCTTTGTTGATATCTTCAAGGCCCATGGTGTGGGTGATGAAGGTGTCCAGCGGGATCTCACCGGTCTGGGCCATTTCCACGTAGCTTGGCAGCTCTGTGCGCCCACGCACGCCACCGAATGCCGAACCGCGCCAGACGCGCCCGGTGACCAGTTGGAACGGACGCGTAGCGATTTCCTGGCCGGCACCGGCCACGCCGATGATCACCGACTCGCCCCAGCCTTTATGGCAGCACTCAAGCGCCGCACGCATCAGTTGCACATTGCCGATGCACTCGAAGGAAAAGTCCACGCCGCCGTCGGTCAAATCGACAATCACGTCCTGGATTGGGCGGTCGTAATCCTTCGGGTTAATGCAGTCGGTAGCCCCCAGTTGCTTGGCGATTTCGAACTTGGCCGGGTTGATGTCGATGGCAATGATGCGACCGGCCTTGGCCTTGACCGCGCCGATCACGGCCGACAGGCCGATACCGCCCAGCCCGAAGATAGCCACGGTGTCACCCGGTTTGACCTTGGCGGTGTTGAGCACCGCGCCGATGCCTGTGGTGACGCCGCAACCAAGCAGGCAGACTTTTTCCAGCGGCGCTTCCTTAGGAATCTTGGCCACGGAGATTTCCGGCAACACGGTGTACTCGGAGAACGTCGACGTGCCCATGTAGTGGAAAATCGGCTGGCCCTTGTAGGAAAAGCGCGTAGTGCCATCCGGCATCAGGCCTTTGCCTTGGGTAGAACGGATGGCCTGGCACAGGTTGGTCTTGCCCGACAGGCAGAATTTGCACTTGCCGCATTCCGGGGTGTACAGCGGGATCACATGATCGCCGACAGCGACTGAAGTTACGCCCTCGCCGATGGCTTCGACCACTGCGCCGCCTTCGTGACCCAGGATCGACGGAAAAATGCCTTCCGGGTCCGCACCCGACAACGTATAGGCATCGGTGTGGCACACGCCGGAGGCAACCACCCGCAACAGCACCTCGCCAGCCTTGGGCATGGCGACGTCCACTTCCACGATCTCAAGGGGCTTCTTGGCTTCGAAGGCTACGGCGGCGCGGGACTTGATCATCCGGGTTTCTCCAGGGGGTTAAAAATTGATTGCAGCAGTGTAAAACATGGCTGTCTGATTAATAATCCAGGCGAAAGCAAAACTTTATTGCTGTACAGGGATAATGACCATGCTGGAAAACCGCTGGGAAGGCATCGACGAATTCGTCGCAGTGGCCGAGTGCAGCCAATTCACGGCGGCGGCCGAGCGCCTGGGAGTATCGTCGTCCCATATAAGCCGCCAGGTGGCACGCCTGGAGGAGCGGTTGCAAACGCGCCTGTTGTATCGCAGTACACGCAAGGTGACGCTGACCGAAGCGGGTCAGACGTTTCTGCAGCATTGCCAGCGTTTGCAGGATGGTCGCGAAGAAGCCCTGCGGGCGGTAGGCGACCTCACCAGCGAACCCAAGGGCATGTTGCGCATGACCTGCGCAGTGGCCTATGGCGAGCGCTTTATCGTGCCACTGGTGACCCGGTTCATGGCGCTCTATCCGCAACTGCGGGTGGATATCGAACTGAGCAACCGTCAATTGGATCTGGTGCACGAGGGCCTGGATTTGGCCATCCGCCTGGGTCGCCTGCAAGACTCGCGCATGGTCGCCAGCCGCCTGGCACCGCGGCGCATGTACCTGTGCGCCTCCCCTTCCTACCTGGAACGCTATGGTCGGCCACATAGCTTGTCGGAACTGAGTCGGCATAACTGCCTGATCGGCAGCTCGGATATCTGGCAACTGGCCCAGGACGGGCGGGAATTTTCCCAAAGGGTTCAGGGAAACTGGCGCTGTAACAGTGGGCAGGCGGTGCTGGATGCGGCGCTGCAAGGTGTAGGGCTGTGTCAGCTGCCGGATTATTACGTGCTGGAGCATTTGCACAGTGGTGCGCTGGTGTCGTTGCTGGAGGCGCATCAGCCACCGAATACGGCGGTGTGGGCGCTGTACCCGCAGCAGCGGCATTTGTCGCCGAAGGTCAGGAAGCTGGTGGACTTTCTCAAAGAAGGCTTGGGTGACAATTCGGTCTATCGAACATAAACAGCTACCGTTCGTGCATTGCCTGGACACCGGTTAATAACCGCTTTCATTAGAAAACCAGGCAAGCCCATGACGTCCAACACTCGGCAACTCCAGCATATCAATCATTTTGTCCGAAAGGTTCTGGCCGACTTTCCGGTGCCCAGCGCAATCGCAGCCCAATTGCTTTGCGAGCAGCTACAACCATTCACTCAGGAACAACTGGACCCGGATACTACGTTCCTGACCACTCTGGAATACAACCTCGACAATCCCAATGCACCCTACACTGCAGTGATAGTCCAATCCATGAGCCTGACCGAGGCCATGATCTGCAATGCGCCCCATGCCCCTGGCGGCATGATCAACAACACGGGCTTTTCCACTATCGCGCCGTACTTCAATATCGTCGATGAACTGCCGCGCCTGATGGATAACCGCATACCGCAAATGTTCAACGAAGAGTTCATCACTTCCGGCTGGATCCCGCCCAGACGGTATGAGGCGCTTTACCGGCAAAGCGAACCTCAGGTCTACGACCCGACCACCCAACTGGAGATCGCACCTGCTGTTCTCAGAAAGGTGATTGACTCAAGCAACTTTGAACAAACCTATGACAAGGCCATCACCCAATTCTGGGGGGAGCATCGGGACAATTACACCACCCTGATGCGCATTGCCTTCGCCAAGGCTTACCTCAATCAGTACGAAGAATTCACGCTCACCGAAGCAGAACGGCAACTGGCCGCACGAGCGGCAGGTATCGGCGTCGACAGGGACGCCAGCAACCTGACCCTTGAAGATTTTCAGGCGCCCTACTCACCGGATAAAAACTTATCCGTGCGCGTGCTGCGCATTCATCAGTTCGACGCCACCGACATTCTTACGATTACCGACACCCAGAGCCAGATCACCCTGCTGTACGTCCCCGGCAACTCCTCCCCCATCCATGGTTTCAACAGCCCAACGGACATGCGCAATGCGCTGGTGAAAGTGGCCAAGGACCCGACCCAGCGCAAAGCGCTGACCAACCACTTTGAACCCGACTCGATTGACTCCGGCCTGATCTACTGTGGTGTCGAGGAAGCATTGATCGGTATGGCGATGTACCCGGAATCTTCCAGCCCCCCCGGTTTTTTCAATAGCTTGTTGCGCAACGGTTATTGGGACCCCGAGCAATACATTAATAACCCAATGTATCCGGCGCTCAGAAGCAACCCATTTGCGTTTATCGCACGACAGATCCGCAGTCGGATTGCAAAATTGGCAGCCAAAACCTTTATCTCGCCCTTGGACACATTCAAAGCCGACACCCTCGACGCCTTGGATAAAGCCTGCCTGCTGGCGATCCCCGTGGCTCTGACCATGGGCACCGCGTTGCTGGCGGAGTTTTGTTTCATTACCTCAGGTTTGACTGGCATGGCGATCGGCGCCGATGACGTGCTCAAGGACAAACCCCACGCCGTTGAGCGCATGGTGTTCGGCGCCCTGAACGCGCTCCCGGTGGTTATCCACGGCATCAGCAAAGGCGCGAGCAGTCTCGAGGCGTTACGCCCCGTGCTTGGCCCGGCTACGCGGGCAGAGGAGGGCCAGATCAACGTCAAGGTGATCACTCAGGCCTCCGCCCAAACCGAGACTCGCCCCCTGGTCGCTGCAACATCTCCCAGCGGCTTGCAGACCGTCAAGATTCAGGGCGAGACCTTCCTGACCTACAAAAGCCCGAATGACTGGGGTTCTTTTGAGCTGTTCGTGAATAATCCAGAAGCCCCCGAGAAGACTCAAGCCACGGGTCTCTACGCTATTCAGAGCTCCGACCTGCAATGGCGACGTGCCGGATTGACCGGAGGGGGGGCATTTCGCAATGCCTGGCAACGGGTTTACAAACTGTTCGATAGCACCCAGCAGTTGAGTTTCTTCAGCGCCTACCAGATGCCAGCGCCCGTGCGCGAGACCGTCGTGCAGATGCTCACCGACACCAGCTCATTTTCGGAAGATTTCGAACCCTTCGGAATGGATGCACAGTCGATCAGCAACGCCCGGAGACTGTTCTTTGAGAAAAGGAGCCAATTAAACCAGGATTCGGCGATCTTCTTTCACCACCTGCCCTACTCGCCCCTGCAGCCGGTCCTCCCCCGCTTGAGCTTGAACGAATCACAGCAAAGCATTATCGAGAAACTGCTACGTGCCAGTGACGGCCTCGTGATCGGCGAAAGCCACAGCGCCGAATCGAGCAAAGCCTTTCTGATCGACAACATGCAGATACTCGCCAGCCAAGGTGTCAAACGCATCTACTTCGAACATCTGCTGACGGATGTGCATATTCCGATGCTGAAGGCTTTTTACCGGTCGAAGAACGCCCCTATGGCCGAGGCGCTGACAAACTTCCTGAACGGGATCTACCCATTGCCCCGAAACCACTATTACTCATTCACAAACGTCGTGACCAAAGCCCGAGAGGCCGGAATCAAGATCCAGCCGATCGACTGCACCGTGAGCTACATACTTCGCGATATGCGCGACAGTGCGGGAACCCTGCGCCAGCGGATGATGAACTATTACGCTACCGAGGTGATTCAGTGGATCCAGACCTCCAAGCGCCAACCCGGTAAATGGGTCGCACTGGTGGGCGATACCCACACCAATACGTTCAAGGACATCCCTGGGCTGGCCGAACTCACCGGCAGCATCGGCCTGCGGATAGAAGATAGGATGGGCACCCACCCGTTGGGCATCGAAGTCGATCCGGGGCGCACCGCCAGCCTGGGCCTGAACAAAGGGGAAGGCACGGTCAAAGCCAACCTGGTCTTGCGCGTTGATCCTGCCGCGTTGCAGCACTCAATGGAATCACAGCCCGGCCCTTCGCACAGTCGAGTGGTGAAGTCGGCCCAGGCACTGCTGACACGGCCAGGCCAATTCATGCTCACCGAGGCCACCCACATTGACTATCGGTCCCGACGCGGGGACCTGCGCAGTTTCAGGATCAACAGCCAGGAAGGCCGGAACTCCATCAACGTGGTCGGCTGGCCTATTGATGAGAAGCCATTCGACAGCATTGAGGCATTGGTGAGCGAGCTGAAAACCCTGCCCGGGTTGGAGCAAGTCTACGGCTGAGGGTCAGGACGCCTGATAAGCCCGGCGCTGACGCAGCCATTCAAGGTCTTCGGGGCGGGTGACCTTGATATTGTCCGCACGCCCTTCGACCAGCCGCGGCGCCTGGCCGGACCATTCCATGGCCGACGCTTCGTCGGTGATCACGGCGTCCGCCACCAGGCTGTCGGCCAAGGCGCGGTGCAAGGCCCCCAGGCGGAACATCTGCGGCGTATAAGCCTGCCAGATCAGGCTACGGTCAACGGTTTCCACCACGCGGCCATGCTTGTCGACGCGCTTGAGCGTGTCGCGAGCCGGCACCGCCAGCAGACCGCCCACCGGGTCATCCGCCAGTTCAGCCAGGAGTTTGTCGAGGTCATCACGGCTCAAGTTAGGCCGCGCCGCGTCATGCACCAGCACCCAGTCATCATCGCTGGCACCCAGGGCATTAAGGTGCAGCAGTGCATTAAGCACCGAGCCCGAGCGTTCCGAGCCACCGTCCGCACGCTGGATGCGCAGGTCTGTGGCGCACGCCAGGGTGGGCCAATAAGGATCATCAACAGCAAGACTGACCACCAAGCCCTTGAGCGAAGGGTGGTCGAGAAAACAGCCGAGGCTGTGTTCGAGAATAGTGCGCCCGCCCAATTGCAGGTATTGCTTGGGACGGTCCGCGGCCATACGGGCACCGACGCCCGCGGCAGGAATCACGGCCCAGAAGGCCGGTAGATCGTTGTTCATTGGGCCAACTGGTAGAGGGTCTCGCCCTCCTTGACCATGCCCAACTCATGGCGAGCCCGCTCTTCAACGGTCTCCGTACCTTTTTTCAGCTCAAGCACTTCGGCGTCCAGGACACGGTTGCGCTCCAGCAGGCGTTCGTTTTCGGCACGCTGGTCGGCAATTTGCTGGGTCAGCTCTTCCACCTGCGCAAAGCTGCCATTACCGACCCATAGGCGGTACTGCAGGCCAGCCAGCAACAAGAGCAAGACGAGGAACAACCAATTGGGACTGCGCATCGAAATCCGGATATCCAGTGAAAAAAGACAGTCATGCAAACCTTTTGCAGCAACTGATAGCACAAAGCCTGGAAAAACCAGGCTTGCGCTTGTCAGTCAGCAGATTAGCGCCGAAATTCACACTTTCGTGAAATTTCTGACGCAACCCGCCGACTTTTTACCATTTACTGCTTAGCCGCGAAACTCGCCGCGACCGTTGTACTTTGCTTTACCTGCCAATTGCTCTTCGATGCGCAGCAATTGGTTGTACTTGGAAACGCGATCGGAACGGCACAGGGAGCCGGTCTTGATCTGGCCCGCCGAAGTGCCCACGGCCAGGTCGGCAATGGTGGAATCTTCGGTTTCGCCGGAGCGGTGGGAGATCACGGCGGTGTAGCCCGCAGCCTTGGCCATCTGGATGGCTTCCAGGGTTTCGGTCAAGGTGCCGATCTGGTTGAACTTGATCAGGATCGAATTGGCGATCTTCTTGTCGATGCCTTCTTTAAGGATCTTGGTGTTGGTCACGAACAGGTCGTCGCCCACCAGCTGGATTTTCTCGCCGATCTTGTCGGTGAGGATTTTCCAGCCATCCCAATCGGACTCGTCCAGGCCGTCTTCGATCGAGATGATCGGGTAGCGCTGGGTCAGGCCCTTCAGGTATTCAGCGAAACCTTCTGAGTTGAACACCTGGCCTTCGCCGGACAGGTTGTACTTGCCATCCTCAAAGAATTCGCTGGCCGCACAGTCCAGGGCCAGGGTCACGTCGGTGCCCAGTTTGTAGCCAGCGTTGGCCACAGCTTCGGAGATCACTTTCAGCGCATCTTCGTTGGACGCCAGGTTAGGTGCGAAACCACCTTCGTCACCCACGGCGGTGCTCAGGCCACGGGCCTTCAGTACAGCCTTGAGGTGATGGAAAATCTCGGTGCCCATGCGCAGGCCTTCGGAGAAGGACTTGGCGCCCACCGGCTGCACCATGAATTCCTGGATGTCGACGTTGTTATCCGCGTGCTCGCCACCGTTGATGATGTTCATCATCGGTACCGGCATCGAGTAGACGCCCGGGGTGCCGTTCAGGTTGGCGATGTGCGCGTACAACGGCAGGTCCTGGTCCTGAGCTGCTGCCTTGGCGGCAGCCAGGGACACGGCGAGGATTGCATTGGCGCCGAGGCTGCCTTTGTTTTCAGTGCCGTCGAGCTTGATCATCGCGTGGTCCAGGGCTTTCTGGTCCAGCGGGTCCTTGCCCAGCAACAGGTCACGAATCGGACCGTTGATGTTGGCTACAGCCTTGAGTACACCCTTGCCCAGGTAACGGCTCTTGTCGCCATCACGCAGTTCCAGCGCTTCGCGCGAACCGGTGGAAGCACCGGACGGCGCGCAGGCGCTGCCGATGATGCCGTTATCGAGAAGCACGTCGGCTTCGACGGTGGGGTTGCCACGGGAGTCGAGAACTTCACGACCTTTGATGTCGACGATTTTTGCCATTGTTGTAAACACTCCAAAGTTGACGAAAACGACGCAGCTGAAGGAAATCTTTTGACCGACCGCAAGGGTGGAACAACGGGGCAGGCTTGCAGACGACAAGGCTCAGGCCCAAGGGCCTGAGCATTTAGCGTGGGAAATTCTACCGGAGAAATGGCAGTTACGCGGTCTCTACCGTCGGAAAACTCTTGACCAGCTCGTCCAACTGCTTGAGTTGGGCCAGGAATGGCTCCAGCTTGTCCAGGCGCAGGGCGCATGGGCCATCACATTTGGCGTTGTCCGGGTCTGGGTGGGCTTCAAGGAACAGGCCTGCCAGGGACTGGCTCATGCCCGCCTTGGCCAGGTCGGTGACCTGGGCACGTCGCCCACCGGCAGAGTCCGAACGACCGCCGGGCATTTGCAGCGCGTGGGTCACGTCGAAGAACACCGGGTATTCGAACTGTTTCATGATGCCGAAACCGAGCATGTCCACCACGAGGTTGTTGTAGCCGAAGCTCGAACCACGCTCGCAGAGGATCAACTGGTCGTTACCCGCTTCCACGCACTTGCTCAGGATGTGTTTCATCTCCTGAGGGGCGAGGAACTGGGCTTTCTTGATGTTGATCACAGCGCCGGTCTTGGCCATGGCCACCACGAGGTCGGTCTGGCGCGACAGGAAGGCCGGCAACTGGATGATGTCGCACACCTCGGCGACCACGGCAGCCTGCTCAGGCTCGTGGACGTCGGTGATGATCGGCACGCCGAAGGCTTGCTTGATGTCCTGGAAGATCCGCATGCCTTCTTCAAGCCCCGGGCCGCGATAGGAGGTCACGGAAGAACGGTTGGCCTTGTCGAAACTGGCCTTGAACACGTATGGGATGCCCAGCTTCTGGGTAACCCGCACGTATTCTTCACAGACCTGCATCGCCATGTCGCGGCTTTCCAGCACGTTCATGCCGCCGAACAGCACCATGGGCTTGTCGTTGGCAATCTCGATATCGCCTACGCGAATGATCTTCTGGGCCATCAGGGTTACGCCTTCTTCTGATGTTGCGTCAGTGCTGCTTTGACGAAACCGCTGAACAACGGGTGACCGTCGCGCGGCGTCGAGGTGAACTCCGGGTGGAACTGGCAGGCCACGAACCACGGATGATCCGGCGCTTCGACCACTTCAACCAGCTTGCCGTCACCGGAGCGACCGGAAATCTTCAGGCCAGCCTCTTTGATCTGCGGCAGCAGATTGTTGTTCACTTCATAGCGGTGACGGTGACGCTCGACGATTACGTCCTTGCCGTAGCAGTCGTGTACCAGCGAGCCGGCTTCCAGCAAGCAGTCCTGCGCACCAAGGCGCATGGTGCCGCCCAGGTCGGACGTTTCGGTACGGGTTTCAACGGCGCCGGTGGCGTCTTCCCACTCGGTGATCAGGCCGACGACCGGGTGGCCGCTGCTGTGATCGAACTCGGTGGAGTTGGCGTCTTTCCAGCCCAGCACGTTACGGGCGAACTCGATAACGGCCACTTGCATGCCCAGGCAGATACCCAGGTAGGGCACCTTGTTCTCGCGAGCGTATTGCACCGCGGTGATCTTGCCTTCCACGCCACGCAGGCCGAAACCGCCCGGCACGAGAATCGCGTCAACGCCTTCGAGCAGCGCAGTGCCCTGGTTCTCGATGTCTTCGGAATCGATGTAGCGCAGGTTGACCTTGGTACGGTTGCTGATGCCGGCGTGGCTCATCGCTTCAATCAGCGACTTGTACGCGTCCAGCAGCTCCATGTACTTGCCGACCATGGCGATGGTGACTTCATGCTCAGGGTTGAGCTTGGCGTCGACCACGGCTTCCCACTCGGACAGGTCCGCGCCATTGCACTGCAGGCCGAAACGCTCGACCACAAAATCATCCAGCCCCTGCGAATGCAGGATGCCCGGGATCTTGTAGATGGTGTCGGCGTCTTCCAGCGCGATCACCGCACGCTCTTCAACGTTGGTGAATTGCGCGATCTTGCGGCGCGAGGAAATGTCGATCGGGTGATCGGAGCGGCACACCAGTACGTCCGGTTGCAGGCCGATGGAACGCAGCTCCTTGACCGAGTGCTGGGTAGGCTTGGTTTTGGTTTCGCCGGCGGTGGCGATGTACGGCACCAGTGTCAGGTGCATCAGCATCGCGCGCTTGGCGCCGACTTCGAAACGCAGCTGGCGGATGGCTTCAAGGAACGGTTGGGATTCGATGTCACCCACGGTGCCACCGATCTCGACCATCGCCACGTCGGCATCGCCTGCACCCTTGATGATGCGGCGCTTGATTTCGTCGGTAATGTGCGGGATCACCTGGATGGTTGCACCCAGGTAGTCACCACGGCGCTCTTTGCGCAGCACGTGCTCGTAGACACGGCCGGTGGTGAAGTTGTTGTTCTGGGTCATGGTCGTGCGGATGAACCGCTCGTAGTGGCCCAGGTCCAGGTCGGTCTCGGCGCCGTCGTGAGTGACGAACACTTCACCGTGCTGGAACGGGCTCATGGTGCCCGGGTCAACGTTGATGTACGGGTCCAGCTTGAGCATGGTGACTTTAAGCCCCCGCGCCTCCAGGATGGCCGCCAATGAAGCGGAGGCAATGCCTTTCCCCAATGAAGAAACAACACCGCCCGTGACGAATATGTAGCGCGTCATGAAAAACCCTAGAAGTCTGCGTTAAAGCGGTCCGAGCCGCCGGGGAAAGCGAAGGAAGGCCGAAGCCCCCGATCACCTGCATTAATCACAGTGCACCTTTCAAAAAAACCGCCGCGTTGTGACAGACCAGCAAGGAAACACCGGTACGTTGATCGCTACACATTTTTTGGAATCGCCCAGCAAAGACTGCTTGGTAATCGGCAACTGCTGCGATTCAGTCGAATCCACAGAAGTTGTATCAAGAAGGGAGCGTAGTCTACCGGAAAGGCGCTATCAGCTCAAACCTTGATCGCAGGTCTGTGGCAACCAATGTAATTGCCAGTCATCCAGCGGGCTGGCCCTCAGCCCCGCAATGGTTGGTACAGCCAGCAATTGCTCGCCCCGATAGACCAGCGGCAATCTGCCACGGACGAAGCCCGGCATACCACTTTCATTCAACAGGCGCTTGAGATCACGCCGGCCTCGACCTGGCACTTCGACGATTTCGCCACCCTGGCGATAACGAATCGACAAGGGTCCCTCGGGAGCCTTGCCGGCAAACATCAGTTGGCCGTTGCCGGGTAACTCTAGTGGATTTCGCGGATCGGGCCAGCTCACTGACACGTCGGAAAATTCCGACCACGTGGAAGGCAGCCACCAAATGCGTTCGCCGCAACGATGAAGCTGACCGTCGGCCAGGCGCCATAACGGCTGTGCGTCCCCCTTGGCATCGCGCAGGGCATACCAACTGGCCCAGTGGTCACTGTCGGGAAGACGAGTCAGGGGATTCAGCCAATGCCGCAGGGCGTTGCGCTGGCGGGCATCGGAAAGATCGCGCAACGGAGCAAGGGTCAAGGAGGGTAAAGGCAACCAGGGAAACGCTGAAGGCTGATCGGCTGCGGTCAGATCCATGTGCGCCAGTTCGTCGAGCAGGCCCTGGGCTTCACTCAGGTGCTCGGCAGTGCGCGCCAGGCTTGATACTGCCTGAGGCCAGCGCTGCGTCAGCGTTGGAAAGACCTGGTGACGCAGGTAATTGCGCGAGAACCGTGGATCGGCGTTCGAAGGGTCTTCAATCCACTTCAATTGGTGTTCGTGGGCGTAGGCTTGCAGTGCTCCGCGGGAAACCGCCAGCAATGGCCGCACCAAGTGCCCCGTCGCCAACGGGCGACGCTCGGGCATTGCCGCCAACCCACGCACTCCGGCTCCGCGTAACAGGCGGAACAGCAGGGTCTCGGCTTGATCGTCGCGATGCTGGGCGGTGAGCAGCACCTCCCCTGCCCCGATCACCTCGGTAAACGCCTGGTAACGTGCGTTACGCGCGGCACGCTCCAGGCTGGCACCGGGTTGCACCTGCACACGCAAGACCTGCAAAGGTATGCCCAGGCTGTCACATAACGCTTGGCAATGACTGGGCCAGGCGTCAGCGGCCGCTTGCAGCCCATGATGGACATGCACAGCGCTGATGGGCGGCAGGGTTTCGGTGTTTGCCAGGGAAGCCAGAAGGTGCAGCAGGACGGTGGAATCGAGGCCACCGGAGAATGCAATGCGCCAGGCCGGAGCATTGCGCCAGGGGGCCAGGGTTTTCAGGAGTCTGGCGGGTAGAGCCGGTTTCATCAGATGTCCCCGCCGCAAATCTGGAATACATAAGCCGAGCATACACAAAGCAAATGTGGGAGGGGGCTTGCTCCCGATTGCTGAGTGTCAGTCACTGCATCTGGTGACTGATCCACCGCTATCGGGAGCAAGCCCCCTCCCACATTGAGTTACGGCGTCGACTTTAGAGACCGTAGCTCATAAGGCGCTCGTAACGACGGGCCAGCAGCGCTTCGTTATCCAGCTTCTTGAGCATCGCCAGTTGCGAGCCCAGTTCAGCACGGATGGTCGCGGCAGCCGCGGCCGGGTCACGGTGGGCGCCGCCCAGTGGCTCGGCGATCACTTTGTCCACGATACCCAGGCCCTTGAGGCGATCGGCGGTGATGCCCATGGCTTCAGCCGCATCCGGCGCCTTCTCTGCGGTTTTCCACAGGATCGAGGCGCAACCTTCCGGCGAAATCACCGCGTAGGTCGAATATTGCAGCATGTTCAACTGGTCGCACACGCCAATGGCCAGCGCACCGCCGGAACCACCTTCACCGATCACGGTGGCGATGATCGGGGTTTTCAGGCGAGCCATGACCCGCAGGTTCCAGGCAATCGCTTCACTCTGGTTGCGCTCTTCGGCGTCGATACCCGGGTATGCGCCCGGAGTGTCGATGAAGGTCAGGATCGGCATCTTGAAGCGCTCGGCCATTTCCATCAGGCGGCAAGCCTTGCGGTAGCCTTCCGGACGCGGCATACCGAAGTTGCGACGGACTTTCTCGCGCACTTCACGACCTTTCTGATGGCCGATCACCATTACCGGCTGGTCGTCCAGGCGAGCGATACCGCCCACAATGGCCGCGTCGTCGGAGAAGTGGCGGTCGCCGTGCAGCTCATCGAACTCGGTGAAGATGTGTTCGATGTAGTCCAGGGTGTACGGACGGCGCGGGTGGCGAGCCAGGCGCGCGATCTGCCAACTGGTCAGCTTGCCGAAGATGTCTTCGGTGAGTGTGCTGCTTTTGTCTTGCAGGCGAGCGATTTCGTCGCCGATATTCAGCGAATTGTCATTGCCGACCAGGCGCAGCTCTTCGATCTTGGCTTGCAGGTCAGCGATCGGCTGTTCGAAATCAAGAAAATTCGGGTTCATAAGCGTCCGTCTTGGGTCGACGGCCAAGGAGTGCCTGGCCAGCCGGTTGTCTATTCGCGCCCTACCTTAAGGGAGAGGCGCGTTTAGGTCGAGATTAAATGTTCAGCCGAGGTCAGGGGTACTGACCGTCAACGGTATTGGAGGAAGACGTTGTCTCGCCCGAACTGGTCACGCAAAGCTTGAATCAAGCCATCAGCCGGATCAATCCGCCACGTCTCACCAAACTGCAACATGGCCTTGGCGTCGCTGCCGGTGTACTCCATGGTTACCGGGCACGCGCCGCGGTGGCGCTTGAGCAGGTCACCCAACCAGCGTAGCTGATCGCCCTTGAGCGCTTCGGTCTTGACCTTCAAGCGCAGGCTTTCGGCCAGGTTGGTGCGCGCATCTTCCATGCTCATCACCCGTTTGATACGCAGGCGCAGGCCACCGGAGAAGTCATCATTGCTGACCTCCCCTTCCACCACCACCATGGCGTCGGTCTGCAAAAGCGACTGGGCGGAGTGGAACGCGTCGGCAAACAGTGACGCTTCGATCCGGCCCGAGCGGTCATCCAGGGTGATGAAGCCCATTTTGTCGCCCTTTTTATTTTTCATCACCCGCAGGGCGATGATCATGCCGGCGACGGTCTGGGTATCCCGCGCGGGCTTGAGGTCGATAATGCGCTGGCGGGCGAAACGGCGGATTTCGCCTTCGTACTCGTCAATCGGGTGGCCGGTGAGGTACAGGCCCAAGGTGTCTTTCTCACCTTTGAGGCGTTCCTTGAGGGTCAGCTCCTTGGCCTTGCGATGATTGGCGTAGACATCCGCATCCTCTTCGACGAACAGCCCGCCAAACAGGTCGGCGTGGCCGCTGTCATGGGTGCGGGCAGTCTGTTCGGCAGCCTTGATCGCCTCTTCCATGGCGGTAAGCAGCACCGCACGGTTACGGTCGATATTGGCCTGGTAAGCCTTCGGCTCATCATGGAAATACGGGCCGAGACGGTCGAGCGCGCCGCTGCGGATCAAGCCATCAAGGGTACGTTTGTTGATGCGCTTGAGGTCAACACGCGCGCAGAAGTCGAACAGGTCCTTGAATGGCCCATCCTGACGCGCTTCGGTGATGGCCTCCACCGGGCCTTCGCCCACGCCCTTGATCGCGCCGAGGCCATAGATGATGCGACCTTCGTCATTCACCGTGAACTTGAACTCAGAGGCGTTCACGTCCGGCGCATCCAGGCGCAGCTTCATGGTGCGCACTTCCTCGATCAAGGTCACGACCTTGTCGGTGTTGTGCATATCGGCCGACAGTACCGCAGCCATGAACGGCGCCGGGTAGTGGGCTTTCAGCCAGGCGGTCTGGTACGACACCAGGCCATAGGCGGCGGAGTGGGATTTGTTGAAACCATAACCGGCGAATTTTTCTACCAGGTCGAAGATGTTACCGGCCAGGTCGGCGTCGATGTTGTTGGTGGCGCAACCTTCAATGAAACCGCCGCGCTGCTTGGCCATTTCCTCGGGTTTCTTTTTACCCATTGCGCGACGCAGCATGTCCGCACCACCGAGGGTGTAGCCGGCCATTACCTGGGCGATCTGCATCACCTGTTCCTGATACAGGATGATGCCGTACGTCGGCGCCAATACAGGCTTGAGGCCTTCGTATTGATAGTCGGAGTGCGGGTAAGCCAGCTCGGCGCGACCGTGCTTGCGGTTGATGAAGTCATCCACCATGCCCGATTGCAGCGGGCCCGGACGGAACAGCGCCACCAGTGCGATCAAGTCTTCCAGGCAGTCGGGCTTGAGCTTTTTGATCAGCTCTTTCATGCCCCGGGATTCAAGCTGGAACACCGCCGTGGTTTCGGCCTTTTGCAGCAGGCTGTAGGTCGGTTTGTCGTCCAGCGGGATAAACGCGATATCCAGCGGTTCTTCGCCGACCTTGGCGCGGTCGCGGTTGATGGTCTTGAGTGCCCAGTCGATGATCGTCAGGGTACGCAGGCCGAGGAAGTCGAACTTCACCAGACCGGCCGCCTCCACGTCATCCTTGTCGAACTGGGTGACCAGGCCGTCGCCTTCTTCATCGCAGTAGATCGGTGAAAAGTCGGTGAGCTTGGTCGGCGCGATGACCACACCACCGGCGTGTTTACCGACGTTACGCACCACGCCTTCGAGCTTGCGCGCCATGTCCCAGATTTCGGCGGCTTCTTCATCGACCTTGATAAAGTCGCGCAGGATTTCTTCCTGCTCGTAGGCTTTTTCCAGGGTCATGCCGACTTCGAACGGGATCATCTTCGACAGGCGGTCGGCCAGGCCGTAGGACTTGCCCTGCACCCGCGCCACGTCGCGAATTACCGCTTTCGCCGCCATGGAACCGAAGGTGATGATCTGACTTACCGCGTTGCGGCCGTATTTCTCGGCCACGTATTCAATCACGCGGTCACGACCATCCATGCAGAAGTCGACGTCGAAGTCGGGCATCGACACCCGTTCCGGGTTCAGGAACCGTTCGAACAGCAGGTCATATTCCAGCGGGTCAAGGTCGGTAATCTTCTGAACATAGGCCACCAGCGAGCCAGCACCTGACCCCCGACCGGGACCTACCGGTACGCCGTTGTTTTTGGCCCACTGGATAAAGTCCATTACGATCAGGAAGTAGCCGGGGAATCCCATCTGGATGATGATATCCAGCTCGAAATTCAGCCGATCAACGTAGACCTGGCGCTTGGCTTCGTAGTCTTCAGTGGTGTCCTTGGGCAGCAGAACGCTAAGGCGTTCTTCCAGGCCATCGAACGACACTTTGCGAAAGTATTCGTCGATGGTCATGCCATCGGGTATCGGGAAGTTGGGCAAAAAGTGCTTGCCCAGTTTCACTTCGATGTTGCAGCGCTTGGCGATCTCGACGGAGTTTTCCAGGGCCTCGGGCAAATCGCTGAACAGTTGCGCCATTTCATCGGCGCTTTTGAGGTATTGCTCTTCGCTGTAATTCTTCGAGCGGCGCGGGTCATCCAGGGCCCGGCCTTCGCCGATGCACACGCGGGTTTCATGGGCCTCGAAATCTTCTTTCTTGATAAACCGCACATCGTTGGTCGCTACCAGCGGCGCACCCAGCTTATCGGCCAGGGCTACGGCAGCATGCAGATGTTCTTCATCGTTGGGGCGGTTGGTACGCTGGACTTCCAGGTAGAAACGGTCCGGGAATACCTGCATCCACTCACGCGCCAGTACCTCGGCTTCCTGGGGATTACCGCCCAGCAACGCGATACCGATCTCGCCCTCTTTAGCCGCCGAGAGCATGATCAGGCCTTCGCTGGCTTCGGCCACCCACTCGCGCTCGATGATGATCGAGCCGTTGCGCTGGCCGTCGATAAAGCCACGGGAAATCAGCTCGGTGAGATTGCGATAACCCACGCCGTTCATCGCCAGCAGGCTGATGCGGCTCAGTGGGTTATCCGGGTCCTTGTTGGACAGCCACAGGTCGGCGCCACAGATCGGTTTGATGCCGGCGCCCATGGCGTTCTTGTAGAACTTGACCAGGGAACACATGTTGTTCTGATCGGTTACCGCCACCGCAGGCATATTCATGCCCACCAGGGTTTTGACCAGTGGTTTGATCCGTACCAGGCCGTCGACCAGGGAGTACTCAGTGTGCAGGCGCAGGTGAACGAATGAAGCCGGCATAGTGATCCTGTCTTGATACATGAAAACAACAAGGCCCGGATTGTACCGGGCCTTGGTAAAAACATCAGCCTTGCTGCTAAACCTCGATCAGACTTTCGCGGGCCTCATAAGCCAGGCGTACCGGGGCAAACGAGCGGCGATGGATCGGGGTCGGGCCCAGCCGAGCCAGGGCTTCCAGATGAACGGGCGTCGGGTAGCCTTTATGGCCGCCAATCCCGTAGCCGGGGTAGATCAGTTCGAACGCAGCCATTTCACGGTCACGGCTGACCTTGGCCAGGATCGAGGCGGCGGCAATGGCTGGAACCTTGCTATCGCCCTTGACCACCGCTTCCGACGGCATCGCAAGCTTCGGGCAACGGTTGCCATCGATCATCGCCATTTTCGGGGTGATATGCAGCCCTTCAACAGCACGCTGCATGGCTAACATGGTTGCATGGAGGATATTAAGTTTGTCGATTTCCTCGACTTCAGCGCGAGCGATATGCCAACTCAGGGCCTTTTCACAGATCTCGTCATAGAGCTTTTCGCGACGGGCCTCGGTAAGCTTTTTCGAATCATTGAGGCCCAGGATCGGGCGGTTCGGATCTAGGATTACCGCCGCCGTGACCACTGCGCCACACAGCGGGCCGCGTCCTACTTCGTCAACACCGGCCACCAGTTCGTGAGCTTGGGCAACCAGGCTGAAATCCAGCCCCATTTGCGTGGTCATAAGGCTTCCTGTTTATGGCCGATCAAGGTCAGCACGGCGTCGGCCGCCTGGTTCGAGGCATCACGACGCAACGTGCGATGAATGTCGTCGAAACCACGGGTCTGCTCTTCGCCGCCGTCAATCAAGGGCAGTAGGGTCTGCGCAAGCGCTTCAGGCGTTGCATCGTCCTGCAACAACTCTGGCACCAGCAGGCGCTGGGCCAGCAGGTTGGGCAGGGAGATATAAGGGCTCTTGACCATGCGCTTGAGAATCCAGAAGGTCAGCGGCGCCAGGCGATAGGCTACAACCATTGGCCGCTTGTACAGCAAGGCTTCAAGGGTGGCAGTGCCCGACGCAATCAACACCGCATCGCAGGCTGCCAGAGCCAGATGGGACTGGCCGTCAAGCAGGGTCAGCGGCAGGTTGCGACCTTCCAGCAGGGTCTCGATCTGTGCGCGGCGTTGCGGGCTGGCACACGGCAGCACGAAGCGAACCCCCGGTTTTTGTGCCTGCAGACGTTCGGCAGCATCAAAAAACAGCGCGCCCAGGCGCCCTACCTCACCGCCACGACTGCCCGGCATCAACGCCACCAAGGGGCCGTCGGGCAAGCCCAGTTCGGCACGCGCGGCAGCACGATCGGCTTGCAACGGAATGGCATCGGCCAGGGTATGGCCGACAAACCGCACCGGTACGCCCTTCTCTTCGTAGAACCTGGCTTCGAACGGCAACAGGGTCAACATCAGGTCGCAGCCTTCGCGGATCTTCAACACGCGCTTCTGCCGCCACGCCCATACGGATGGGCTGACGTAGTGCACGGTCTTGATCCCGGCCTGACGCAATTTGAGTTCGATATTGAGCGTGAAATCCGGTGCATCGATGCCGATAAAGACGTCAGGCTTTTCATCGATCAGCGTCTTGATCAACAGCTTGCGGCGAGCGAGCAGCTCACGCAGGCGTCCCAACACCTCCACCAACCCCATGACCGACAGCCGCTCCATGGGGAAGTAGGAGGCAAGCCCTTCGGCCTGCATCAGCGGCCCACCCACGCCAATAAACTCCACCGCAGGATGCTGGGCCTTGAGGGCTCGCATCAGGCCAGCACCCAGAATATCGCCGGACGCTTCACCGGCCACCAGCGCAATACGCAAATTGGCCATGATCAGCGTGTGATGCCGCGAGTCGACGCCTGGATCGAGTCACGGAACACCGCGACTTCCGGAAACAGGCTTGCCGGCTCGGTCAGTTCGGTCAGCGCCTGCTCAACCGTCAGCCCCTGACGGTAAACCGTCTTGTAGGCACGGCGTAGAGCGTGGATCGCCTCTTCGCTGAAACCGCGGCGGCGCATGCCTTCGAAGTTCATGCTGCGAGCCTCGGCAGGGTTGCCGAACACCGTCACGAATGCAGGGACATCCTTGCCAATGGCGGTACCCATGCCGGAAAAGCTGTGGGCACCGATATGGCAGTACTGATGCACCAGGGTGAAACCGGACAGGATTGCCCAGTCGTCAACGTGCACATGGCCTGCCAACGCAGTGTTGTTGACCAGGATGCAATGGTTGCCGATCACGCTGTCATGGCCGATGTGCGCATAGGCCATGACCAGGTTGTGATCACCCAAAGTGGTTTCAGCGCGATCCTGTACGGTGCCGCGGTGAATGGTGACGCCTTCACGGATGATGTTGTGGTCACCGATTACCAGGCGTGTTTCTTCACCCTTGTACTTCATGTCCGGGGTGTCTTCGCCTACCGAGGAAAACTGGTAGATACGATTGTGTTTGCCAATACGGGTCGGACCTTTAAGGATCACGTGTGGCCCGATGACAGTCCCCTCGCCGATTTCCACACCTGCGCCGACGATCGACCAAGGGCCGACCTCAACGTCGGCGGCCAGTACGGCCGACGGATCGATGATTGCGCGAGGGTCAATCAAACTCATAGTTTGCGTTCCGCACAGATGATCTCGGCAGAGCACACCGGCTTGCCATCTACCGAGGCCTGGCATTCGAACTTCCAGATCTGGCGCTTGCAGCTGATGAACCTGGCTTCCAGGATCAACTGGTCACCCGGGGTGACCGGGTTGCGAAAACGCAGCTTGTCGGAGCCCACGAAATAGTAAAGCGTGCCGTCGGCAGGCTTGAGGTCGAGCATTTTGAAACCAAGGATACCGGCAGCCTGGGCCATCGCTTCGATGATCAACACGCCCGGCATGATGGGATGCGCTGGGAAGTGACCGTTGAAGAATGGTTCGTTGATGCTGACATTCTTGTAGGCACGAATGCGCTTTTCCTCGACATTGAGGTCCACTACGCGGTCCACCAGCAGGAACGGGTAACGGTGAGGCAGGTATTCGCGAATCTCGTTGATGTCCATCATTTCGGGGGGAAGCCTGTAATAAAGATTGGGGGCGGGCGAACTAAGCGCACGCCCCGCTAGCAAATCAAGGAGGCAGTCTAGCGGCTGTGCACACTTGATATGGAAATGGTATCAGCCTTCAGATGAAGCATTACCGCCAGGGGTCACGTCCCCAACACGCTTTTCCAGCTGTTTGATACGTCGTGCCATGTCGTCGATCTTCCTCAAACGCGCCGCACTCTTGCGCCATTCAGCCGCAGGTTGCATGGCGGTACCGGAAGAATAGGCCCCCGGCTCGGTAATCGAGTGAGTCACCATGGTCATGCCGGTGATAAAGACGTTGTCGCAAATATCGATATGCCCCACCAGCCCGACGCCGCCGGCGAGCATGCAATGCTTGCCGATTTTGGTGCTGCCGGAAATACCCACGCACGCAGCCATGGCGGTGTGATCGCCAATCTGTACGTTGTGGGCGATCTGGATCTGGTTGTCGAGCTTCACGCCGTTACCGATCACCGTATCGGCCAAAGCCCCACGATCCACCGCAGTGTTTACACCGATCTCCACATCGTCGCCGATCAATACGCCGCCGACCTGGGCAATCTTGTGCCAGACACCTTTGGCGTTGGCAAAGCCAAAGCCTTCGCCGCCGATAACAGCGCCGGACTGAATGACCACACGCTGACCAATACGCACATCGTGGTAGAGGGTTACACGTGGGGCCAGCCAACCATTGGCACCGATTTCACAGCGTGCGCCGATAAAGCAGTGGGCGCCCACGGTGACACCTGCACCAATACGCGCCCCGCTCTCGATCACTGCAAACGCACCGATGCTGGCCGCAGGGTCAACCTGGGCATCATCGGCAATTACCGCAGATGGGTGAATGCCACCGGCCGCTTTCGGCTTGGGATCGAACAGGTGTGACGCCTTGGCGTACGACAGGTACGGGTCGGCCACCACCAGCGCATCCCCGATAAACCCTTCAGCGTCAGCGGCCTTCAGCAACACGGCTGCGGCCTGGCAATCAACCAGGTATTTACGGTATTGGGGATTTGCGAGGAAGCTCAACTGAGCTGGGCCAGCCTCCTGCAAGGTGGCTAGCCCAGTAATTTCTTTCTCCGGGGAGCCACGCAAGGTGGCTCCCAGGAACTCGGCCAACTCGCCGAGTTTGATAGTCGCGGTCATGGCTTACTTCAGCTGGTTCATGCGCTCGATCACCTGACGGGTGATGTCGTATTGAGGCTTGACGTCAATCACGGCGCCGCGCTCGAACACCAGGTCAAAGGCACCCTTCTTGATGACTTCTTCCACGGCGCTGTCGAGCTTGGGCTTGAGCTGCTTGAGCATTTCACGGTCGGCAACAGCCTTGGCTTCGTTCAGCTCCTTGGACTGGAACTGGTAGTCACGGGCCTTTTGCTTGAATTCAAGCTCCAGACGCTCGCGCTCGCCTTGCTGCATCTTGTCGCCACCGGCTACCAGACGATCCTGGATGCCCTTGGCGCTGCTTTCCAAGGTTTTGAGCTTGGTCAGCTGCGGACCGAATTTTTTCTCGGCATCCACGGCGTACTTCTTGGCCGCGTCGGATTCCAGCAGAGCCATCTGATAGTTCAGGACGGCGATTTTCATTTCGGCGAAGGCCGGGGTGGTTACCAGCACAGTGGCCAGCAGGACCAATTGAGTCAACTTACGCACGATGTACTCCTACAGAATCCGTTGTCGTTATCTTGGGTCAGACGCTTAGAACGTCTGGCCGAGGGAGAATTGGAAAATCTGGGTTTCAGCGTTATCCGGTTTCTTGATCGGCATGGCCAGAGCAAAGCTCAACGGGCCCAGCGCAGTCACCCAGGTCACACCCACACCCACGGAGCTCGCCAGGTTGCTGAGGCTCACGTCGTTGCACTGGGTGTTGGACTTCAGACCGCTTGGGTTCTTGATCTGCTCGCACTTGGAGTCGAACACGTTACCCACGTCCCAGAAGACCGAAGTCCGCAGGGAACGCTGGTCCTTGACGAACGGCAGCGGGAACAGGATTTCGGCACCACCCTGGATCAGCACGTTACCACCGAACGGCAGCGGGTCGTTGTCATCATCGCGGCGAGTACCGACGTTACCGGTTTGGTCAACACCGCGGCTTGGGGTACCACGAGGCCCCAAAGTGCTGTCCTTGAAGCCACGCACCGAGTTGAAACCACCTGCGTAGTAGTTCTCGTAGAACGGCAAGCCATCGGTCGAACCATAACCGTCGCCATAGCCCAGCTCTGTGTGCAGGCGCATGGTGTAGTTATCGCTCAACGGCTGGAACAACTGGCCGCGGTAATCGAGTTTGAAGAACGACAGGTCGCTGCCCGGTGTGGTGACTTCCGCAGTCAGGCTCTGGGAATGACCACGGGTTGCCAGGACACCTTTGTTCAGGGTCGACTCGGACCAGCCGGCAGATGCCTTGAAGTTCAGGAACTTGTCACCTTCACGACGAGTGAAGTCGAAGATCTCGTCCACGGTATATACACCGGTCTTGATCTCGTCCTGTTGCGCGGTGATGCCAAAGGTCAGGCGCGAGGTTTCGCTGATCGGGTAACCGATGTTTGCGCCCACACCCAGGCTGTCGATCGCATAGCTTGCAACGTCGACGTCGAGGTCTTTGTAGTCGGTGGTGCGGTAGAAGGCGTTATAGCCCAGGCTCACACCGTCAGCTGTCCAGTAGGGGTCGACATAACCGAAGTTATAGCGGCTCTGGTATTCGCTTCGGGTCAGGCCGATGGAAACCTTGTTACCGGTACCGAGGAAGTTGTTCTGGGTGATCGAGCCACCCAGGATCAGGCCGGCGCTCTGTGCGAAACCGACGCTGGCGGTGATCGAGCCCGAAGCTTGCTCTTCAACGGCGTAGTTCACGTCAACCTGGTCATCCACACCCGGTACGGCCGGGGTTTCGACGTTGACTTCCTTGAAGAAGCCCAGACGCTCAAGACGGGTCTTGGACTGGTCGATCAGGTAGGTCGAAGCCCAGCCACCTTCCATCTGACGCATTTCACGACGCAGCACTTCGTCCGCAGACTTGGTGTTGCCACGGAAGTTGATGCGGTTTACGTAGGCGCGCTTGCCAGGATCGACGACGAAGGTGATGTCTACCGTGTGATCTTCATCATTCGGGGTCGGCACGCCGTTGACGTTGGCGAAGGTATAGCCTTCGTTACCCAGGCGGCGAGTGATCAGTTCGGAGGTAGTGGTCATCAGCTTGCGCGAGAACACCTGATCCTTCTGCACCAGCAGCAGGGACTTGACCTGGTCCTCAGGGACTTTCAGGTCGCCGCTGAGCTTGACGTCACGAACCTTGTACTTCTCGCCTTCGTTGACGTTCACGGTGATATAGACGTGCTTCTTGTCCGGGGTGATGGACACCTGGGTCGAAGCGATGTCCATGTTGATGTAGCCACGGTCCAGGTAGTAGGAGCGCAGGCGTTCAAGGTCACCGGAAAGTTTTTCACGGGCGTATTTGTCATCGTTCTTGAAGAACGACAGCCAGTTGGTGGTCTTGAGCTCGAACAGGTCGATCAGGTCGTCATCAGCGAATTTGGTGTTGCCCACCACGTTGATGTGCTGAATGGCCGCGACGGTACCTTCGTTGATGTTGACCTTGAGGCCCACACGGTTACGAGGCTGCGGGATCACTTCGGTTTCCACGGTCGCGGAGTAGCGGCCCTGGGCAACGTACTGGCGTTGCAGTTCGTTACGCACACCCTCAAGGGTCGCGCGCTGGAAGATCTCGCCTTCGGCCAGGCCGGATTGCTTCAGGCCCTTCATCAGGTCTTCAGTGGAGATGGCCTTGTTACCTTCGATCGCGATACTCGCAACGGAAGGTCGTTCGACGACCGTGATGACCAGGACGTTGCCTTCGCGACCCAGTTGGATATCTTGAAAGAACCCGGTTTTGAACAGCGCACGAGTGGATTCCACCAGGCGACGATCATCCGCCTGTTCCCCGACGTTCAACGGCAAGGCACCAAAGACGCTACCCGCGGAAACCCGCTGGAGGCCGTTGACGCGAATATCGGAGATGGTGAAGGACTCGGCGTGAACTTCGGCGATCATCAATACGGTGAGAACCGCAGTTAGCAGCAGACGTTTCATGAAGTCCTTTCTTATTCCAACTGGCAATAAACAAACTGCCGCAAAATGCGGCAGATTCGCAATTCAGCGAAGCGTTACAGTCGTCCCAGATCGTTGACCAGAGCTAACAACATCACCCCGACCACCAAACTGATACCGATCTGTATCCCCCAACCCTGCACCCGATCCGACAAGGGGCGACCACGCACCCACTCGACCAGATAAAACAGCAGATGCCCCCCATCCAATACTGGAATGGGCAGCAAATTCAGAACCCCAAGGCTAATACTCAGATAAGCCAGGAAATTCAGGAAATCCGCAACACCCGACTGGGCAGAAGCGCCCGCCACTTTAGCAATGGTTATCGGTCCACTCAAGTTTTTTACCGAGAGCTCACCGAACAACATTTTCTTGAGGGATTCGAGGGTCAGTACGCTCATGGTCCAGGTGCGTTTCGCACCCTCGCCAATCGCGGCCAAAGGCCCGAAGCTGACCTCTCGAACCATCGATGGCGGCCATTCGACACCTTTGACCCCGGCACCCAGGTAACCCCCGGCCGCCTTGGCCTCCCCGCGAACCGACAAGGTCACGGGAACGTCGATTTGAGCACCCTCGCGCTCAACTTTCAGCACAATTCTGGTATCAGGACGCACACGTACCAGGTCGACCACTTGCTGCCAGTCACCCAGCGCCTGGCCATCGAGGGCCAGCAGGCGATCACCGGTTTTCAGGCCTGCGGCCTGGGCCGGACCTTTCGGATCCAGCTCAGCCAGTACCGGCGGCAAGGCCGGACGCCAAGGACGAATCCCCAGGGATTTGATCGGATCAGGCTCATCGGCGCCCTTGAGCCAGTGGTCCAGAGCCAACGCCCGCGGGGTTTCGGCACTGGAATCCTGGTCACGCACCACCACATTGACGGTGCCACTTTCACCCAGGCGGCGCACCAACTGCAAATTGACCGCGCCCCAACCGGTGGTCGGCTCGCCATCAATGGAAACAATTTCCTGCCCTGCCACCAAGCCGGCCCTGGACGCGATGCTGTCCGCCTCGACTGCACCGATGACCGGGCGCACCTGCTGGCTGCCCATCATGGCCAGAACCCAGAAGAACACCATTGCCAACAGGAAGTTGGCGATCGGGCCCGCTGCAACAATTGCGATACGCTGACGAACGGTCTTGCGATTGAAAGACTGATCCAATTGATCAGCCGGCACTTCACCTTCGCGCTCATCGAGCATCTTGACGTAGCCACCCAACGGGATAGCGGCAATCACGAACTCGGTGCCACGACGATCATGCCAGCGCAACAATGGCATGCCGAAACCAACGGAAAAGCGCAATACCTTGACGCCGCAACGACGCGCCACCCAGAAGTGGCCGAATTCGTGGAAGGTAACCAGCACACCCAGAGCAACCAGGGTGCCGACAATCATGTAGAGCGCACTCATCTAATTTCTCCGCATTTCAATCCGATGCCTGAAGGCTCAAACGCGCCCACCCTAACGTGTGTCGCGATCCAGCCATTGCTGGGCCAAGGCTCGGGCCTTGGTATCAGCCTCAAATACCGCTCCCAGGTCATTTACAGCCACGACTGGCTCAAGATTCAGGACGTCCTCGATGATACTCGCGATCTGCGGAAAGCGGATGCGCCGTTCGAGAAACGCCGCCACGGCCACTTCATTGGCCGCATTGAGCATGGCCGGCGCGCTGTTACCCGCCTCGGCCGCTTGCCGCGCCAGACGCAGGCACGGAAAACGCTGCTCGTCCGGGGCTTCGAAGTCCAGGCGCGCAATCGCAAACAGGTCCAGGGGCGCTACGCCGGAATCGATCCGCTCCGGCCAGGCCAAGGCATTGGCGATCGGCGTGCGCATATCCGGGTTGCCCAACTGCGCCAACACCGAACCGTCCACGTAATCGACCAAAGAGTGGATCACACTTTGCGGATGGATCACCACCTCGACCTGATCAGGCCGTGCATCGAACAACCAGCACGCCTCGATCAGCTCCAGGCCTTTGTTCATCATGCTCGCCGAATCCACGGAAATCTTGCGCCCCATGGACCAGTTCGGATGAGCGCAGGCCTGATCGGGAGACACATGCTCAAGCTCAGCCAGCGGAGTCTGCCGGAAGGGGCCACCGGACGCCGTCAGCAGAATCCGGCGCACACCGACCTGGCTCAAGCCGCGGGCGAAATCCCCGGGCATGCACTGGAAGATTGCGTTGTGCTCGCTGTCCAGCGGCAGCAGGACCGCCCCACTCTTGCGCACGGCTTGCATGAAGAGTGCGCCAGACATGACCAGGGCTTCTTTATTGGCCAGCAGAATTTTCTTGCCGGCATCGACTGCCGCCAGGGTAGGACGCAACCCCGCCGCGCCGACAATCGCCGCCACCACGGTATCCACATCGGCGTCGGCCGCCACCTGGCACAACCCCGCTTCCCCGACCAGCACCTGGGTGGTCAACCCCGCAGCCCGCAGATCATCCTGCAGCCCACGGGCCGCCGCGGCCTCAGGCACTACGGCAAAGCGCGGTGAGTGGCGCACGCACAAGGCCAGTAATTCGCGCAAACGCGTGAAGCCGGTCAGGGCGAAAACCTGGTAACGATCCGGGTGACGAGCGATGACATCCAGGGTACTCAGCCCCACGGAGCCGGTCGCGCCCAGTACGGTAACCTGCTGCAGGCCGCTCACGAAGCGATCATCCACAGCAACACCGCGAAGATCGGCAGCGCGGCAGTGAGGCTGTCGATGCGATCCAGCACGCCACCATGACCCGGCAGCAGGTTACTGCTGTCCTTGATCCCGGCCTGGCGCTTGAACATGCTCTCGGTAAGGTCACCCACCACCGAGATAAACACGACGATAGCGGTGCCCAGCAAGGCCAGCAGAATCTCTTTCACCGACCAGTCACGCACCAAACCGACCACCAGCGTGATCAGTAGCGTCAAGGCCAGGCCACCGTATACGCCTTCCCAGCTCTTGCCCGGGCTGACGGCCGGAGCCAACTTGCGCTTGCCAAATGCGCGACCAGAGAAGTAGGCGCCGATATCGGCCCCCCATACCAGCACCATCACGGCCAGGATCAATTCATTACCGATGGGGTAGCGCTTGATTTCCACCAGCCCTTGCCAGGCCGGCAGCAGGATCAGCAAGCCGATCACCAGCTTGCAGGCCACGCTGGACCATTGACCGCTGGTGCGTGGGTAAGTCAGCACCAGGAATGTTGCCAACGCCCACCACAGCACCGCCGCCCCCAATACCCAGGGTGCGATGTCCGGCAGGATGTACATCAGGAACAACAACACCGCGACCACTGCGGCGTACGCCACACGCGGCAACTGGTTGCCGAAGCCTGCCAGGCGCGCCCATTCCCAGGCACCCAGGCTCACGACCAGACCGATAAACAGCGCAAAGCCGGACCCTTCAAGCAGGAAGAAACCGCACAAGGCAATCGGCAGCAGGATCAGCGCCGTGATGATTCGTTGTTTAAGCATTTAAACCCGGGCTCCAGCTTCGATCTGCTCGCTCGTTTTACCGAAACGACGCTGACGGGAAGCGAAATCGGCCAGCGCATTGCGCATGGCATCGTGTTTGAAGTCCGGCCAGAACAGGTCGGAGAAGTACAACTCGGTATAGGCTAGCTGCCACAACAGGAAATTGCTGATGCGATGCTCACCACCGGTACGGATACACAAGTCCGGCAACGGCAGGTCGCCGGTCACCAGGCAGGTTTGCAACAGTTCGGGCGTGATGTCGTCGGGGCGCAGATGGCCGGCCTGCACTTCGCGGGCAAGCCGTTGCGCAGCCTGGGCGATATCCCACTGGCCGCCGTAATTGGCTGCGATCTGCAGCACAAAACGATTACTGCCTGCGGTGATAGCCTCGGCTTCGCGCATGGCCACTTGCAGTTCCGGGTGGAACCGCGAGCGATCACCAATGATGCGCAGACTGATGTTGTTGTCATTGAGGCGCTTGGCCTCACGACGCAGCGCCTTGAAAAACAGGTCCATCAAGGCACTGACTTCGTCGGCGGGCCGCTGCCAGTTCTCACTGGAAAAGGCGAACAAGGTCAACACTTCGACCTTGGCCTCGGCGCACACCTCAATCACCGCCCTTACCGCGTCAACACCCGCTTTATGCCCGGCAACACCCGGCATAAAGCGTTTTTTCGCCCAGCGATTATTCCCATCCATGATGATCGCGACATGGCGCGGCACCACGGAGGGCACAGTCTGCTTGGTCTTTTCCATAAAGGCGTCCTGACCCCTTATACGGCCATCAGGTCCTTTTCTTTTTCTTCGGTAGCCTGGGTGATCTTGGCTTCGGCGTCCTTGGTCAACTTGTCGATATCAGCAACGGCACGACGCTCTTCGTCTTCGCTGATTTCCTTGTCCTTGACCAGCTTCTTCAGGTCACCCAACGCATCGCGACGGATGTTACGCACGGCAACGCGCGCATCTTCAGCGGCACTGCGCGCCTGCTTGGTGAAGCCCTTGCGGGTTTCTTCGGTCAGGGCTGGCATGGAGATCAACAACAACTCGCCGAGGTTGGTCGGGTTGAGGTTCAGACCGGCGCTCTGGATCGCCTTGTCGACTGCCGCGAGCATGTTGCGCTCGAAGGCCACGACTTGCAGGGTGCGCGAGTCCTTCACGGTCACGTTGGCCACGCCGCTGAGCGGGGTGTCGGAACCGTAGTAAGGCACCATCACGCTGCCCAGGATGCTCGGGTGCGCCTTGCCGGTACGGATCTGACCAAATGCATGGCTCAGGGATTCCAGGGATTTCTGCATACGCGCCTGGGCGTCTTTCTTGATTTCATTGATCATTGTTGGCCTTCCTCGATCAGAGTCCCTTCCGCGCCGCCGTGTACGATATTCAGCAGGGCGCCGGGCTTGTTCATGTTAAATACGCGCAGCGGCATCTTGTGGTCGCGGCACAGGCAGATAGCAGTCAGGTCCATCACACCCAGCTTGCGATCCAGCACTTCATCGTAGGTCAGATGATCGAACTTCTCGGCATGCGGGTCTTTGAATGGGTCTGCAGTGTATACGCCATCTACCTTGGTGGCTTTGAGCACCACGTCGGCATCGATTTCGATAGCGCGCAGGCACGCCGCCGAATCCGTGGTGAAGAACGGGTTGCCTGTGCCAGCGGCAAAGATCACCACTTCCTTGGAGTTCAGGTGGCGCATGGCTTTGCGGCGATCGTAGTGATCGGTCACGCCAACCATGGAGATAGCCGACATCACGATGGCCGAGATATTGGCACGCTCCAGGGCGTCGCGCATGGCCAGGGCGTTCATCACAGTGGCCAGCATGCCCATGTGGTCGCCAGTGACCCGATCCATACCGGCCGCACTCAGTGCCGCGCCGCGGAACAGATTGCCGCCGCCGATCACCAGGCCGACCTGCACACCGATACCGACCAATTGGCCGACTTCCAGCGCCATGCGGTCAAGCACCTTGGGGTCGATCCCGAACTCTTCCGAGCCCATGAGGGCCTCGCCGCTGAGCTTGAGTAGAATGCGTTTATAGCGAGCCTGATAACCACTGCCCTGCTGAGCCATTGCGAATCTCTCCTGCGGCGTATTTTTTAAAAATTCTTGGCGAGCCGTTTACGGCTTGCGTTCACTCTAGCTGGACGCTGTCACAGCGCCATCGGAACACGGCTTTGTAAGCCAGTTCCGAGAGGAAACCAAATAAAATTGGCCTTCCCATTTGAAAAGAGGCTGCGCGCGTGAGCGGGCAGCCTCTTTCGGCGACAGTTTGGGACTGTCTTATTGCTTGGCGGCAGCCAGCTGGGCAGCAACTTCTTCAGCGAAGTTGTCGACCGGCTTCTCGATGCCTTCGCCTACTTTGAAGTAAGTGAAGGAAACGATTTCAGCACCGGCTTTCTTGGCCAGTTCGCCAACCTTGATTTCAGGGTTCTTGACGAACGCCTGCTCAACCAGGCTTGCTTCGGCCAGGAACTTGCTGATACGGCCTTTGACCATGTTCTCAACAATGTTTTCTGGCTTGCCTTTGATTTTTTCTTCGTTCAGCTGCAGGAACACAGCTTTTTCGCGCTCGATCGCTTCGGCAGACACTTCCGAAGGCAGCAGGAACTCAGGGTTGCTTGCAGCAACGTGCATAGCGATGTCTTTGGCCAGCTCAACGTCGCCGCCTTTCAGAACAACTGCTACACCGATTTTGTTGCCGTGCAGGTAACCACCAACAACATCACCTTCAACGCGAACCAGGCGACGGATGTTGACGTTTTCGCCAACCTTGCCGACCAGTACCAGACGAGCTGCTTCTTGAGCTTCGATCAGAGGCTCAACAGTGGTCAGCTTGTCAGCGAAGGCTTTTTCGACGCTGGCAGCAACGAATGCCTTGAAGTCATCCTGCAGAGCCAGGAAGTCGGTCTGCGAGTTGACTTCCAGCAGAACGGCGGATTTGCCGTCTTCTTTCAGGGCGATAGCGCCTTCAGCAGCGACGTTGCCTGCTTTCTTGGCAGCCTTGATGGCGCCGGAAGCACGCATGTCATCAATGGCTTTTTCGATGTCGCCGCCGGCCTTGGTCAAGGCCTTTTTGCAATCCATCATGCCTTCGCCGGTACGCTCACGCAGTTCTTTAACCAACGCTGCAGTAATCTCTGCCATTTCAAAATCCTCTTGGATAGGTTTTCAACCATTCCACCCGATCAAACGGGCGATCAATTCTTCCCGAATTTCCGTTGTAGGCCGCTGCACGTTACAAATGATGTAGCTGCGCTGCCGACAAATGGTTTTCGAGGTGGCAAAAAGGGGGCCAAGCCCCCTTTTTGCTTACTGAGTCAACGCCAGGGCGTCAGTTACTCAGCGGCAGCTACCGGAGCTTCTTCAACGAACTGCTCGGTACCGCCAGCAACGTGGTTGCGACCACGGATTACAGCGTCAGCCATCGAACCCATGTACAGCTGGATAGCGCGGATTGCGTCATCGTTGCCTGGGATGATGTAGTCAACGCCTTCCGGGCTGCTGTTGGTATCGACTACGCCGATAACCGGGATGCCCAGCTTGTTGGCTTCGGTGATCGCGATGCGCTCGTGATCAACGTCGATAACGAACAGTGCGTCAGGCAGACCGCCCATGTCCTTGATACCACCCAGGGAACGATCGAGCTTTTCCAGGTCACGGGAGCGCATCAGCGCTTCTTTCTTGGTCAGCTTGGCGAAAGTACCGTCTTCAGCTTGCACTTCAAGGTCACGCAGACGCTTGATGGAAGCACGGATGGTTTTGAAGTTGGTCAGCATGCCGCCCAACCAGCGGTGATCGACGTACGGCGAACCGCAACGTGCTGCTTCTTCAGCAACGATCTTGCCAGCGGAACGCTTGGTGCCGACGAACAGGATCTTGTTTTTGCCCTGGGCCAGACGCTCTACGAAAGTCAGAGCTTCGTTGAACATTGGCAGGGTTTTTTCAAGGTTGATAATGTGAATCTTGTTACGCGCGCCGAAAATGTATTTACCCATTTTCGGGTTCCAGTAACGGGTCTGGTGACCGAAGTGCACACCGGCCTTCAGCATATCGCGCATGTTGACTTGGGACATGATAGTTCCTTAATAAGTCGGGTTTGGCCTCCACGTATCCCAATGACCAACCAGCGGCATCAAGGCCTCCGGCACCCAGGTCATCGTGTCGACACGTGTGTGGATTTAAGCTTTTCGGGGTATCCCCGGAAAGCGGCGCATTTTATACCACAGCAAGGGCGAAAACGAAACCCGCAATCACACCTGACCGCAGCGATCTGTGCGCAAGCCGTTGAATAGAGCGGATTTACCCCCACCCTATAGATAGAAGCGATCGTCAGGGGCTCATGGTTTACCGCCCGCGTCTGTTAGAATCGCGTTTTTTGTGGCTTGTGCGAATTCAGCAACCTTTTGTCGCACGCCCGTAAACCGTATTGATTTCAGCGCGTCGCGCTAGAGAGAGCCTGTATGACCGTTAGTTTGAAAACCGCCGAAGACATCGCCGGCATGCGCATCGCCGGCAAACTGGCCGCTGACGTGCTGGAAATGATTGCAGAGCATGTAAAGCCGGGCGTCACCACCGAAACCCTGAACCAGATCTGCCACGACTATATCGTCAATGTGCAAAAGGCCATCCCTGCGCCGCTGAACTACAAAGGCTTCCCCAAGTCGATCTGCACCTCGGTCAACCATGTGGTGTGCCACGGCATTCCCGGTGACAAGCCGTTGAAGGACGGCGACACCCTGAACATCGACGTCACCGTGATCAAGGACCGCTACTTCGGCGACACCAGTCGCATGTTCCACGTCGGCAACGTGCCGGTCTGGGCCGAGCGCCTGTCCCAGGTGACCCAGGAATGCATGTACAAGGCCATCGAAATCGTCAAGCCAGGCTGCCGCCTGGGTGACATCGGTGAAGTGATCCAGAAGCACGCCGAAAAGAACGGCTTCTCGGTGGTGCGCGAATTCTGCGGCCACGGCATCGGCACGGTGTTCCACGAAGAACCACAGATCCTGCACTACGGCCGCGCCGGCACCGGCATGGAACTCAAGGCAGGCATGACCTTTACCATCGAGCCGATGATCAACCAAGGCAAGGCCGATACCAAGGTGCTGGGCGACGGCTGGACCGCTATCACCAAGGACCGCAAGCTCTCGGCTCAGTGGGAACACACGCTGCTGGTCACCGAAACCGGCTACGAGATCTTCACGTTGCGCGCAGACGACACCATTCCTCGCGTTTCGGCGTGAGGGTTGCTTCGGTTTTCCAGCTTCAACCGTGTGACTGACTCAATAGATAGATAGGAAAGCCGACCGATGCCCCAGGTGGATCCCGAACTCTTCGACCGTGGCCAGTTCCAGGCCGAGCTGGCATTGAAGGCGAGCCCCATCGCCGCCTTCAAGAAAGCCATCCGCCAGGCGCGCGAGGTGCTCGACGCGCGTTTTCGCAGTGGTCGGGACATCAGACGACTGATCGAGGACCGCGCCTGGTTCGTCGATAACATCCTGCAGAAAGCCTGGGAACAGTTCAGCTGGAGTGCAGACGCCGATATCGCCCTGGTGGCGGTCGGCGGCTACGGTCGCGGCGAACTGCACCCCTACTCCGACATCGACCTGTTGATCCTGCTGGACAGCGCCGACCACGAAACCTTTCGTGATTCCATCGAGCGTTTTCTGACATTGCTGTGGGACATCGGCCTGGAAGTCGGCCAGAGCGTGCGCTCGGTGGATGAATGCGCCGAAGAGGCCCGTGCTGACTTGACGGTGGTCACCAACCTGATGGAAAGCCGCACCATCTGCGGCCCCGAGCGCCTGCGCCAGCGCATGCTCGAAGTCACCAGCACCGCACACATGTGGCCGAGCAAGGATTTCTTCCTGGCCAAGCGCGCCGAACAGAAGGCGCGGCACCACAAGTACAACGACACCGAATACAACCTGGAACCCAACGTCAAAGGGTCCCCGGGCGGGCTGCGGGATATCCAGACGATTTTGTGGGTGGCGCGCCGCCAATACGGCACGCTGAACCTGCGCGCCCTGGCTGGCGAAGGCTTCCTGGTGGAGAGCGAAAACACCCTGCTGGCCTCGTCCCAGGAGTTCCTGTGGAAGGTGCGCTACGCCCTGCACATGCTCGCCGGGCGCTCCGAGGACCGCCTGCTGTTCGATCACCAACGCTCCATCGCCACCCTGCTGGGCTTTGAGGGCGAAGACGCGAAGACCAGCATCGAAAGCTTCATGCAACAGTACTACCGGGTGGTCATGAGCATTGCCCAGCTCAGCGACCTGATCATCCAGCACTTCGAGGAGGTGATCCTGGCCCCCGAAGACGAAGCGCCGCCGCAGCCGATCAATGCGCGCTTCCAACTGCATGACGGTTATATCGAAGCACGTAACGACAACGTGTTCCGCCGCACCCCGTTCGCCATGCTGGAAATCTTCGTGCTGATGGCCCAGCAGCCGGACATCAAAGGCGTGCGCGCCGATACTATCCGTTTGCTGCGGGAAAACCGTCACCTGATCGACGACGAATTTCGCAACGACATCCGCAATACCAGCCTGTTTATCGAACTGTTCAAGTGCCGCATCGGCATCCACCGCAACCTGCGGCGCATGAACCGCTACGGCATCCTCGGGCGCTACCTGCCGGAGTTCGGCTTTATCGTCGGGCAAATGCAGCACGACCTGTTCCACATCTACACCGTCGATGCCCACACCCTGAACCTGATCAAGCACCTGCGTAAGTTGCAGTACACCCAGGTGTCAGAGAAATTCCCACTGGCCAGTAAACTGATGGCCAAGCTGCCCAAGCCTGAGCTGATCTACCTGGCGGGCCTGTATCACGACATCGGCAAGGGTCGCCATGGCGATCACTCGGAAATCGGTGCAGTGGACGCCGAAGCCTTCTGCCAGCGCCACCAACTGCCCCTCTGGGACAGCCGCCTGATCGTCTGGCTGGTGCAAAACCATCTGGTGATGTCGACAACCGCCCAGCGCAAGGACTTGTCCGACCCGCAGGTGATCCACGACTTTGCCGGCATCGTCGGCGATGAAACCCGTCTCGACTATCTTTATGTGCTGACCGTCTCCGACATCAACGCCACCAACCCCACGTTGTGGAACTCCTGGCGCGCCAGCCTGTTGCGCCAGCTGTACACCGAGACCAAGCGCGCCCTGCGCCGCGGCCTGGAGAACCCGGTGGACCGCGAAGAGCAGATCCGCCGCACCCAAAGTGCGGCCCTGGATATTCTGGTACGCGGTGGTAACGACCCGGACGACGTCGAACAGCTCTGGTCGCAACTGGGCGACGACTATTTCCTGCGCCACACAGCCGGCGATGTGGCTTGGCACAGCGATGCGATCCTGCAGCAGCCGGCCGACGGTGGCCCGTTGGTCTTGATCAAGGAAACCACCCAGCGCGAATTCGAAGGCGGCACGCAGATCTTCATCTACGCGCCGGACCAGCACGACTTTTTCGCCGTGACCGTGGCCGCCATGGACCAGCTCAACCTGAACATCCATGACGCTCGGGTCATCACCTCCAGCAGCCAGTTCACCCTCGACACCTACATCGTGCTCGACACCGACGGCGACTCTATTGGCGATAACCCGGCGCGGGTGAAAAAGATCCGCGAAGGCCTCACCGAAGCCCTGCGCAACCCGGACGATTACCCAACCATCATCCAACGCCGGGTGCCGCGCCAGCTCAAGCATTTTGCCTTTGCGCCCCAGGTGACCATTTCCAACGACGCGCAGCGACCGGTGACGGTGCTGGAACTCAGCGCGCCGGATCGCCCGGGCCTGCTGGCGCGCATCGGCGGGATTTTCCTGGAGTTCGACCTGTCGTTGCAGAATGCCAAGATTGCGACCCTCGGCGAACGGGTGGAAGACGTGTTCTTCATCACCGACGCTGATAACCAGCCGCTGTCCGACCCTGAGCTGTGTCGCCGCCTGCAGGATGCGATCGTGGAACAATTGAGCGTGACCCAGGAACCCGGCGTTGAGCTGACCCGACTGACTATTTGAATTCTTAACTTTGTGAACACGAGTCATGTGGGAGCTGGCTTGCCTGCGATGCAGACACCTCGGTCCGTCAGGTCGACCGCAGTGATGCCATCGCAGGCAAGCCAGCTCCCACAGGGGCCGCGCTCACCGTGATAGAGGCTTATATGAACAACGCCCTTAACCAGTTGCAGCCCTACCCTTTCGAGAAACTGCGCGCCCTGCTCGGCAGCGTGACGCCGAACCCGGACAAACGCCCGATTGCACTGTCCATCGGCGAACCCAAGCACAAGTCCCCGACCTTTGTCGCCGAGGCGCTGAGCAACAACCTCGACCAGATGGCGGTGTACCCCACCACGCTGGGTACCCCTGCCCTGCGTGAAGCCATCGGCGCCTGGTGCGAACGCCGCTTCAATGTGCCCAAGGGCTGGTTGGACCCGGCGCGGAACATCCTGCCGGTCAACGGCACCCGTGAAGCCCTGTTCGCCTTCACCCAGACCGTGGTCAACCGTGGCGACGATGCGCTGGTGGTCAGTCCCAACCCGTTTTACCAAATCTACGAAGGCGCCGCGTTCCTGGCCGGGGCCAAGCCGCATTACCTGCCGTGCCTGGATAGCAATGGCTTGAACCCGGACTTCGACGCCGTCTCCCCCGACATCTGGAAACGTTGCCAAATCCTGTTCCTGTGCTCCCCAGGCAACCCGACCGGCGCGCTGATCCCGGTCGACACACTGAAAAAACTCATCGCCCTGGCCGACGAATACGACTTCGTGATCGCCGCCGACGAATGCTACAGCGAACTCTACTTCGACGAACAAACCCCACCGCCTGGCCTGCTCAGCGCCTGCGTCGAACTGGGGCGCCGGGATTTCAAACGCTGTGTGGTGTTCCATAGCCTGTCCAAGCGTTCCAACCTGCCAGGCCTGCGCTCAGGTTTCGTGGCCGGCGACGCCGACATCCTCAAGGCCTTTTTGCTGTACCGCACCTACCATGGTTGCGCGATGCCGGTGCAAACCCAGCTAGCCAGCATCGCTGCCTGGCAGGACGAGGCCCATGTACTGGCCAACCGTGACCTGTACCGCGAAAAGTTCGATGCGGTGCTGGCGATCCTCAAACCGGTGCTGGATGTACAAAGCCCGGACGGCGGCTTCTATCTGTGGCCGAAGGTGAACGGTGACGACGCGGACTTCTGCCGCGATCTGTTTGTGGAAGAACATGTGACGGTAGTACCGGGCTCTTACCTGTCCCGCGAAGTCGACGGTTTCAACCCAGGCGCAGGGCGTGTGCGCCTGGCATTGGTTGCGCCATTGGCCGAATGTGTCGAAGCGGCTGAGCGGATTCGCGATTTCATACAGCGCCGCGTTTGAGTTTCAAGCCGCTCCCACACCGTGGGAGCGGCCATTACCGATGTATCTTGCACCCATCAATGGGAACAAAGCCTGTTAAATGCTCCACCCACGTTCATCTGGTACACACGCTCAGGTGAACGACATGCCCCTCACCATCCCAACCCGTCCCGTTTCTCCTCACTCCGTGAACGCACCTCACAGTAGAGCCAAACGCGGCGTCGCCATGCCGGACAAACTATGGCCTCAACATTCAGTGCTGACCATCTCGCGACTGAACATGACACAGGAACAAAAGGATCTGGTACAGCACAACATCAATAAATGGGCGCCGCACACTAACCTCTACTTGAAATTTATTGACAGCCCTAACGGTGACATACGCATTACTGCAGACAATAACAGTCACGCCGGATGGTCAAGCGTGGGAACCGATGCAAAAAACGTCCCCCTCTCCAAACCGACCATGAGTATTGGCTTCAAAGATTCACCGGACGGCATTGCCGCGACGGTTCAACACGAATTCGGCCACGCCCTGGGTTTGAAGCATGAGCACCAGCATCCGGATCGCACACTGGACCTGAATAGACAGAATATCTATGACGAGTACGAGTCGCGTAGGCAATTCAGCTATGAGGCCGATAACAATATCATCAGGACTTTTTCACGCCCCCAGGTAACAGCCTCTGCAAACTATGATGACAAATCCATCATGCACTATGGCTTTCCTGCTTCAAGACTCAACGGTGGTCCCCCCATCCCGCGCAACTTCAAACTGTCTGAAGACGATAAAAAGTTCATGCAGTCGCTTTATCCAGAAGATAAAACTCTCTTGGGCAAACTGCTCAATTCAAGCATCCGGGCAATGATCAGTTCCAGCCCTACTTAACACTTCCCAAGTTCGCTTCACTCATATCCAGATCCGCCAATACCTCGCGCAGTACATCGTCGCCAATCTGATGCTGGCGACTCAAACGGTAGAGCTCCAGGCGCTGCGCACGTAGCGCCTTGAGCCTCAGCCTGCGCTCCAGTTGATCCATTTGCAGCGCCAGTGCCTGAGCCTCGGCCGAGTCATTGAATACGTCCAACTGATGACGATACTCCGCCATCAGCCGCGCCTTGAGCTCGGTGGCCAATGCAGCCTGAGCGGCATCCGGCGTTTCGGCTTCGACGGGTTCTTCGACCTCCAACGCATGGATCGCCGCCACGGCGGTCTTTTTCCAGGCCTCGCGCACTTCGTTGTGGCGCTTCTCATCCGGACTTTTCTCCACACCACGCAACAGCAACGGCAGGGCAATGCAGGCGGCGACCAGCGATAGCAGGATGACCCCGGCGGCGATAAAGATCAGCAGGTCACGCTCAGGGAAATCCTGGCCCGGCGCCAACAGCAAGGGCACCGACATGACACCCGCCAACGTCACCGCACCGCGGACACCGCCGACGGTCAGCAACCAGCAGGAGCGCGCCGTCGGCACCAGGGTCAGCGCGCTTTTGCCACGCAGCCTGCGCAGCAACCCCGACAGCCGCCAGATGCTCTGCACCCAGATAAACCGCAGCACCACCAGCACCAGAAAGATCGCCACCACGTCCAGGCAGCGGTACAACAGGGTGGGCCACAGGGTGGTTTCGTGGCTGACCACAGCCTTGATGATGTCCGGCAGTTGCAGGCCGAGCAGCAGGAAAATCAGGCCATTGAAGGCAAACTCCAGCAGCGACCAGACGCTGCGGTTGAGCAACCGCGTACTGGTCTGGCGCGGCAGCAGGTCGAGCCAGCTCTGCATCATGCCCGCCGCCACCGCCGACAAAATGCCCGAAGCGCCCAGACGCTCAGCCAACACGTAGGCAGCAAAGGGCAACAACAGCATGAACACCACATGGGTCGCGGGGTCATCCCAGCCCCGTGCAATCATCCACGCGCGCAGACGGCCGACCAGCCAGCTCAACGCCACCCCGACCGCCAAGCCGCCCACGGCGACCAATACAAAGGTCAGGCTGGCATCCGCCAGGGAAAACACCCCAGTCAACGCCGCCGCCAGGGCAAACTTGAAGGTCACCAGGCCTGACGCGTCATTCATCAGCGCCTCGCCTTGAAGCATGTGCATCAGCGGTTTAGGCAAGCGATTCTGAGAAATGGCCGACACCGCCACGGCATCCGTTGGGGATAAAACCGCCGCAAGGGCAAAGGCCACCGGCAAGGGGATCGAGGGCAGCAACCAATGAATGAAGTAGCCGGCGCCGACCACGGTAAACAGCACCAGGCCCACCGCCAATGTCAGAATCGGGCCACGCAGGCGCCACAGTTCGCGCTTGGGCATGCGCCAGCCATCGGAAAACAACAGCGGCGGCAGGAACAGAAACAGGAACAGCTCCGGATCCAACGCCACATGCAGCCCCAATGTGGGCCAGGCCAGCAAGGCGCCGGCGGCAATCTGTAGCAAGGGCAACGGTAGCGGGATGATGCGTCCGACCAGACGCGAAAAGCTGACCAGCATCAGCAGGATAAGAACGGTGTAGGCGGTTTGCATAACGCGGGTTTCCCGGACAATCGACTTGCAACGACACATCAGGCAACAACTGGCCGTTGAAGTGCCATATTACCCCGCTATGTTACTCGCCTAAGCCGCGCACCGGCTTTTGCACAAAAGTCGCAGGATGCTGACGAGCGGCGCCGAAACCGGCTGGTCGTGGCATAATCCGTGATCTTTCATTTTTCATTGGTCCAAAGGGGGGCAATTCCTTGACCGCTTCAAGCAAAACCCTGCACCTTTTCGGCATCAAAGCCTGCGACACCATGAAAAAGGCGCGCACCTGGCTCGATGAGCACGCGCTGAGCTACGAGTTCCATGACTACAAAACGGCCGGTATCGACCGTGAACACTTGACCCAATGGTGCAACGAGCACGGTTGGCAGGTGGTTTTGAACCGTGCGGGCACCACCTTTCGCAAACTCGAAGACGAACGCAAAGCCGATCTCGATCAGTCGAAAGCCATTGAATTGATGCTCGCACAACCCTCGATGATCAAGCGCCCGGTGCTCGATCTCGGTGACAGAACCCTGATTGGCTTCAAGCCAGATAGTTATTCGGCGGCCCTCAAGTAGGCCAGCCTTCCATTTTTGTAGAGGTAACAGCATGTCCAATTCCCTGTTCAGCCTGGGCTTCGGCGTCGGCACTCAGAACCGCCAAGGTGCTTGGCTGGAAGTGTTTTACGCACAACCGTTGCTCAACCCGTCAGCCGAGATCGTTGCCGCCATTGCGCCGATCCTGGGTTACACCGAGGGCAACCAGGCGATCACGTTCACCATCAGCCAAGCGCTGCAACTGGCAGATGCACTCAAGAACGTCGACGCCACTCAAGCCGCGCTGCTGAATCGCCTGGCTGAAAGCCACACCCCACTGGTTGCCACACTGCTGGCCGAAGACGCCGCGCTGACCTCCACGCCAGAGGCCTACCTCAAGCTGCACTTGCTGTCCCATCGCCTGGTCAAGCCTCACGGCCTGAACCTGGCAGGCGTGTTCCCGCAGTTGCCGAACGTGGCCTGGACCAGCCAGGGCGCCATCGACATCGCCGAACTTGCCGAGCGCCAGCTCGAAGCGCGTCTGCGTGGCGAGCTGCTGGAAGTGTTCTCGGTGGACAAGTTCCCGAAAATGACCGACTACGTGGTACCGGCCGGCGTGCGCATCGCTGACGCTGCGCGTATCCGCCTGGGCGCCTACGTGGGCGAAGGCACTACCGTGATGCACGAAGGCTTCGTCAACTTCAACGCCGGCACCGAAGGCCCGGGCATGATCGAAGGCCGTGTATCGGCAGGTGTGTTCGTCGGCAAGGGTTCGGACCTGGGCGGCGGCTGCTCTACCATGGGCACCCTGTCGGGCGGCGGCAACATCGTGATCAAGGTGGGCGAAGGCTGCCTGATCGGCGCCAACGCCGGTACCGGCATCCCGTTGGGCGACCGCAACACCGTGGAGTCGGGCCTGTACATCACCGCCGGCACCAAGGTTGCGCTGCTTGACGAGCAGAACCAGTTGGTCAAGGTGGTCAAGGCGCGCGAGTTGGCCGGTCAACCGGACCTGCTGTTCCGCCGCAATTCCGAGACCGGTGCCGTGGAGTGCAAAACCCACAAATCGGCCATCGAACTGAACGAAGCGCTGCACGCTCACAACTAAGCAGCCACTCGATGCCACTAGCGGGCCGCACCTTCGGGTGCGGCTCGCTTATACGAGTCTTGATCACCATGCTTGTGCCCTCCCCCTGGCGCGCCGATTTCCCGGCGATCGCCACCCTGCAAAGGCAAGACCAGACCTATCTGGACAGCGCCGCCACCGCCCAAAAACCCCAGGCCCTGCTGGATGCCATCAGCCATTACTACGCCAATGGCGCAGCCAATGTGCACCGCGCCCAGCATTTGCCGGGGGCCCATGCGACCCAAGCCTTTGAGGACAGTCGCAGCAAGGTCGCGCAGTGGTTGAATGCAGGCGACAGCGGGCAGGTCGTATTCACCCACGGCGCAACCTCTGCGCTGAACCTCTTGGCCTATGGCCTTGAGCACCTATTCAATGCGGGCGATGAGATAGCCATCAGCGCCCTGGAACACCACGCCAACCTGTTGCCCTGGCAGCAATTGGCCAAACGGCGTGCGCTGACGCTGGTGGTATTGCCCCTGGACGATGACGGCGTGATCGACCTGCAAGCCGCCGCATCATTGATCGGCCCGCGCACGCGCCTGCTGGCGGTGAGCCAGTTGTCCAACGTGCTGGGCACCTGGCAGCCGCTGGAAGCGCTACTGACGCTGGCCCAGGCAAACGGTGCCCTGACTGTTGTGGATGGCGCCCAAGGCATCGTGCATGGTCGCCACGACGTACAGGCCCTGGGCTGCGATTTCTACGTATTTTCCAGCCACAAGCTCTACGGCCCGGACGGCGTCGGCGTGCTGTTCGGTCGCAACGCTGCCCTGCATCACCTGCGCCACTGGCAGTTTGGCGGCGAGATGGTGCAGCAGGCAGATTATCAAGGCGCCAGCTTCCGCCCTGCTCCACTGGGGTTCGAAGCCGGCACGCCGCCCATTGCCGGCGTGATCGGCCTGGGTGCCACCCTGGATTACCTGAGCTCACTGGATCAGCACGCCGTGACCGCCCATGAAGCGGCACTGCACGACTATTTGCTGCGCGGGCTGAAAGCACGCAATGGCGTGCGCGTACTGGGATCACCGCAAGCAGCGCTGGTGAGCTTTGTGGTGGACGGTGTGCATAACGCCGACCTGGCTCACCTGTTGACCGAGCAAGGCATCGCCGTGCGCGCCGGGCATCACTGTGCAATGCCACTGCTCAAGGCCATGCACTTATCCGGCGCCATTCGAGTGTCCCTGGCGCTGTACAACGACTCCGATGACCTGGAGCGCTTCTTTGAAGCGTTGGACCAGGCGCTGGATATGTTGCGATGAGCTTGCCAGTGGACGCGATGGCTGCGCTGCAGGCATTCCAGGCTGTCGGCGGTTGGGAGCAGCGCGCGCGGATGCTGATGCAATGGGGCGAGCGACTGCCCGCGTTGGCGGATGATGAAAAGGTCGACGCCAACCTGGTGCAAGGCTGTGAAAGCCTGGTGTGGTTGGTGGGGCATTTGCAGGACGGCCATTGGCAGTTTGCTGCCAGCAGCGAGGCGCGAATGATTCGCGGGTTGGTGGCGCTGTTGCTGGCGCGGGTCAATGGGTTGTCGGCTGATGAACTGCAAGCGGTGGATTTGCCGGGTTGGTTTGCCCAACTGGGCCTGTCCCGGCAGCTGTCACCATCGCGCACCAACGGCTTGAATGCAGTCCTGCAACGTATGCGCGAACTAAGCCATACACACAACTGAATGTGGGAGGGGGCTTGCTCCCGATGGCGGCGTATCAGCCACCAGATCTATCAATCTGACACTCCAACTTGATAGCAACCGACGGTAACCACGATGCGAAGCGAGCCGCTCTTGATCTCGATCTTAGGCGCCCCGTTAAACCACGCTGGCCCAAATCCATGGCGGATTGCGGGCACACCGAGCCTAAGCGAGGTGCCGAGTGGTGGGGCAAGAGCCCTTTTGGTTACTTTTGGCTGGGCCGGCATTCCGGGCTCTTTTCCAAAAGTGACCCGCTGTAAAAGCGGAACCAATAGCGGCCGTTACCTAAATAACGGATATGTACTCGGTCTAGTCCAACATCCTGGTCGGCCCTGAGGCCGCCATCGGGAGCAAGCCCCCTCCCACATTTTGAACGGTGTAAAGCTCTGAGACTCAGAGGGGCTTGACCCGTTCCGAAGGTCTGCGCACCCCAGCCACAATCTTGTCCACCGCCTTGGTCGCCGCCACCATCCCGAAGGTAGCCGTGACCATCATCACCGCGCCAAACCCGCCCGCGCAGTCCAACTTTACGCCGTCGCCAACAAAACTCTTCTGCAAACAGATGCTGCCGTCCGGCTTCGGATAGCGCAGCTGCTCGGTGGAAAACACGCAGGGCACACTGTAATGGCGAGTCACTGTGCGCGAGAAACCGTAGTCCCGCCGCAGTGTGGAGCGCACCTTCGAGGCCAGCGGGTCATTGAAGGTGCGGTTCAGGTCGCACACCTGGATCAGCGTCGGGTCAATCTGCCCGCCAGCGCCGCCGGTGGTGATGATCTGGATCTTGCGGCGCTTGCACCAGGCAATCAGCGCCGCCTTGGCGTTGACGGCGTCGATGCAGTCGATCACGCAGTCGATGTTCGGGGTGATGTACTCCGCCATGGTGTCGCGGGTAACGAAGTCCGCGACGGCATGCACCGTGCACGCCGGGTTTATGCCGCGCAGGCGCTCGGCCATCACTTCGACCTTGGGCTTGCCCACGGTGCTGTCCAGGGCGTGCAACTGGCGGTTGCTGTTACTCACGCAGACATCGTCCAGGTCAAACAGCGAAATCTCGCCCACCCCGCAACGGGCGATCGCTTCCGCCGCCCAGGAGCCCACGCCGCCGACGCCGACAATCGCCACGTGGGCCGCTTTCAAGCGTTCCAGCCCTTCGATGCCGTACAAGCGGGCGACGCCTGCAAACCGCGGATCTTCTGTACTCATGATCATTACCCCAAAAACCGGCGCGCATTATGGACTACAGCGCGACAAGTTCGAAGCTTCCAGCTACAAGTAAAGAACTTAGGTGGACTTTCGCAGACTAACGTCCGGCTTTTCTCTGCCTGCTATACGCTCAGGGAAAGGCCGGTGTAGGATGCGCGCCGTTCGGCGTAGGCCGACACCTCTTTTCGTTCCGCACCTTTTGGAACCTGACATAACCATGGCATCGCGTAAATTTGGACTCAACCTGGTGATCGTGCTGGCCATCGCCGCGCTGTTCACCGGTTTCTGGGCGCTGATCAACCGCCCAGTCACCGCTCCCAACTGGCCTGAACAGATCTCCGGGTTTTCCTACTCGCCGTTCCAGCAAGGCCAGTACCCGCAGAAGAATCAGTTTCCGACTGAAGAGCAGATGCGTCAGGACCTTGCGATCATGAGCAAGCTGACGGACAACATCCGTACCTACTCGGTCGATGGCTCCCTGGGCGAAATCCCCAAGCTGGCCGAAGAGTTCGGCCTGCGCGTGACCCTGGGGATCTGGATCAGCCCGGACCTTGAACGCAACGAGCGTGAAATCCAGCGTGCCATCGAGATCGCCAATAACTCGCGCAGTGTCGTGCGCGTGGTGGTCGGCAACGAAGCCTTGTTCCGTGACGAAATCACCCCTGAAGCGCTGATTGTGTTGCTGGACCGCGTGCGCGCTGCCGTGAAAGTGCCGGTGACCACTTCCGAGCAATGGCACATCTGGGAAAAGAACCCGCAACTGGCCAAGCACGTCGACCTGATCGCGGCGCACATCCTGCCGTTCTGGGAGTACATCCCGATGGACAAGGCCGGCCAGTACGTACTCGACCGTGCCAAGGATCTGAAGAAAGCCTTCCCGAAAAAGCCGCTGCTGCTGTCGGAAGTTGGCTGGCCGAGTAACGGCCGTATGCGCGGTGGTAATGAATCGTCGCCGGCTGACCAGGCCATTTACCTGCGCACCCTGGTAAACAAGCTTAACCGCCAGGGTTACAACTACTTCGTGATCGAGGCCTTCGATCAGCCGTGGAAAGTCAGTGACGAAGGCTCGGCAGGTGCTTACTGGGGCGTGTTCAACGCCGCGCGCCAGCAGAAATTCAATTTTGAAGGCCCGGTCGTTGCTATCCCGCAATGGCGGGTGCTGGCCATCGGCTCGGTGGTGCTTGCACTGCTGTCCCTGACCCTGTTGATGATCGACGGCTCGGCGCTGCGCCAGCGGGGCCGGACCTTCCTGACCTTTATTGCGTTTCTGTGCGGGTCGGTACTGGTATGGATCGGCTACGACTACAGCCAGCAATACAGCACCTGGTTCAGCCTGATAGTCGGCGTGTTGCTGGCCCTCGGTGCTCTCGGCGTATTTATCGTGTTGCTGACCGAAGCCCACGAACTGGCGGAAGCGGTATGGACCCACAAGCGCCGGCGTGAATTCCTGCCGGTAGAAGGCGATTCGGACTACCGTCCGAAAGTGTCGATCCACGTGCCGTGCTACAACGAGCCACCGGAGATGGTCAAACAGACCCTCGACGCCCTGGCTGCCCTCGACTATCCGGACTACGAAGTCCTGATCATCGACAACAACACCAAGGACCCGGCGGTATGGGAACCGGTGCGCGACTACTGCGAAACCCTGGGCCCGCGCTTCAAGTTTTTCCACGTCGCACCCCTGGCTGGTTTCAAGGGGGGCGCGTTGAATTATCTGATCCCGCACACCGCCAAGGATGCCGAAGTGATCGCGGTGATCGACTCGGACTACTGCGTGTCACCCAACTGGCTCAAGCACATGGTGCCGCACTTCGCCGATCCGAAAATCGCCGTGGTGCAGTCGCCCCAGGATTACCGCGACCAGAACGAAAGCACCTTCAAGAAGCTCTGCTACGCCGAATACAAAGGCTTCTTCCATATCGGCATGGTTACCCGCAACGACCGTGACGCGATCATCCAGCACGGCACCATGACCATGACCCGTCGCTCGGTGCTTGAGGAACTGGGCTGGGCCGACTGGTGCATCTGTGAAGACGCCGAACTGGGCCTGCGCGTGTTCGAGAAAGGCTTGTCGGCAGCGTACTACCACGACAGCTACGGCAAGGGCCTGATGCCGGATACCTTTATCGACTTCAAGAAACAGCGTTTCCGCTGGGCCTACGGCGCGATCCAAATTATCAAGCGTCACACCGCCAGCCTGATACGTGGCAAAGACACCGAATTGACTCGCGGCCAGCGCTACCACTTCCTCGCGGGCTGGTTGCCGTGGGTAGCGGATGGCATGAACATCTTCTTTACCGTCGGCGCGCTGTTGTGGTCGGCGGCGATGATCATCGTGCCGACACGGGTCGACCCGCCGTTGCTGATTTTCGCAATCCCGCCGTTGGCGTTGTTCGTGTTCAAGGTCGGCAAGATCATCTTCCTCTACCGTCGTGCCGTAGGGGTGAACTTGAAAGATGCGTTCTGCGCGGCCCTGGCCGGGTTGGCGCTGTCCCATACCATCGCCAAGGCGGTGTTGTATGGCTTCTTCACCACCAGCATTCCGTTCTTTCGCACGCCGAAAAACGCGGACAACCATGGCTTCTGGGTAGCGATCTCTGAAGCCCGCGAAGAAATGTTCATCATGCTGCTGCTGTGGGGCGCCGCGCTGGGGATCTACCTGGTGCAGGGCCTGCCAAGCAATGACATTCGCTTCTGGGTCGTGATGTTGCTGGTGCAGTCGCTGCCCTACGTGGCTGCGCTGATCATGGCGTTCTTGTCGTCGCTGCCGAAACCGGCGCCGAAGGCTGAGCCCGCCACGGCTGTGTAAAAACTTGCGCAATGCACTAAACGGCGGCCTCTGGCCGCCGTTTTGCTATAAGATAACGGCCCTTTTGTGAGACTTGGCCTGGCCCAATTCTATGTGGGAGCTGGCTTGCCTGCGATGCAGACGCCGCGGTCTGACAGGCATACCGCAGCGATGCTATCGCAGGCAAGCCAGCTCCCACATTGGAATTGCGTCGCTCCAGGCTCGATATTTCCACATTCGTCCTGCGCCCATCACACGCTTTCCGGAGTTTCCCCATGACGGCCCATGCCGACCTTTCGCCGACCCTTCAACTGGCCATCGACCTGATCCGTCGCCCCTCGGTCACGCCGATCGATGCCGATTGCCAGAAGCTGATGATGCAGCGCCTGGGCGACGCCGGTTTTACGCTTGAACCGATGCGTATCGAAGACGTAGACAATTTCTGGGCCACCCACGGCAAACACGAAGGCCCGGTGCTGTGCTTCGCCGGCCATACCGACGTGGTGCCGACCGGCCCGGTGCAGGCCTGGCAGAACGACCCATTCGACGCCTTGATCGATGAAAACGGCATGCTTTGCGGCCGTGGCGCGGCAGACATGAAAGGCAGCCTGGCGGCGATGCTGGTGGCGGCGGAACGCTTTGTCACCGACTACCCGGACCACAAGGGCTCGGTCGCCTTCCTGATCACCAGCGACGAAGAAGGCCCGGCGCATCACGGCACCAAGGCCGTGATCGAACGCCTGGCTGCACGCAAGGAACGCCTGGACTGGTGCATAGTCGGCGAACCGTCGAGCACCACCCTGGTGGGCGATGTGGTCAAGAACGGCCGTCGTGGCTCCCTCGGTGCCACCTTGACCGTACGCGGCGTACAGGGCCACGTGGCTTACCCGCACCTGGCGAAGAACCCGATCCACCTGGCTGCAGCGGCTCTGGCCGAGTTGGCTGCCGAGCATTGGGATGACGGCAACGCCTTCTTCCCGCCGACCAGCTTCCAGATTTCCAACCTCAATTCCGGCACCGGCGCCACCAACGTGATCCCCGGCGACCTGACGGCGGTGTTCAACTTCCGCTTCTCGACCGAATCCACCGTCGAGGGCCTGCAACAGCGGGTCGCGGCCATCCTGGATAAACATGGCCTGGACTGGCATGTGGATTGGGCGCTGTCGGGCCTGCCGTTCCTCACCGAGCCGGGTGCGCTGCTGGATGCAGTATCTGCCAGTATCAAGGCGATCACCGGGCGTGAGACCAAGGCGTCCACCAGCGGCGGTACTTCCGATGGGCGCTTTATCGCCACGCTGGGCACCCAGGTGGTCGAGCTGGGCCCGGTCAACGCGACCATCCACCAGGTCAACGAACGCATCCTGGCCAGCGACCTCGATGTGCTGACCGAAATCTATTACCAGACCCTGATCAAGTTGCTCGCCTGATGCTTGCCTGCCCCATTTGCAGCGCACCGCTCAACGCGGTGGACAATGGCGTGGCGTGCCCGGTCGGGCACCGTTTCGACCGTGCGCGCCAGGGCTACCTGAACCTGTTGCCGGTGCAGCACAAGAACAGCCGTGACCCGGGCGATAACCTGGCCATGGTCGAGGCACGCCGTGACTTCCTCAACGCCGGGCACTACGCCCCGGTGGCCAAGCGCCTGGCCGAGCTGGCCGCCGAGCGCGCACCGCAGCGCTGGGTCGACATCGGCTGTGGCGAGGGTTACTACACCGCGCAAATCGCCGAGGCGCTGCCCGACGCCGATGGCTATGCCCTGGATATATCCAAGGAGGCGGTCAAGCGCGCGTGCAAACGCAACCCGGCGCTGACCTGGTTGATCGCCAGCATGGCCCGAGTACCCTTGGCCGATGCCAGCTGCCAGTTCCTCGCGAGCGTGTTCAGCCCGTTGGACTGGCAAGAAGCCAAGCGCCTGCTCAGCCCCGGCGGCGGCTTGATGAAGGTCGGCCCGACCAGCGGCCACTTGATGGAACTGCGCGAGCGCCTGTACGACGAAGTGCGCGAGTACACCGATGATAAACACCTGGCCCTGGTGCCGGAGGGCATGAGCCTGGCGCACAGTGAAACCCTTGAGTTCACCCTGAGCCTGGCCGAGCCTGCCGACCGCGCCAACCTGCTGGCCATGACGCCTCATGGCTGGCGGGCCAGTGCCGAGCGCCGCGCCGAAGTGATCGAGGCGGCCGAGCCGCTGCAGGTCACGGTGTCGATGCGCTACGATTATTTCGTGCTTCAATAGCTGACTTTACAAATATCCGCGAATGGATTTTCGAATCCCGCAACGAGGAACATCCATGCGCCAACCCGATATCGAGATTTACCTGAAAGATGCCGACGTCGATCACAAGGCCATCGCCGCCTGGCTGGGCGCCGCCCTGGGCCCTTGCTCCGACTGGGTCCAGAGAGGCCAGACCTACAAGTGCAAGGCCGGCAGCGTGCCGGTTACGTGGCTGCCCAAGGCTGTAGGCAAATGGAACAGCCTGTACCTGGAAAGCGACCAGACCCCGTGGGACGACGACATCGCCTGCGCCCGCGCCGCGTTTGCCGCATTGAATGTTGAAGTGCGCTGCGCACCGGGGACGTGGGTTGAGGAAGAAGGCGAGGAAAGTGCCGATACCTGGATTCGCATCAGCGCAGATGGTGAAGAGCAGATCACCTGGAAAACCGCCTGATCTATAGCTGTTAACCCAATCAAAATGTGGGAGGGGGCTTGCTCCCGATAGCAGTGGGTCAGTCTATATATTTAGTGACTGACACTCTGCAATCGGGAGCAAGCCCCCTCCCACATTGGTTCAGTGCTGAACTTACAAACCGACCACATCCTCGGCCTGCAAGCCCTTCTCGCCCGTGACCACGGCGTATTCCACCTGCTGGCCTTCGGCCAACGAGCGGTGGCCTTCACCGCGAATGGCGCGGTAGTGCACAAACACGTCCTTGCCGTCTTCACGCTGGATAAAGCCGTAGCCCTTTGCATCGTTGAACCACTTCACATTGCCGGTTTCGCGCGTTGCCATCTGTTCACTCCCACTGGTTTTTTATTGTTGAGTCGCACGTATTGAACTGCCGAGTATAAGACAGGCTCAAAAACCATCAACTCAAGTTTACATCGCTGCTTTTTTGCCGATTTTCGGTGAATACGGCACACTACCTGCCCGAGCATCTGCTCGGTTTTTTCCACTTGAAGCAGTTCGCCTATGACCCGCTCCCCGTTCCGCCGTCTGGTGTTTGGCACCTTGCGCCGACTGTTGTACCTCTGGGTTCGCTCGGAGACGATCAACCAGTCGTCCCTCACCCTTAACCTGGACCGCAGCCGGCCGGTTTTCTACGTCCTGCAATCACCCTCCCTCACCGAGTTGGCGGTGGTCGATGCCGAGTGCACCAAGGCCGGCTTGCCGCGCCCGGTGCTGCCAGTGTCGGTAGGCCCATTGATGGAGCCCGCGGCGTTCTTCTATCTCACGCCGGATCCGGATTGGCTCGGCCGCCAGGACAAGCGCGGTGCACCGCCCACCCTGACACGCCTGGTCAATACCCTCACCGAGCACGCCGAAGAGAATGCACAAATCATTCCCGTCAGCGTGTTCTGGGGCCAGTCTCCTGCAAGCGAGTCCAGCCCGTGGAAACTGCTGTTTGCCGACAGTTGGGCGGTGACCGGGCGTCTGCGCCGGTTGCTGAGCATCCTGATCCTGGGGCGCAAGACCCGCGTGCAATTCTCCGCGCCAATCAACCTGCGTGAATTGATCGAGCACAATAAAGGTCACGAACGCACCGTGCGCATGGCCCAGCGCATCCTGCGCGTGCACTTTCGTAACCTGAAGACGGCAGTGATCGGTCCCGACCTGTCTCACCGCCGTAACCTAGTGAAGGGGCTGGTGAATATGCCGCTGGTGCGCCAGGCCATTTTTGATGAAGCCGAACGAGAAAAAATCTCTGCGGAAAAAGCCAAGGCCCTGGCGCTGCGCTACGGCAACGAGATTGCCTCGGACTACACCTACACCGCGATCCGTTTTCTGGAAGTGGTGCTGAGCTGGTTCTGGAACAAGATCTACGACGGTATCAAGGTCAATAACATCGAAGGCGTGCAGAAGGTGGCCCAAGGCTACGAGGTGATCTATGTGCCTTGCCACCGCAGCCACATCGACTACCTGCTGCTGTCGTACCTGCTGTTCAAGAACGGCCTGACCCCGCCGCACATCGCGGCCGGTATCAACCTCAACATGCCAGTGATCGGCAGCCTGCTGCGCCGTGGCGGTGCGTTCTTCATGCGCCGCACCTTCAAGGGCAACCCGCTGTACACCTCGGTGTTCAATGAATACCTGCACACCCTGTTCACCAAGGGGTTCCCGGTGGAGTACTTCGTCGAAGGCGGCCGCTCGCGCACGGGGCGCATGCTGCAACCGAAAACCGGGATGCTGGCGATTACCCTGCGCAGCTTCCTGCGCTCCTCGCGTATGCCGATCGTGTTCGTGCCGGTGTATATCGGCTATGAACGCGTGCTCGAAGGCCGCACCTACCTCGGCGAATTGCGTGGCGCGAGCAAGAAGAAAGAGTCGATCTTCGATATTTTCAAAGTGGTCGGCGCCCTCAAGCAGCGCTTCGGCCAGGTCGCGGTCAACTTCGGTGAGCCGATCAAGCTGGCCGAATTTCTCGACGCCGAGCAACCGGACTGGCGCGCCCAGGAACTGGGCCCGAACTACAAGCCGGCGTGGCTCAACGAAACCACCAACCGCCTTGGCGAGCAGGTGGCGCGGCACTTGAACGAAGCCGCGGCGATCAACCCGGTGAACCTGGTGGCCCTGGCCCTGCTGTCGACCACACGCCTGGCCCTGGATGAACAAGCCATGGCGCGCCAGCTCGACCTGTACCTGGCGCTGCTGCGTCGCGTTCCCTACTCGCCCCACACGACCTTGCCGGAGGGCGATGGCCTGGCGCTGATCAAGCACGTCAAGGACATGAAGCTGCTGTCGGAACAAAGCGACGCCTTGGGCAAGATTGTCTACCTGGACGAACAGAACGCCGTCCTGATGACCTACTACCGCAACAACGTGCTGCATATCTTCGCCCTGCCGGCGTTGCTGGCGAGCTTCTTCCAGAGCAGCTCGCGGATGAGCCGCGAACAGATCCTGCGCTACACCCGTGCGCTCTACCCGTACCTGCAATCGGAGCTGTTTATCCGCTGGTCGCTGGAAGAGTTGGACACCGTGGTCGACCAGTGGCTGGACGCGTTTGTCGAACAAGGCCTGCTGCGCTTCGAAAACGCTGTGTACCTGCGCCCGGCGCCGAGTTCGCGACAATTTGTGCTGTTGACGCTGTTGTCCAAGAGCATCGCCCAGACCCTGCAACGGTTCTACATGGCGATATCGCTGCTGCTCAACAGCGGCCAGAACAGCATCAGCGCCGAAGAACTGGAAGACCTGTGCACGATCATGGCCCAGCGCCTATCAATCCTGCACGGTCTCAACGCCCCGGAATTCTTCGACAAGAGTCTTTTCCGACATTTTATTCAGACGTTGCTGGAGCAAGATGTGCTGCGTCGCGATGAAGCCGGCAAGCTGGGCTATCACGACCTGCTCGGCGAACTGGCTGAAGGCGCCGCCAAACGCGTGCTGCCGGCCGATATTCGCCTGTCGATCCGCCAAGTGGCCTTGCACCGCGTAGATGGCGCAGCCGAAGCGCTGGCGCAAGCAGAAGCGGTCACACCTGAACAAAGCCGTTAGATTGACTGAGGCGCCGGGCGGATTCCGGCGCCGTTGAAAAGGAGCTGCACCATGAAAAAGATCATTCTCCTGGGCCTGACCGCCCTGCTCGGAGCCTGCCAATCAATGACCCCAACCCCAAAAGCCAGCCTCGACGGCGAAGTGTTCTATCTGCAACGTATTGCCCTGCCGCCTGCTGCCACCTTGAGCGTCAGCCTGCAAGATGTGTCCCTCATGGACGCCCCGGCCGTGACCCTCGCCGAACAGAAAGGCCCGGTCAAAGGCCAGGTGCCTCTGCCGTTTCACCTGAGCTATGACCCGGCCCAGGTCAAGCCAGGCCATACTTACTCGGTCAGCGCTCGCATCGAACTGGAGGGCAAGCTACTGTTCATCACTACAGAGCGGCACGCCGTGCAACTCAATGGCCAGGATCCACAGCCGCTGCGCCTGCGGGTTGATGCGGTCGCACACTGATCAATTCACGTCATAAGGAAGCGCCCATGCTCCGCAAATCTCTTCGCCTCACTGCCCTGTGTGCCGGCTTGCTGTTCGGTGCCAACGCCATGGCCCTCGACCTTGGCAGCCTGTCCCAGGGCGATGCCAGCGGCGGCCTGAAGGATGCCTTGACCCAAGGTGCGCAGATTGCCGTCAAACAACTGGGCAAGCCCGGTGGTTTCAGCAACAACCCGGAAGTAAAAATCGGCCTGCCAGGCAAGCTCGGCAAAGTCGCCGACAAGCTGAAAATGTTCGGCATGGGTGACCAGGTCACACAGCTGGAAACCAGCATGAACGCAGCGGCTGAAACCGCCGTGACCCAGGCCCAGCCGATTCTGGTCAATGCGGTGAAAAACATGAGCGTGACCGACGCCAAGGGCATTCTCAGCGGTGGTCAGGACTCTGCCACCCAATACCTGAACAAAAGCAGCCGAGAGGAAATCCGCGCCAAGTTCCTGCCCATCGTCAAGGCCGCTACCGACAAGGTCGGCGTGGCTCAGCAGTACAACGCCCTGGCCGGCAAGGCCGCGGCCTTCGGCGCCGTGGATGCCAAGAGCGCCAACGTCGAAAACTACGTGACCGAGCAAGCGCTGGATGGTTTGTTCAAGATGATTGCGCAGCAGGAAGAGACGATTCGCAAGAATCCGGCGGCGGCTGCCACCAGTTTGGCAAAGAAGGTGTTTGGAGCGCTGTAACCCCGCACTACGACCCTACTGCGCCAAGGCCGCTGGTAACGGGCCTTGGCGCAGTTGTTTCAGGTCAAGCCTGTCACGGGTTTAACGAAACAGCGGATACAAAGGTCTGCTGGGTGATTGATACCCGTTGACCGGTTGTTGATGCAGGTATGACGGGTTGTGATATCTGGTGGGTTGGGCATAGCTAAAATGCGGGCGGTGGTAATGACCTGAACTGCCATGATGAGGTCTATACGGTTGGGTAACCGCGAAATCATTTCGCGGCGCATGATTACCCAGCAAGGCCCCGAGAAAAGCCCCTTTGAAAGCCGCAATCGCATTAAAGAACGACATGTAAAACTCCATGAACTCAATGAAAAGGCCTGGCCGCCACATGGCAGTGCCAAGTCCTCTGCCTGTCCGTCAGGCATTGCCTGAGTGGAGTTACAAGGGCAAGCGTTCCATCTGAGCGACTGCGTGTTTGCATCGGTATGTAAATACTGCCCGGTGGGAATCAGGGGATGGCCAGGCACCGGCCTGGCAGAGAAACCCGAAAAAAACACATGTACGGGAAACAGCAAACACCTCGCTACGCTACCTCCTTCCTGACTCTGAACCACGCCGCGTACAACGCCGGCAAAAACAACAGCGTCAACGCCGTCGCCACAATCAACCCGCCCATGATCGCCACAGCCATGGGCCCGAAAAACACGCTGCGCGACAGTGGGATCATCGCCAGCACCGCCGCCAGGGCCGTCAGCACAATCGGACGAAAGCGTCGCACGGTCGCTTCGATAATCGCCTGCCACGGCGCCAGTCCGGCCTTGATGTCCTGCTCGATCTGGTCCACCAGAATGACCGAGTTACGCATGATCATTCCCGACAACGCGATCGTGCCAAGCATGGCGACGAAGCCAAAGGGTTGGCGGAATACCAGCAGGAACAAGGTCACACCGATCAGGCCCAGGGGGGCAGTCAGAAAAACCATCGCCGTGCGTGAGAAACTGCGCAATTGCAGCATCAGCAAAGTCAGCACCACCACGATGAACAGCGGCACGCCGGCCTTCACCGAGTTTTGCCCGCGAGCAGAGTCTTCGACGGTGCCACCCACTTCCAACAGGTAACCGTCCGGCAGTTCGGCACGCACACCTGTGAGCGTCGGCAGGATCTGCTGCACCAAGGTCGCCGGTTGTTCCTTGCCGTAGATATCGGCACGCACGGTCACGGTCGGCAGGCGGTTGCGGTGCCAGATGATGCCTTCTTCGAAACCGTATTCGAGGGTGGCGATCTGCGACAGCGCCACGCTTTTACCATTGTCAGTGGGTACGGCAAGGCTCGGCAGCAGCGACAGCTCGGTGCGTTCGTGGACGGTACCGCGCAGGAGGATCTCGATCAATTCGTTGTCCTCCCGGTATTGGCTGACGCTGGAACCGGTCAGGGAACTCTGCAGGAATTTCGACAGGTTGGCAGTACTCACGCCAAGGGCGCGCGCCCGGTCCTGGTCGATATTCAGATACACGATTTTGCTCGGCTCTTCCCAGTCCAGATGCACGTTAACCACGTGGGTGTTTTCGCGCACCTTGGCCGCCACTTTGCGGGCCAGGGCGCGGACCTCTTCGATGTGTTCGCCGGTCACGCGAAACTGCACCGGATAGCCCACGGGCGGGCCATTCTCCAGGCGAGTGACCCGCGAGCGCAGCTCGGGGAACTGCTCGTTGAGCGTTTCAATCAGCCAGGTGCGCAGGCTTTCACGCTCCTCGATGGTGTTGGCCAACACCACGAACTGCGCGAAGCTGGCGGCCGGCAGTTGCTGGTCCAGCGGCAGGTAGAACCGCGGCGAGCCGGTGCCCACGTAGGCCACATAGTTTTCGATACCCGCGTGCGCCTTGAGCAATACCTCCAGACGCTTGACCTGCTCGGCGGTGTTGCTCAGGGAGGCGCCTTCGGCCAGTTTCAGGTCGACCATCAGTTCCAGGCGCCCGGAAGCAGGGAAGAACTGCTGCGGTACAAAGCGGAACAACGCGACCGAGCCGATAAACAACAGCAGGGTCAACACGATGACCGTCTTGCGCCGACGTATACACCACTCCACCAAACGTCTTACACGCTGGTAGAAAGGCGTGCCGTAGGGATCCGGGCCGTCGGTGCCGTGCTTGGCCGCGTGAATTTTCGCCAGGTCCGGCAGCAGCTTTTCCCCGAGATACGGTACAAACACCACGGCAGCCACCCAGGAGGCCAATAAGGCAATGGTCACCACTTGGAAGATCGAGCGAGTGTATTCACCGGTGCTCGACTGCGCAGTGGCAATCGGCAAAAAGCCCGCCGCCGTGATCAAGGTACCGGTGAGCATGGGGAATGCTGTGCTGGTCCAGGCGAAGCTCGCAGCCTTGAGCCGGTCGTAGCCCTGCTCCATTTTGATCGCCATCATTTCCACAGCGATGATCGCGTCATCCACCAGCAAACCCAGGGCCAGCACCAGAGCGCCAAGGGAAATCTTGTGCAGGCCGATGCCCAGGTAATACATGCTGGCAAATGTCATCGCCAGTACCAGCGGGATCGCCAGGGCGACCACCATGCCGGTGCGCACACCGAGGGAGAAAAAACTCACCAGCAATACAATAGCCAATGCCTCGGCGAGCACCTGGACGAATTCGCCGACGCTGGTCTTCACCGCTGCCGGTTGGTCGGACACCTTGCGCAGCTCCATGCCCGCAGGAAGGTTCTTTTGCAGGCGTGCGAATTCATTCTCAAGAGCTTTGCCCAGTACCAGAATATCCCCACCGTCGCGCATGGCCACGGCCAGGCCGATGGCGTCCGCGCCCATATAACGCATGCGCGGTGCCGGTGGGTCGTTGAAGCCCCGATGGATATCGGCCACGTCGCCGATACGAAAGGTGCGATCGCCCACTCGAATCGGGAAGTCGCGAATCTGCTCCACGGTTTTGAAGTTGCCAGACACGCGCAACTGCACACGCTCGCTCGGGGTTTCAAAAAAGCCGGCGGTCGATACGGCATTTTGTTCCTGCAACGCCTGCTGTACTGCGGCCAACGGCAAACCCAGGGTGGCAAGCTTGAGGTTGGACAGTTCGATCCAGATCTTCTCGTCCTGCAGGCCAAGCAACTCGACCTTGCCCACGTCCGGCACCCGTTGCAGCTGAATCTGGATGCGGTCGGCGTAGTCCTTGAGCACCGCATAGTCAAAACCATCGCCGGTCAGGGCGTAGATATTGCCGAAGGTGGTACCGAACTCGTCGTTGAAAAATGGCCCCTGGATATCCGGTGGCAAGGTTTGGCGGATGTCGCTGATTTTCTTGCGCACCTGGTACCACAACTCAGGAATTTGCGCCGAACGCATCGAGTCGCGGGCGATGAAAGTGACCTGGGATTCGCCAGGGCGCGAGAAAGACACAATGCGCTCGTACTCACCGGTCTCCATCAATTTTTTCTCGATGCGTTCGGTAACTTGGCGCGACACCTCCTGGGCCGTGGCGCCGGGCCAGTTGGTCTTGATCACCATGGCCTTGAAGGTAAAGGGCGGGTCCTCGCTTTGCCCCAGCTTGGTGTAGGACAAGGTGCCGACCACGGCCAGCAGGATCATCAAAAACAGTACGATCTGGCGATTACGCAGCGCCCATTCGGAAAGATTGAAACCCATCGGGATTACTCCTTGGCCGCCAGATTCACGACACGGTTGGAGCGATCCACAGGGCGCACTTGCTGGCCCTCATGCAGCACATGCACGCCTGCGGCAACCACCCAGTCGGTGGGAGCCAAGCCTTCGAGCACCGGCACATTTTTTTCACCGAACGCACCAATGCGCACCGTCGTACGCTCAAGGGTGTTGTCCGGCTTTACCCGCCAGACGAAGGACGCGCCGTTCTCTGCGCTGAGGGCAGACAGCGGTACCGAGAGCGCAATGACGCCGTCGGTTTGTATGAATACGCGCGCGCTCTGGCCCAGTTCGGCAGGGACTTTACCGCCGGTGAAGGCTACACGGGCGGCGAAGGTGCGGGATTTCGGGTCGGCTGCGGGTGACAGTTCACGGATGCGTCCGGCGAAGCGCTGTTCGGGCTGGCTCCACAACTCTACCGACACCGGCTGGCCGACCTTGAAGCGGCCGAAGCCTTGCTCGGGCAGGCTGATCAGCACTTCGCGCTCACCATCGGTGGCCAGGGTGAACACGGTCTGCCCCGCCGAGACCACTTGGCCGACTTCGACAGCACGCTTGGCGACCACGCCGTCCTGGGGCGCGCGCAGCACAGCATATCCGGCCTGGTTGCTCGACACGTCGAACTCGGCCTTGATCTGCTTCAGGCGCGCTTCACCTGCTCGGTAGAGGTTTTCGGCGTTGTCGTACTGCGAGCGGCTGACCATCTGACGGTCCATCAGGGTCTTGTAGCGATCGCGCTCAGCGCGCACCAGGTTCAGATTGGCCTCAGCGCCGGCCACTTGGGCACGGCTGGCTTCCAGTTGCAGGCGCACATCCTGGGGGTCAAGTTCAGCCAGTGGCTGGTTGGCCTTGACCCGCTCGCCCTCTTCCACCAGCCGCTTGCTGACTTTGCCGCCGATGCGAAAGGCCAGGTCCGGCTCATAACGGGCACGTACTTCACCGGGGTAGCTGTCCATTGCCTGTGCCGAGGGCTGCGGCTGCACCACCATGGCGGGGCGGACGGTGGCCTGGGTCGCTTCTTCATGGCCGCAGGCGGCCAATAAAAAGACCAGGCTGACAGGCAAAGCAAGGGGCAGGAACGCGCTGCGCATGCTGAAGGACCTTTCGCAAATGGAGCTTGGAATAATTATACTGGCCGGTATGTTATTAATACCAAACTCGCCAGTCCAGTATTAAAGGTGAAAATGTCCGACAATCCTGTGAACACCGCCAGCCCCGGGCGTCCCAAGGACATGGCAAAACGCCAGGCAATCCTCGAAGCCGCGAAATCCCTGTTCCTGGGCAATGGCTACGCGAACACCAGCATGGATGCCGTCGCGCTTGCGGCGGGCGTCTCGAAACTCACCGTCTACAGCCACTTCACCGATAAAGAGACGTTGTTCACCGCGGCGGTGGTGGCCAAATGTGAAGAGCAATTGCCGGTAATGTATTTCGAGCTACCCGAAGGCATGCCCGTAGAGACGGTATTGCTGAACATCGCACGGGGCTTTCATCGGCTGATCAACAGCGAGGAGTCCGTGAACCTGCATCGCCTGATGATGACCACCGGCAATCAGGACGTGAAGCTCTCGCGGATCTTCTTCGAAGCCGGCCCCATGCGCATGTTGCAAGGCATGGAGCGCCTGCTCGGCAAGATCGACCAGAGCGGTGCCTTACACATCGACAACCCCTTCAAAGCGGCGGAGCACTTCTTTTGCCTGCTCAAGGGCACGGCGAACTTTCGCCTGTTGTACGGCTGCGGCGGGCAACTGAGCGCAGAAGAGGCAGAAGAGCATGTGCAGGACGTGGTGAAGTTGTTTATGCGGGCCTATCGCAGCCCGGTCTCGACAACAGCGTAGGGTGCAGCAACCGACCCTAAACACGATGCGAAGCGAGCCGCTCTTGATCTTGATCTGCTTTTGATCTTGATCTTAAGCGCCCCGTTAAACCACGCTGGCCGGAATTCGACAGGGATTTGGGGGGTAAACCGGCAGGGATGCCGGTTTAGCCGCCCCGCGCCATGGATGGCGCGTGGCGGCGGCCCCCAAAATCCATGGCGGATTACGGGCACACCGAGCCTAAGCGAGGTGCCGAGTGGTGGGGCAAGAGCCTTTTGGTTACTTTGGGGCTCTTTTCCAAAGTGACCCGCTGTAAAAGCGGAACCAATAGCGGCCGTCACCTGAATAACGGATATGTACTCGGTCTAATCCAACATCCTGGTCGGCCCTGAGGCCGCCATCGGGAGCAAGCCCCCTCCCACATTTGGATCTCGCAGCATCACGAATATGAGTGCTGTTGCTTGCAGCTTATGGCTTGAGCGCTTTCTTGGGATAAATATCGTAGCGGCTGGACTTGCCATCCAACGCATGACTCGGCTTGGGCCCGTCAATGCACGGCGCCTTGCGCGGGCGCTTGACCACCACACGGTGGCTGGCCAAAGCCAGGGCGGCAGCGAGCAAGGCCGGTGCATCCGGATCATCGCCCACCAACGGTCGAAACAGGCGCATTTCCTTCTTCACCAGGGCGGTTTTCTCACGGTGTGGAAACATCGGGTCCAGGTAGATCACCTGGGGCGGCTCGCCCTCCCAATTGAGCATCACATCGATGGAGTTGCCCTTGAGCAGCTTCATGCGCGCCACAATCGGTGCCACTTCAAAATCCTGCGCAGCGCGTGCCAGGCCGTCTTCGAGCAAGGCACCGATCAACGGCTGGCGTTCGATCAGGCTCATCTCGCACCCCAGGCTGGCCAATACGAACGCGTCCTTGCCCAACCCGGCCGTGGCGTCCAGCACCTTGGGCCGTACGCCCTGGGCGATGCCCACGGCCTTGGCGATCATTTGCCCACTGCCACCGCCATATAAACGCCGATGCGCCGCGCCGCCTTCGACAAAGTCGACCCGCACCGGCCCCGGCGCATCGGGCCCAAGCTGCTGCAATTGCAGGCCCTGCTCGCCCACTTGCAGGGAAAAATCCGCATCCGCCACCTGTAAAGGCAAGCCCAGCAGCGAAGCCCACTGCTCGGCGCAGGCCTGGAAACTGTCGGCCAACGCCTCGACCTGGATGCGGCTGGCCGCTGGTTGTTCGTTCATCAATCGCTACGCTCAAAAATATTAAGGATCGGCAAACAGCGGCCGATAAAAACAGCAGTCAGGTATTTTGCCAGAGCTGAGCGTCGACCGAGAAAAATGTCAGACATTCTTCCCCTAACCATCGGTGTACTGCCGACCCACAACCACTACGGCCTGCGCAATACTCAAGCGCTGGCCGGGGTGAGTCATGTGTGGCAGGACTTCTTCGCCCGGGCGCTGGCCGAACAGCTCGGTGAAGCGCCGCAGGCACTGGCCGCCAAGGCGCCTGCACCTGCCGACCCTTCGGTCGAACCCGGCGAAGGCGCCGACATGCTCTCGCAGATCCTCACCCAGCGTGAGTGTGACGTGAAAGACACCGAGATCGCCCCGCCTGAGCCGCTGTTCCTGCCGATTGCCGAATTCGAAACCGAGTTGCTGCCACCGGCGCCGATACCCTTCCCGGAAGAAGAACTCGTCGCCCAGCAGCGCCAGCAAGATTTCGACAGCGGTTGGGTCCGCCCGATTGTGCTGAACGCCGGCCAACCACTACCAGAGCCCGGCCCGGCCCCCGAGCCACGCACACTGCACTTGCCGATTGCCGAGTTCGAACTGGACCTGTTGCCACCGGCTGCCGAGCCATACCCCGAAGAAGAATTGATGGCGCAACAGAAGGCGCTGGATTTCGACTACTACTGGGCGCGCCCACTGGTGACCCACAACCTGCGCCTGGCCGCTTAAGCCTCAGCGACACACCCACCATCGCCCCATATCCAGGTGAAAATGGTTGCGGTGAGCAGCGTTGTAATCCGGGCTCAGCACCACGTTGAAATCATCACAGGCACCATCGCGCACCAAGCGCAGGAAACGCGCACTGTCGCCCTCCCCCGGCCAATCCTTCAACACGCTGATGCTGCGCCCGTCCACCAGACGAAAACCAGCGATATCCAAGGCATTGGCCGAGGCATGTTGGCTCAGGCGCCCGTCGGCACGGTTGTAAACATTACGGCAGGCAAAGCTGCCCAAATGCTCGACCCGACTCACCGCCTGGCCGAACACTGCCTGGGCCGCCGGTTGCAGGCTGTGACGCTCGAACAACGCGAACGCCACAGCCAGGGGGCAACTGGCCAGAAAGCTGCTGCTCAGAGCCACCTCAGCGCCCTGCACACGCAGGACATTGCGCAACGGGCACGCCGCATCGGCAGCGGTATCCGCCTGACGGCTGACCCGCAGGCCGGAGGTTTTCAAGACTTGGTCACACAGCGCCGGATCATCCTGCAAACGGCTGAGCTTGTAGCGCGTGAGCAGGTTGGGACTGGCGCGCACATCCAGGGGTGCCCAGGGGTTCCACTCAGCCGGCATCGGCACCCAGCCACGCCAGACGCCCAGCGCGAAAGCGCCCGCCAGCAGCAACAGCAGGCCCAGCAGTTTTATCGAACCCACGGCTCAATCCTTGAAAAATCGGATGTCTAGGGGGCGTTCTCAATTAGTTTCCCCGCCGGGGAAACTAATTGAGAACGCCCCCTAGAGTAACCCCAGTTGCTGCGCAACGGGCTCTCGATGCAGGGTGGGCAGCGGCGGCAGGCCGGGCAGGCGCGCCATCAGCTGTGCATGAAAGCGCAACGCCAGTTGTGCCGCGAGGCGGTTGTCCGAGGTGTGCAGGAATATGTACGGCGTGCGTCCCTCTTCGATCCAACTGGCGATCTTTTCCACCCATGGGATCAGGAACGGGTCATTGGCCTCCAGCTCCGGATGCCCGATGAAGCGTACCTGGGGAAACTGGGTCAGCGCCGCCGGTCGCGGTGGCACCTTGGGCTTTTTGGATTGGGCGTGCAGCACTGCCGCCGAGGTTGACGTACAACTGAACAGGGCGCGAGGGTCGAGGCAGATGCGCTCGACGCCACGATCGCGCAACAGGCGGTTGAGCATACGCTCGGCGTCTCCCTTGGCGAAGAACTGCTCGTGCCGGACTTCCACGGCCAATGGACGATCAATGCCATCGAGGAAACCGGCCAGTTCGGCCAGGCGCTGCGGGGTGAACCCTTTTGAGAGCTGCAGCCACAGCGGTGAAACGCGCTCACCCAAAGGGCTCATCAAACTGACAAAACTCTCTGCCGCAGGCAATTGCTCGCGCAAGTCACCCGCATGGCTGATATCCCCTGGGAATTTGGCGGTGAAGCGAAAGTCAGCCGGCATGATCTCGGCCCAGCGCTGCACGGTAGCGGCCGAAGGTCGAGCATAAAACGTGGTATTGCCTTCAACCGCATTGAAGACTTGAGAATAGAGCCCGAGGTAATCGCTGGAACGCGCCTCCACCGGGTACAGGTACTCACGCCAGGCGTTTTCACTCCAGGACGGGCAACCAATGTAATAAGGCAAACCCATCAGATATGAATGTCGAGACCCAGCACTTCCATATCCCATTCGACAAAGCCGGCGGTGGTCAGGTAACTGGCCAGGGCGGTGGCAACGCTTTTGCTCATGGAGCGGGGGAAGACCATGTCTTGCTGGCGGGCAGGAACGCCGCTGATACGTGCGCTCCCGGCCCCCTTGGCGCTGGAGGGCGAATCAGCGTGGACTTCAATGAAGTCCGGCGAATCCTCCACGGACTCGTCTACCGTCACGTTCGCCTTGCGTGGCTTACGTTTGAGAGGGTAGGACTGTGAGGAGAAGCCGTCTATACGCATACATGCAGACTCGGTATCAATGATGGCAATTTAGCGGCACTTTCCGTAGTGCGCAAATGCTCTGGTGATAACTAGAACACATAATTTGTAAAAGGTTTAAAAACCGCGGCAAATTCTGACGATTGGCGAAATTTGCCACCGAATGCCCACATTTTTGGCGTCAAATAATCCCGCGCTCGGCCTTTGTCTGCGCCACTTTGTCGCGCAGGTAAACCGGTGCCGCTTGATCCGCCGGGATCGCCTCGCCGCGTTCGAATGCAAAACGTGCCAACGCCAGCAGATCTTCGGCATGAGGCAACATCGCAGCGTCCTGCCCTACCAAATGCACGTCGATGCGTTCGCCATAACCCCAGCCGGTGCCGGCACCGAACCACTCACCGCTGGCATCAGCCGGCAACCCTGCCGCTTCTGGCGGCTGCACTGCCTCCACGCCCACCAGACGCATTTCACCGGCAGTTTCGCGGTAGCAGCCCCAATAGACTTCATCCATCCGCGCATCAATCGCCGCGGCCACTTGCGTGGCGCCGTGTTCGCGCAGTGCGCGCTGGGCCAGCACGGCAAGGTTGGACACCGGTAACACCGGACGCTCCAACGCAAACGCCAGGCCCTGCACCACGCCAATGGCAATGCGCACACCAGTAAAGGCACCGGGGCCGCGACCAAAGGCGATGGCATCCACGGCAGCCAGGGTGATACCGGCGTCTTCGAGCAACTGCTTGATCATCGGCAGCAACTTCTGCGCGTGCAGGCGCGGGATCACCTCGTAGTGGCTCGTTACCTTGCCATCGTGCAGCAAGGCAACGGAGCAAGCTTCAGTCGCGGTGTCCAGGGCCAGCAGGGTGCTCATCGGTGTGGGTGTCCAAATCGGGAAAAAAGTGCGCCAGTATAAACAACAACGGCCCGCAAGCGGGCCGTTGTACGCAAAGCTGATGGCGGGATCAGCTCAGTGCTTGCATCACCTTGGCGGTAATGGCTTCTACCGAACCCACGCCAGGGATATGGCTGTACTTCGGCTTGCCTTGGGCCGCGGACAACTTCTGGTAGAAGTCCACCAGTGGCTTGGTCTGGGAGTGATAGACCGACAAGCGATGACGCACGGTTTCTTCGGTGTCGTCTTTACGCTGCACCAGGTCTTCACCGGTGACATCGTCCTTGCCTGCCACTTTTGGCGGGTTGTAGACGATGTGGTAAACGCGACCCGAGCCTTCGTGAACGCGGCGACCGGCAATACGCTGGACGATTTCTTCGTCTTCTACGGCGATTTCAACCACCGCATCCAACTCAACACCCGCCTTCACCAAGGCTTCAGCCTGGGGAATGGTGCGAGGGAAACCGTCGAACAGGAAGCCGTTCTTGCAATCTTCCTGGCTGATGCGTTCCTTGACCAGGTTGATGATCAGATCATCGGAGACCAGGCCGCCGCTGTCCATCACGCTCTTGGCGATCAGGCCCAGCTCGGTGCCGGCTTTGACAGCAGCACGCAGCATGTCGCCGGTGGAGATTTGTGGAATGCCGAATTTTTCAGTGATGAACTTTGCCTGAGTACCTTTACCGGCCCCGGGAGCTCCCAGCAGAATGACGCGCATCGATGTGCTCCTCAATTTTTTATAGAGATGACGCTCGGATTCGCCGCGTGGGGCCAATCTCGTAAAAATATGGGTCCAGGCCGATCAAACGGCCAAAGGCTGATCAAGATACACAGCGGGCCCTCACCATACAAGCCGCCAAAAGTAGGAGAAACCCGCACCCGGCATACGTCAGCGACAGGGTGTGCCTGAGCGCAACCCGCCTCCTCAAACAACGACCGCCCTTTTCAGGGCGGTCGTCGTGGTTGATCCGCAAGCCGTTGAGAACACGCAAGAAACCTCAACCGGTGTTGCGCAAACCGGCGGCAATACCGGCCACGGACACCAGCAGCGCCTGTTCCAGAGGGCTGTCTTGCGCCGCCTCTTGCCGACGGGACCGCGCCAGCAACTCGGCCTGCAACAGGTGCAACGGGTCGAGGTAGGTGTTGCGCAGGCGGATGAACTCCAAGGTGTCAGGGCTATGGGCCAGCAACTGCGACTGGCCGGTCAAGCCAAGCACCACATTACAGGCCTGCGACAATAGGTCGCGTAAATGCGCACCCAATGGCAGTAGGTCTGGCTGCACCAGGCGCTCGTCATAAAGACGGGCGATATCGGCATCGGCCTTGGCCAGCACCATTTCCAGCATGTCGATGCGCGTGCGGAAAAACGGCCACTGTTCACGCATCTGCGCCAGCAACTCACCTTCCCCCCGCTCCAGCGCCTTGCTCAATGCCGCCTCCCAGCCGAGCCAGGCAGGCAGCATCAGGCGCGTCTGGGTCCAGCCGAAGATCCACGGGATCGCGCGCAAGCTTTCAATCCCACCTGCGCGACGCTTGGCCGGGCGGCTGCCCAGGGGCAAACGGCCCAACTCCTGCTCCGGCGTGGACTGGCGAAAATACTCGACGAACTGCGGATTTTCCCGCACCACGGCGCGGTAAGCGCTGACACCGTCTGCCGCCAATTCGTCCATCAAGTGACGCCAGGCAGGCTCCGGTGGTGGCGGCGGCAGCAGTGTCGCTTCCAGCACGGCGGCCAGGTAGAGGTTGAGGTTCTGCTCGGCGATATCCGGCAAGCCGAATTTGAAGCGGATCATCTCGCCTTGTTCCGTGGTGCGGAAACGCCCTGCCACCGAGCCCGGCGGCTGCGACAGGATCGCCGCGTGGGCCGGGCCGCCGCCACGACCAACGGTGCCACCACGACCATGGAACAACAGCAGTTCCACCTGCTGTTCGCGGCAGATATCGACCAGACGCTCCTGCGCCCGGTATTGCGCCCAGGCGGCGGCGGTAGTGCCTGCGTCCTTGGCCGAGTCGGAGTAGCCGATCATCACTTCCTGAGGCCCCTGCAACCGCGCGCGATAACCCGGCAGTTGCAACAGCCGCTCCATCACCGGCCCGGCGTTATCCAGGTCAGCCAGCGTTTCGAACAACGGCACCACACGCATCGGTCGTTGTACGCCCGACTCTTTCAACAGCAACTGCACCGCCAGCACATCCGAGGCGGCACCCGCCATGGAGATAACATACGAGCCCAATGAGGCAGCCGGTGCGGCGGCGATTTCCTTGCAGGTATTGAGCACCTCGGCGGTGTCTGCCGAAGCTTTGAAATACCCCGGCAGCAACGGCCGACGACTGGCCAGTTCCTGGGTCAGGAAGCTGATGCGTGCGTCTTCGTCCCAATCCTCATAACGCCCAAGGCCCAGGTAGTCAGTGATTTCAGTCATGGCCGCCGAGTGACGGCTGGAGTCCTGACGCACATCCAGGCGCACCAGGAACAGCCCGAAGGTCACCGCACGGCGCAAGCAGTCGAGCAGCGGCCCATCGGCGATCACGCCCATACCGCATTCATGCAGGGACTGGTAGCACAACTCCAGCGGGTCCAGCAGGTCGCGGTTGTTCTGCAACACTTCGGCAGGCGCCGGGGTGCTGGCCGTCAACGAAGCGTGGGCCCAATGGCGCGTGGCGCGCAGGCGTTCGCGCAGTTGCTTGAGCAAGGCGCGATAGGGTTCGACGCTGTCGCCGACCTTGGCTTGCAACGCCGGGCTGGCCTGTTGCATCGACAGCTCGGAGGCCAGCTGATCGATGTCGCGCAAGTACAAGTCCGCTGCCATCCAGCGCGCCAACAGCAGCACCTCGCGGGTAACCGGCGCGGTGACATTGGGGTTGCCGTCACGGTCGCCGCCCATCCACGAGGCAAAGCGAATCGGCGCAGCCTCCAGGGGCAGGCGCAAGCCGGTAGCAGCGTGCAGGGCCTGGTCAGCCTTGCGCAGGTAATTGGGAATGGCGTGCCACAGCGAATGTTCGATCACCGCAAAGCCCCACTTGGCTTCGTCCACCGGGGTGGGCCGGATGCGGCGAATTTCTTCGGTGTGCCAGGCTTCGGCGATCAGCCGTTGCAAGCGTTCGCGGATCTGCTCGCGTTCGGCGTTGGTAAGGTCACGGTGGTCCTGGAGGGCCAGTTGCGCGGCGATGGCATCGTATTTCTGGATCAGGGTACGGCGAGCCACTTCGGTGGGGTGGGCGGTGAGCACCAGTTCGATCTCCAACCGTGCCAACTGCCGGGCCAGGGATTCATGGCTGTGCCCTTCGCTTTTCAGGCGCGCCAGCAACTCCGGCAACACCCGGGACTCAAAAGGCGCTGGTTGCGATTCATCGCGCCGATGAATCAGTTGATATTGTTCGGCAATGTTGGCCAGGTTGAGGAACTGGTTAAAGGCCCGGGCAACAGGCAGCAACTCGTCCTCTTGCAACTGATTCAAGCTGGCACTCAGTTCGTCGCCGGCCGCCTTGTCCGAGACTGCGCCGCGGCGGTCAGCCTTGGCGCCTTTGCGGATTTGCTCGATCTTGTCGAGAAAGTCATCGCCGTACTGCTCTCGAATGGTGTTGCCCAACAGTTCACCCAGCAGGTGAACATCCTCACGCAAGCGTGCATCGATATCACTCATCAGCCAATCTCCAGCCAGAAATCCGGGACGCGCAGGTGTTCCAGAGTGCCGTCGGCGTCGGTTTCTGACAAGGCCGAACGCAAACGACTTTAAACCTTGTGGCTTAAAGCTAGTCTCAAGCATGAGCCGTCGCGTTATTCACGCAGGCGGCTGGTCACTCATCACCGCCTGCCAACGCAGGCTTATTGAGGTAGCCATGAAAATTCGAGAACTGGCCCAGCATTGGGAAGAAACCGCCAAGGGTCGCCTGACCAAGACTGAGTACGCGATTCATCTGGATGTGGAATCTGCCGCAAGGCTGGCCGCCATTGCCGAGATGTACCCCAAGCGCCACGTCGAAGAACTGCTCGGCGAGCTGATCGGCGCCGCCCTTGAAGAGCTGGAAGAAAGCTTTCCCTATATCAAGGGCGACCAAGTGATTGCCACCGATGAAGAGGGGGACCCGCTGTATGAAGACGTGGGGCTCACACCCCGGTTTCTGACGTTGTCCCGCCGCTATTTACATGATTTGTCCGCCAGCGCTGACGAACAGAAACACTGAAAAACATTTTATTGACGTCAATCCAACCCAGGTATTCCGGGCTTTTTACAGGCTCGGAGTACCGTTGCGCGCTGCGAAAGTTCCATCTTTTGAACACTGACCACTCAGTCAGATATTTTTTCAGGCAATTCGCCATATCCGCTGAACTTTTGAAAAAAGCCTCAGGTCACAGCCAGTAGCCATCACTTGTGGAACGGTCGTTTGAACTGGCCTCATGAGCTTTACCGCCGGGCCCGCAACCGATACGCCACGATGGATTTTGATGTTTTTCAGGAGTTATCCAATGGAGTTGAAGACGATGAACACCAGCACCGCCAAATCCTCGTTTAACCACCTGCGCGGGCTCAAATTGGCCGCGCTGGCAATCGGCACCAGCTTCGTTCTGGCAGGCTGCGCCGGCAACCCTCCAACCGAGCAGTACGCCGTGACCCAATCGGCCGTTAACAGCGCCGTGAGCGCTGGCGGTACCGAGTTTGCAGCCGTGGAAATGAAGTCGGCTCAGGACAAGCTCAAAGAAGCTGAAATCGCGATGCACGACAAGAACTACGAGAAAGCTCGTCAGCTGGCTGAACAAGCCGAATGGGACGCCCGCGTCGCCGAGCGTAAAGCCCAGGCTGCCAAGGCTCAACAGGCTGTGAAGGACTCCCAGAAAGCTGTTGAAGAACTGCGTAAGGAAGGCATGCGCCCAGCTGCAATCATGCAGAAGTAAGCCACTGCCCCTTGATTGCATCGCACCTGATATCGAATTGAAAGGACGACACGACTATGCGTAAACAATTGATGATCCCTGCCCTGCTAGCGATGAGCGTTGCCTTGGCGGCCTGCTCCACCCCGCCGAACGCGAACCTGGAAAATGCACGGACTAACTTCTCGGCCCTGCAAACCAACCCGCAAGCCACCAAACTGGCAGCCCTGGAAACCAAAGACGCCAGCGAATGGCTGGACAAGGCTGACAAGGCATACCGCGACAACGAAGACGAGAAGAAAGTCGACCAACTCGCTTACCTGACCAACCAGCGTGTTGAAGTTGCCAAGGACACCATCGTCCTGCGCGAATCCGAAGCCAAGCTGAAAAATGCCGGTGACGAACGTGCCCGCGCCCTGCTGGACGCCCGTGACGCGCAAATCAAGCAACTGCAAAACAGCTTGAACGCCAAGCAAACCGATCGCGGCACCCTGGTGACTTTCGGTGACGTACTGTTCGCCACCAACAAGTCCGACCTGAAATCCAGCGGCCTGGTGAACATCACCAAGCTGGCGCAGTTCCTGCGCGATAACCCGGATCGTAAAGTGATCGTTGAAGGCTACACCGACAGCACGGGTTCCGACTCGTACAACCAGAGCCTGTCGGAGCGTCGCGCAGCTTCCGTGCAACGTGCACTGGCTCAACAAGGCGTGGATATCTCGCGCATCGTGACCCAGGGCTACGGCAAGGAATATCCAGTTGCCGACAACGGCAGCGTTTCGGGCCGTGCCATGAACCGTCGCGTTGAAGTGACCATCTCCAACGACAACCAGCCAGTCAAGCCACGGTCTTCCGTTGCTAACTGATTGATTGTTGCCGGATAAAAAAACCCACCTCGCGGTGGGTTTTTTTTGGCTAGGAAAAATTGATTGGGCGATCTGTGTCTTCATCAGGCGGTTTTATCATGCCGGGGTCTTTGCAGCCCTGCGCCGAACTGCCTGCCGACTTGTTACGCGCCTGCTCCAGCGCATCTTGTCGTTCTAACGCCTGATGCGCCCTGACCATCGCCAGCATATTGCGTATCGCATCAATATTTATCACCACCGTCCCAGCCCCGCTGTAAAGAAGTCACACCACCGTTTGTGGCGGTTTACGCAATTCAGTTCCAGGCGACTTCTTGAGGAGATACTGTGGTGGCACCGGCACGCCGTGGGCCGGCCACACTCATGCCCCCCCCAAATCACTGGCAGGCTTTCAAAGGCAGGGGATTAAAACGCGATAGAGCCCGGGCTGTCGCCGCCGCCCACCTGAATCTGGCCTTGGCCAGATGTGCCACCTGGGTCTTTTGCCTCCAGGGCGGCTCTTTCTTCCAACAACTTCTTCAGCTTTTCGAGCAGTTCTTCAAGGCTCTCCCCGCCTCCAGCCCCCTGGGCCCCGCCCGAACCCTGCGAACCTTCGCCGCGCTTGGCTTGAATTTTATCCCGGATGTCCTGAATTAGCTGATCCAGGCCCTGCGAGGGTGCCTCGGAGCCAACTGAATAGCCCGCGCCAACTGAAAGTGAACCGCCGATACCGTCCATAAACTCGTACTCCAGATTAGTTAATACAATGCACTGATCAGACAAGCTGATCAGTCCACGATCTGTGGCAAGCGAGTACAGATGGTTCCAGGCTATATAGATTCGGACAGACCTCGCCTGACTAATCAGGAGACTTGAAGGACGTTTTCATACAACGGTGGTGTTAGGACTCACTGCTGCAGTTGCGGAGTTTCCTGCCCCATGCAACGCACGGCCTGCTTCTTGTTGTTCACCAGCACGCCGCTCAAGCCTTTTTGCTCGGTATCAAACATCACCAACACGCCGTCAACGCACTGCGCCACCTGCGCGGCAGGGGTCAGGGAAATTTTGTAATCCTCCCCCGGCACGGTTTTGAGCATGGTGAAATCGCTGAGCAGCAACGCATCTTGCGGCTTGGCGAAGTGCAGGTAGCCGTAATACCACAAGCACCCAACGGTACCGATGATAGTGCCGATGCCGGTGAGGATCAGCGGGATCATGTTGCGTTCTTCACTCATTGCGGGCTCTCTGATGAATCAACTTTAGGAATTGGATAATTCGGAATCTCGCCCAGTCGGCGCAGGCCGTTGAAGTGCTGCGGGTCGTCCAGGTAACGCAGCATGACGGTTTGCCAGGTCTTGTCGGCAAAGGTCTGCACATGGCCGCCACGGGTCAGTTGCAACACCCTTGGCGCAGGGGCCACTTGATACAGGCGGATGCCATTGGCCACTGGCACGATGGGATCATCCAGGCTGTGGAACAACAGTTTTGGCACACCGGTCAGTTGGGGCATGGCATTGATTGCACTGTCGGCGTCGGGCACCAGCCACGACAGGGGCACCTGCAACGACCAGGTTAACCAGGACGTGCTCAGGGCGAATTGTCCTACGTCACGATAACTGGCGGGTACGCCATCCAGTATCAGCGCCTTGAGCTGGGGTTGACGCGCCGGATGGGCCGCCAGGTAATGCACCGCCAGCGCGCCGCCCAGGCTTTGGCCGAGCACAATCAACGGCTGACCCTGGGTTTCAGGAGCTTTGTCGAGCCAGCTGAATGCTGCGTCTATATCCTGATAGATCGCCGGCAAGGACGGTTTGCCTTGCGAAAGCCCATAGCCGCGATAATCGAGCAACAGCACTTGATAGCCTTGCTCCGGCAACCACCAACTGCCGCCCAGATGCCAGGCGAGATTACCGCCGTTGCCGTGCAGGTGCAGCACCGTTCCCTTCAGAGGTACGCCGGGTTTAGCCGGCAACCACCAGGCGTGGAGCTTGAGGCCGTCAGCAGTGGTGATAGTGACGTCGCGGTATTGCAGGCGGGCTTTTTCCGGCGTGAAGGGCAGGCCCGGCTCGGGATAGAACAGCAAGGAGCTGCAGCCGTTCAATGTGAGTAGCAGGCATAAGATGCCGAGGATTCTCATCCGTTGAAACCTCGTAGGTGAGTTGAAACCTGAAGTCTTGTGAAGATCCAATGGTGGGAGGGGGCAAGCCCCCTCCCACACGGTGACCCGGTTGCTTCAATGAAATACCTAAAGGATATTGGAGTAATCCGCCTCGATCCGATCCAGGCTCAAGTGGTTGAGGAAGTTGGAAAAACACATCCACGCCGCCAGCGCGTTCATATCGCGAAACTGCTCCGGCAGGTACTTGGGCGGTACCACCAGCCCCTCGTCTACCAGTTGGCGCAGGGTGCGCATGTCTTCCAGGGTGGTCTTGCCACAGAACAGCAGCGGCACTTGTTCCAACTTGCCTTTGCGCACGGCGAGCTGGATGTAGTTGTAGACCATGATAAAGCCCTTGAGGTAGGACAAATCCTTGGTAAACGGCAGACCGGTCGGCACTGAACCACGGAACACCCGGCTGGCGTTGCCATAGCTTTCGGCCATTTCAAAGCCTTGCTCACGGAAGAACTCGAACACCTGCAGGAAGTCGGCGCCCTCCTCCACCATATGGATGGCGCGGGTACGGTTGGTCAATTTACGCAGGCGGCTGGGATAGGAGGCAAACGTGATGATTTCCATCAGGATCGCCAGGCCCTCCTGGGTCACGGTGGACGACGGCGGACCCTTGGACAGGAACGTGCAGATTGGCTGGTTCTGGCCATTGAGCGTGGTGCCCACATGCACCAGCCCTTCATGCACTTCCAGGGCGCGCACGTCGCGGTCGTTGAACATCGCGTCGGCGCGGATCTTGATATAGTCGGCGCCCGCCGCCGCATCCGCGACGATACCGTCGGACTCGAACACGCGGATGGTCTCTTCTGCCTCGCCAAACACCTTGTTCAGACGCGTTTGCAGCAGGCTCACCGCATCCTTGGCGGTGAGGGTCTTGGCTTCGTCCTTCAGATCGCCCCGGCCATCGATATTGTTCAGGTAGTCCGACAGCATCAGCCCCAGATCTGCCAGGGTCGGGTCGCCGGCGTGGAACGCATCGGAGGCAGCGCCGTACAGTTCCTGGGATATCAGGCCAAAGTCCTCGGTGCCGCGCGCTTCAAGCATACGCACCACCATGCGGTATTCGCGGCACATGCGCCGCATGATCTGCCCCACCGGGCTGAACTGGCCCAGGCGGCGGGTGATGTCGCGCTCGATGTTCTGGAACTCCAGCTTCACCGCACTGGAATCGAAAGACAGGGGCCGGTTCAGGTAGTAATCGCGGTCCACGGCAGGCATGGCTTTGCCCTTGGCCTTGAGGAATCCCTGGCGGATGTTCTCGTCCCACTTCACTGCGTCGAGAACCCGGATCGGTGTCTGCGCCAGCACAATGCGATCGGACAAGCTGCGTATCGTCTGCTGGTAATCGTCCACCCGGTGTTTTCCTCTTTAAACGTTGAGCGTTGTCAGGCTTTGCTCGAATGCTGTCAGACCGAGGCCAATACCAGGTGCATGTAACGCTTGAGGATTTCAAGCATCTCTTCACCGGTCAGAGGCTCTGCGCCGCCCAACAGGCCCTGATATTCCATCCGACTGATGATAGCCGTCAACACCTTGGCATCCTGCTGCGGCTCACGGGAGCCCAACACCTGAAAAAACTGCCCGGTGCCCTGCAACAGAATCTGTTGATGGGAGCGCACCAGTTCAGCCAGTCGCGGGTTCAGCAGGGCCTCCTGGCGAAACGCCTGCTCGGCCATCAGGTATTCGCGGCGGTTGGTCAGTTGGCGCAGCACGTAATCGGCGGTCAGCCGGGCAATGTCATCGGCCAGTTGCTCGCGCGACTGCGGGCTGCCATCGCCATAGGCAACCATCTCGCGCAACAAGCCCTCGTTACGCACCCACAGTTTGCCCATGAAGGCCGCGCTGCGCTCGACGTATTGGGCGAAGGTGTCGGTGAGCAGGTCATCGATATCCTTGAAATAGTAGGTGGTGGCCGACAACGGCACACCCGCCTCCGCCGCGACGGCTCGATGGCGTACGGCACGCACCCCTTCGCGCACCACGATGCGCATGGCCGCATCGAGAATGTCCTGGCGGCGTTGTTCGCTGCCCCGGCGGCTGGCCTTGCGGCCCTGGTACTGAACGCTTTCAGCCACGGCAGCAGCAATGCCGGCGGCACCTTCTTGAGCCATTACGCGGTTCACCACACTTCTTCCTTTAAAAGTGACACTGGAATACGCCACATAAAAAAGCCGCCTTATAAAAGGCGGCTTCGGATTTCGCAACGGTTACGCTTGTGGCCGCATGTGCGGGAACAGGATCACATCGCGGATCGATGGCGAGTTGGTCAACAACATCACCAGCCGGTCGATGCCGATGCCTTCACCAGCCGTCGGCGGCATGCCGTACTCCAGGGCACGTACGAAGTCGGCGTCGTAGTGCATGGCTTCGTCATCGCCGGCGTCCTTGTCGGCCACCTGAGCCATGAAGCGCTCGGCCTGATCTTCCGCGTCGTTAAGCTCGGAGTAGGCGTTGGCGATTTCGCGGCCGCCGATGAACAGTTCGAAACGGTCAGTGACGTTCGGGTTGTCGTCGTTGCGACGCGCCAGCGGCGACACTTCGAACGGGTACTGGGTAATGAAGTGTGGCTGCTCCAGCTTGTGCTCGACCAGCTCTTCGAAAATCATCACCTGCAATTTGCCCAGGCCTTCAAAGCCCAACACCTTGGCGCCGGCTTTCTTGGCGATGGCGCGAGCCTTGTCGATGTCGTTCAGATCGTCAGCGGTCAGCTCAGGGTTGTACTTGAGGATCGAGTCGAACACCGACAGACGCACGAACGGCTCGCCGAAGTGGAACACCTTGTCGCCGTACGGCACGTCGGTAGTCCCCAGAACAAGCTGCGCCAGTTCACGGAACAGTTCTTCGGTCAGGTCCATGTTGTCTTCGTAGTCGGCGTAGGCCTGGTAGAACTCCAACATGGTGAATTCAGGGTTGTGACGAGTCGAGACGCCTTCGTTACGGAAGTTGCGGTTGATCTCGAACACCTTCTCAAACCCGCCGACCACCAGACGCTTGAGGTACAGCTCCGGCGCGATACGCAGGAACATTTCCATGTCCAGCGCGTTGTGGTGGGTTTCAAATGGCTTGGCTGCGGCACCACCGGGGATGGTTTGCAGCATCGGCGTTTCCACTTCCAGGAAGTCACGCTGCATCAGGAAGCTGCGGATGTGGGCAATGACTTGCGAACGCACACGGAAGGTCTGGCGCACGTCTTCGTTGACGATCAGGTCAACGTAACGCTGGCGATAGCGCTGCTCGGTGTCGGTCAGGCCGTGGTGCTTGTCCGGCAGAGGGCGCAAGGACTTGGTCAGCAGGCGCACGCTGGTCATTTCGACGTACAGGTCGCCCTTGCCGGAACGGGCCAGGGTGCCTTCTGCGGCGATGATGTCACCCATGTCCCAGGTTTTCACCGAGGCCAGGGTCTCTTCCGAGAGGGTTTTACGGTTGACGTAAACCTGAATACGCCCGGTCATGTCCTGAATCACCATGAACGAGCCACGGTTGAGCATGATGCGACCTGCCACCTTGACCGGGATCGCCGCTTCTGCCAGCTCTTCCTTGGTCTTGTCCGCGTACTGTTTCTGCAAGGCATCGCAGTAGTTGTCGCGGCGGAAGTCGTTGGGGAAGGCGTTACCCTTGGCGCGCTCGGCAGCAAGCTTTTCCTTGCGCAGGGCGATCAGGGAGTTTTCTTCCTGTTGCAGGGCTTGCGGGTCGAGTTGTTGGTCGCTCATGTCTTTTGAAATTCCATCACAGGTACGTTTTCCCCAGCCTTCGGCTGGGGATCGCGAGCAAGCTCGCTCCTACAGGGGTGTTACAGGCCGGATTTCAGGCTGGCTTCCAGGTATTCGTCGATATCACCGTCGAGTACCTTGTCGCAGTCGCTGCGTTCGATGTTGGTGCGCAGATCCTTGATCCGCGACGCATCGAGTACATACGAACGGATCTGGTGACCCCAGCCGATATCCGACTTGGTGTCTTCCAGCGCCTGGGAAGCGGCGTTGCGCTTCTGCATTTCCTGCTCGTACAACTTGGCCCGCAGCATTTTCATGGCGGTATCCTTGTTGGCGTGCTGGGAACGTTCGTTCTGGCAACTGACCACGGTGTTGGTCGGTACGTGGGTAATACGTACGGCCGAGTCAGTGGTGTTTACGTGCTGACCACCGGCACCGGAGGAACGGTAGGTGTCGATGCGCAGGTCGGCGGGGTTGATCTCGATTTCCACCTTGTCGTCGATCTCTGGCGAGACGAAAACGGCGGAGAACGAAGTGTGACGACGGTTGCCGGAGTCGAACGGGCTCTTGCGCACCAGGCGGTGCACACCGATTTCGGTACGCAGCCAGCCAAAGGCGTATTCACCCTTGATATGCACGGTCGCGCCCTTGATACCGGCGACTTCACCGGCGGACAGTTCCATGATGGTCGCGTCGAAACCGCGCTTGTCGGCCCAGCGCAGGTACATGCGCAGCAGGATGTTGGCCCAGTCCTGGGCCTCGGTGCCGCCGGAACCGGCCTGGATGTCCAGGTAGGCGTTGTTCGGGTCCATTTCATGGCTGAACATGCGGCGGAATTCGAGCTTGGCGAGGTTTTCCTCGAGACGGGCCAGCTCGGCGACGACATCGCCCACTGCGCCTTCATCATTTTCTTCGACAGCCATGTCCAGCAGGTCACGGCAATCGGCCAAACCGGTGTTCAGTTCGTCGAGGGTGTCGACGATCTGCGCCAGCGCAGCGCGCTCGCGCCCCAGTTCCTGGGCGTATTCAGGTTTGTTCCAGACACTCGGATCTTCAAGCTCGCGGTTGACCTCGGTCAGACGCTCATGCTTTTGATCGTAGTCAAAGATACCCCCGAATAGTTTCGGAGCGCTCGGACAGGTCCTTGATGGTGTTAAGGATCGGGTTGATTTCCATGGCGGGCAGCACTCGTTGGCGAACTTTTGAAAGCCGGCGAGTATAACGGCAAACGGCTGGGAACGGCAGTCCGCTTGGCCGATTCTGCCAAGGCGGCGCTTCCTCTCCTCACGCTAGCTTCGCTAACAGATGCGCGACCACCAAAGCGTTTCCTGCGGGAGGGCGATACCCCGCGTTAGAAAAACCACACCTACTACTCGCTCAAAAATGACCGTTCATCTGTTTATACAAATAATCTGAACATCAAAATCAGAGCCCGCCTAAAAGAGCACAATCCAACCCACCCTAACAAAAACAAACAATTAGGTTTCTAGCCAAATCGCCCCAAGACTCAAGTCACAAATATACAAGAATATAAATACATCAGTTTCAGACCCGTCTTACAAATACTCCTACAGACATAAAATCAAATCAAAACGCCATCAGTTTTTTATTCCTTCCCGCTCAAATAAGTTCGATCAAAGCGACTGAGCTTTTTCTTCAGGACGTACAAACTTTCAAACTCGATCACTCTCACAAAAAACGGAGAGACCCTATGGCCCAGCAAGGGTGGCAACCAGGACAACCTTTAGAACTCAAGCCCACGATAATTACCGCCGGGAGACGAAACACTTATTGGGGTGGCGAAGGCGGAGGCTACGCAGGAAGTGGAGATGGCTGGGGCCTTCAAGAAGGGCCTCGTCGAGGTGAAGGAGACCGTAGCCGCTTCAAGCAGTTTGACTTCCCTAGCACCACCGCTGATTTCATTGGAGAGCAACAGTACAACCAATCCTTGATTGACGCAGAGTACAGCGCACGGTTCGCAACGCTAACGACTGAAACTGAACGCGAACTGGCAGAGAAACAGCAAGCCGCGAAAGCTTCACAGCCACTCACAGAGACAGCCTCAGCCATTCTCGATCAAAAAATCGCACTTGAAATCATCGACGCGAAAAAAACCAAATACGCCAATACTGCGCCACTCATCTATGGGCTCTATGATCAAAGCCCTTTTTATCTGATGGAAAACTTAACCTATACAAAACTACGTGAAACGCTTGCATCCTCTGACCCGATAAAAAATTTGGGCGATACTTACACACTTTACGACAACGTTTGGAGAGCCGCGCAAGAACTCAAGGCTCTCTCGCTCTCCATAGACATTCTGGCTAAAAAACTTTCAGGGTTGGCAAAGGCCCGGCAAACGTTGGAGGCCAATTTAGCCGAACATGATCCTGGCTGGGCAAATTTACACAATGAGTATCTGAAGGCCATTGCCGATGAGTTGGAAATTCAGGTGCAGTTGCTGCCGGAATATTTGCAGGTGGAACTCACCTCTCTTGCAGGTTCTGTCGTTGGATTGACACCCGACCAGACCCTCATGCTTTACAAAAACACGCTGGACAAAATGATCGAAGAAACGATGGCTGCGATCAAACCTATTGACCCACCGTTAGCCATAAACCGGAACGGGTTGATGATTTACTATCCCGCAGCCAACCCACGGGTTACACCGCCACTGAGCAAACCCGAGCTTGAGGGGCTGAAACAACTTATTTATCTGCAGCAGAACACCGCGCTTGGAGTGAGATGGCTCAGCCACCATGATTTTGTGCTGAGGTCAGAGTCCGCGCGGTTCCTTGCCAACGCCTCCAATGCAATCAGCGACCTCGCGGGACGTGCGCAGCAGGTAGCCACGGCCCAGGCGCGTATTGAAGCGGTACGAGTAGCCAATACCTATCGACTGTCGGGCACTGCTGCTGCGACTCAAGCGATAGTCATGACCTCAGTCGGGACAATCGCAACAGCAGAAGGGATTACCATCACGCTGCAAGCTGCTATTCGGTCAGCAGTGGCCGCATTGACGGAGTTGGTCGCAAGTACCGCGAGTGGCTTAATGGTCGGTGTTTCAGCGTTGGTCTATTCCCCCAAACTCGCAAATGGAGAACTTCCAGAGCGTTATGCGCTTGGTACACCGATCTCAACCTTGGTACCAGACCTCAACGAGTCGACGATAACCTCGGCAGTCAACGGCACAATAGACCTGCCGGTTCGAATGAGTTCGAAGACGGCTACCGATGGGCGGTCAGAAGTATTCGTGGTCACTGCCGACGGTACAAGCGTGCCTTCCAAGGTCAAGGTGGTTGCTGCGACCTATGATCCTGGGCAGAAGGTATACACCGTCACGACAAGTGACACTCCACCAAGAACGTTGATCTGGACACCTATCGTTGCCCCTGGGGATAGCTCAACAACGCTGCCCGTTGATCAATCTGAACCGCCTGTCTATACGGGAGCTACCGTAACTCCCGTTGAAGGAAGGATTGACAGTTTTCCAGCCGCTGCTGAGGCGGGATTTGACGACTTCATCACTGTCTTCCCGGTCAACTCTGGCTTACCTCCCATCTATGTGTTTTTCAGGGATCGACGGGAAGACCCAGGAGTTGTGACAGGCAACGGGCAATCTATAACCGGTTCCTGGCTAGGAGCGGCCTCACAAGGGGAAGGCTCCCCTATACCTTCGCAAATTGCCGACAAGCTTAAAGGTCAGGAGTTTAAAAACTTCAGAGCATTTCGCGAAGCCTTCTGGAAATCTATTGCGAACGACTCGGAACTGGCGAATCAGTTCAACCGTCAAAACCTACAAAGAATACTTAACGGCAAAGCCCCATATACAAGCGAATTAGAGCATGCAGGAAAATCTGGTAAATTCGAGCTCCACCATAAGATATTCATCTCCAAAGGCGGAGACGTTTTCGACATAGACAACATCTACATAGTCACGCCAAAACTCCACAAACAAATTCATGGTAAAGGTAATTAGGATGAAAACTTCAATTTCCGAGTACACAGAAACCGAATTTTTAAACTTCGTAATCTCTCTTTGTGACGCGAGTGCTCGTACTGAGGAAGAAGATGACGAAATGCTATTAGAGTTCACGCGCCTTACAGAACATCCTGACGGATCAGATCTCGTCTACTATCCGAGAGATGACAGAGAAGACAGCCCTGAGGGCATCGTAAAAGAAGTCAAAGAATGGCGCGCCGCTAATGGTAAGCCTGGCTTTAAAGAGGGGTAACGCCCCGGCAAACTCCGTCATCGGCTAGGCATTGATGGCGGAGTTCTTGTTTCAACCTTTCTTCATTCGCACTCAACTCACAAGCTTTGAAATTCCAGGTGTAGGATGGGCATAAATTCCTCACCTGGAGTTACGCTGGTCCCGACTCACTCAATCCCCACCTGATTGCGCCCATTATGCTTGGCCGTATACAGCCCCTTGTCCGCCGCCATGATCAGTTGCCGGCAGTCCGTGCCCTGCACCGGCGTCAACGTCGACAAGCCAATGCTGATGGTCAGGCTCGCCCCTTCTGCCGGGGCAATGTGCGGGATTTTCAGGGCCGCCACCGCCATGCGCAATTTTTCTGCAACCAACCGTGCGCCGCCCGGCGAGGTATTGGGCAGTACCAGCGCGAACTCTTCGCCGCCGTATCGCGCCGGCAAGTCCGAAGGGCGGCTGCTGGCGTCGCGGATAGCGGCGGCGACTTTGCGCAAGGCTTCATCGCCTTCGACGTGGCCGAAGCTGTCGTTGTAGGTCTTGAAGAAGTCCACGTCGATCATCAGCAGCGACAGTTGGGTCTGGTCGCGCATGGCACGGCGCCACTCCAGTTCCAGGTATTCGTCGAAGTGGCGGCGGTTGGACAGCCCGGTCAGGCCGTCGGAGTTCATCAGGCGTTGCAGCACCAGGTTGGTATCCAGCAACTGTTGCTGGCTGACCCGCAGCGCACGGTAGGCCGCGTCACGCTGCAACAGCGTCATGTAGGACCGCGAGTGGTAGCGGATACGCGCCACCAGTTCGATGTTGTCGGGCAGCTTGACCAGGTAATCGTTGGCGCCGGCCGCAAAGGCCGCACTCTTGATCAGCGGGTCTTCCTTGGTGGACAGCACGATGATCGGGATATTCGCGGTCGCCGGGTGATTGCGGTATTCACGCACCAAGGTCAGGCCGTCGAGGCCGGGCATCACCAGGTCCTGCAGGATCACCGTCGGCTTGATGCGGATCGCCTGGGCAATCGCCTGGTGCGGGTCAGCGCAAAAGTGGAAGTCGATGTTTTCTTCATGGGCCAGGCCGCGCCGCACGGCTTCGCCGATCATGGCCTGATCGTCGACCAGCAGCACCATGGCGGCGTTCTCATCGGTCTTGAAGTCGTCGAGCTGTAAATCATTCATGTGCAGTCACCTGAATTACTACCTGCAAGCCAGCACGGCGGGAGATTTTCGATCATTTTGCAAAGACCTCCAGCAATCGGGGCGCAATTCTATCCAGTGGGCGAATTTCAACAGCAGCATCAATCGCCGCCGCCGCTTTGGGCATGCCGTACACCGCCGAGCTCTGCTGATCCTGGGCGATGGTCAAATATCCTTGTTCGCGCATCAGCTTGAGGCCCTGGGCCCCGTCGCGCCCCATGCCGGTCAGTAGTACGCCGACGGCGTCACCGGTCCAGTAACTGGCGACGCTTTCGAAAAACACGTCGATGGAGGGCCGGTAAATCTCGTTCACCGGCTCTGCGGTATAGGCTAGCGTGCCATTTTTCAACAAGCGAATATGATGGTTGGTGCCGGCCAGCAAGACCACGCCGGCCTGGGGCGGCTCGCCCTCACAGGCCAGGCGCACGGGCAGGCCGGAGGCGCTGCTCAGCCACTCGGCCATGCCGGCGGCGAAGACCTGGTCCACATGCTGCACCAGCACGATGGCGGCGGGAAAATCCCGCGGCAAGCCCTTGAGCAGAACCTCGAGGGCCGCCGGGCCACCCGCTGAAGAACCAATGGCCACCAGCCGTTGACGCTTGCCTGTGCCCCGTTGCGGTGGGGTTTCGGCACGCACGCGCGTGCCGCGCTGGCCGATCAACCAACCGATATTCAGGATCTTGCGCAATAGCGGTGCCGCCGCATCCTTGGGGTTGCCTACGCCCAGCGCCGGGGTATCCACCACATCCAGCGCTCCGTGGCCCATGGCTTCGAATACGCGGCTGACGTTGGCCTGGCGGTCGACAGTAACGATCACGATAGGGCAAGGCGTGTCAGCCATGATCTGCCGGGTAGCCTCCACCCCATCCATCACCGGCATGATCAGGTCCATCAGGATCAGGTCCGGGGTCAGCTCGGCACAGCGGCGCACCGCTTCCAGGCCATTGCTGGCCACCCACACCACCTCGTGGGCGGGCTCAAAGCTCAAGGCGCGGCGCAAGGCCTCTATCGCCAGGGGCATGTCATTGACGATCGCAATCCTCATGCCCGGGCGCCTCCAATCAGTTCAACCACGGCGTCGAGCAAGGCGTCGTCATGAAAACTGGCTTTGGCTAAATAATAGTCGGCGCCCGCGTCGAGTCCACGACGTCGGTCTTCTTCACGATCCTTGTAGGAAACCACCATCACCGGCAACGATTGCAGGCGACTGTCACGACGCAAAAGTGTGACCAATTCAATACCGTCCATGCGAGGCATATCAATATCAGTGATAAGCAGGTCGAAGTCCTCGGAGCGCAATGCGTTCCAGCCATCCATGCCATCGACCGCAACAGCGACTTCATAACCACGATTGAGTAATAATTTGCGTTGCAGCTCGCGTACGGTCAGCGAGTCGTCTACCACCAGCACGCGCTTGCGCGGTGCTTCGGTGGCCTGCTGGCTGCGCCGGGCGATACGTTCCAGGCGGCCGGTGTTGAGCAATTTATCCACCGAACGCAACATGTCTTCGACATCGACGATCAACACCACCGAGCCGTCATCGAGCAACGCCCCTGCGGAAATATCCTGGACCTTGCCCAGGCGATCATCGAGCGGCAACACCACCAGGGTGCGTTCACCGATAAAGCGCTCCACGGCAATCCCGTACACGGCATCGCGCTCGCGGATCACCACGACTTTCAGGGTCTGCGAAGGACTCTGCCCCGGTGGGCGCTGCAGCAGTTGGCTGGCGGCAACCAGGCCCACATGCCGGCCCTCGTGCCAGAAATGCTGGCGGCCTTCCAGTTGCACAATGTCGTCGGGAGCCAGGTCACACATGCGTTCAATGTGGGCCAGGGGGAAGGCATAGGCTTCTTCGCCCACGTCCACCACCAGGCTGCGCACCACCGACAAGGTCAACGGCACTTCCAGATGGAAGCGACTGCCCTGCCCCGCCGTCTGCTCCAGTACCACCGCGCCACGCAGTTGGCGAACCATATGCTGCACTGCATCCAGGCCAACGCCACGACCGGACACCTCGGTGACCTTGTCGCGCAAGCTGAACCCCGGCAGGAACAGGAACGTCAGCAGTTCCTCTTCGCTCAGGCGCAGGGCAGTTTCCACCGGCGACAGATTACGTTCGACAATGGTGCCGCGCAGGCGCTCCAGATCGACACCGTTGCCGTCGTCGCTCAATTCCAGTACCAGCAACCCGGCTTGATGGGACGCACGCAGGCGGATCAGGCCTTCCGCCGGTTTGCCCGCCAGCAGCCGCTGCTCGGGCGTTTCGATGCCGTGGTCGACCGCATTGCGCAGTAAATGAGTGAGCGGTGCTTCAAGTTTTTCCAGGACGTCTCGATCGACCTGGGTCTTTTCGCCTTCGATTTCCAGGCGCACTTGCTTGCCCAGGCTGCGACCGAGGTCACGCACCATGCGCACCTGCCCCGCCAGCACGTCGGCAAACGGTCGCATGCGGCAGGCCAGCGCGGTGTCGTAAAGCACCTGGGCGCGCTGGCCGGCCTGCCAGGCGTACTCGTCAAGTTCCGCGTTTTTATCCGCCAGCAGTGCCTGAGCTTCGCTCAACAAGCGGCGGGTATCGGCCAGGGCTTCCTGAGTCTCAAGATTCAAATCCAGGTGCTTGAGGTGACCGTCCAGGGTATCGAGGGCGCGCAGGCTGTTGCTTTGAATGCGCTTGAGGCGTTGCATACTGGCCAGGTGAGGCTTGAGCCGCTGGGTTTCCACCAAGGACTTGCTCGACAGGTCCAACAGGCTGTTCAAGCGCTCGGCGGTAACCCGCAGTACACGCTCGCCACCCTCGGTGATGCGCTTGTTCTGACGCGGTGGCTCACTGCTGACGGGCGGTGCAACCTCTGGCTCTTGCGGCAATGCTTCAACGATAGGCGCCGGAGCAGGCTCGGGCTCGGCTTTTGGCGCCGGCGTAGCGGGTGGCTGCGCCGGGTCAAGCAGACGCTCCATCAACGCCACGTACGCCTGGATATCCAACGGCCCCACGCTGTTGCCTGGCGTGGCGATACGCATCAGCAGGTCAGTGCCTTGCAACAACGCATCGATATGTTCCGGTTGCAGGTACAGACGACCTTCCTGGGCGCTGACCAGGCAATCCTCCATGACGTGGGCCACGCCGACCCCGGCATCCACCCCAACAATCCGCGCCGCGCCCTTGAGCGAATGTGCGGCGCGCATACAGGCTTCAAGTTGATCCGCCTGGGTCGGGTTGCGCTCCAGGGCCAGCAGGCCGGCGCTCAATACCTGGGTTTGCGCATCGGCCTCCAGGCTGAACAGCTCCAACAGCGAGGCATCACGCATCTGGTCGGGGGTCATGCGAGGCTCCGGGTCACGGCGGACAACAATTGCGCTTCGTCCAGCCAGCGCAGGCTGCGGCCTTTGAACTGCAACACACCTTGGGTATAGCGTGCGCTGGCCTGGGTACCGGAGGCCGAGGCCGCGTTCAAGGTGCGCTCATCGATGGCATGAATGCCATCCACTTCATCCACCGGCACGACGATCGGACCGTCCTGGGCGGCAATGATCAACATGCGCGGCATGATCCGCCCGCCACTGGGCCCGCTGCTGGTGCTGTCCAGGCCCAGCAGTTCCACCAGCGATAGGCACGCCACCAGCGCACCCCGCACGTTGGCCACCCCCAGCAGCGCACGGGAACGCTGGTGCGGCAAGGAGTGGATCGGTTGCAATGGCGCCACTTCCACCAGGCAGCGGGTGGCGATACCGAGCCATTCTTCACCGAGGCGGAACATCAACAGCGAACGGGTGACCACCTCGCTACCCGCTTCGGCAGCGGCCTGCGAGCGCTGATCATCCTGCTGCAGGGCATAGCGGTCGAGCAGGCGCGTGGCGGCGGCGGAATACACCGAGCAGTTGCGGCAGTGAATATGCTCGTCCAGCAGTGGGCAGGACCTGTCGCCATGAATGCCGATACGGTTCCAGCAGTCATCGATGGCTTGGGTATCGGTCAGCGTCAGGTCCAGGCCTGCGGTGTCGAGCGCGTCAGGGCTGTTCATCGTTCGGACTCACTGTGTGCTCGCTCGCTACGGGCGGCGCGGGCTTGTAGCCGGCGCGCTCCCGCACTGTCGCCCTGGGATTCGAGCAACGCAGCCAGATGCATCAAGGCCTGCGAATGCTGCGGTTCCAGGTACAAGGCTTTTCGGTAATACCCCTGGGCTTCCAAGGCGCTGCCGGCAACATCGCTGAGCAACCCCAACCAGTAGAACACCTGGGCAACCGGCGGGTGGCTGCTTAAATAACGCTCACAGGCGTCCCGGGCCTCGGCACTTTTGCCTTCATTGGCCAGGGTCGCGATCTGGCCGAGCAAATCCCCTGCGTCGGTGTGGGGCACCTTGACCGGCGGCACCTGAGTGCTGACCGTGCTGAACGGACGCGGCTTGAGTGGTATCGGTGCTGCACTGCGCTGCGGTGCTGGCGCAGGCATCGGCACGAATACCGGCGGCGGGGTCTGCTCTATGTGTCGACTGAAGGCAAAGGATTGCGGCACGCCAATCGAACGCATGCCATGGCGCCCCAGCAGGCTGCCCTCGGCCGGGCCGATAAACAGCACGCCGTCCACATGAGTCAGTTCCTTGAGCACATCAAAGACTTTCTTCTGGGTCGGCTGGTCGAAGTAGATCAATAGGTTGCGGCAGAACACAAAATCGTAGGTCGGCTCGTTGGCCAGCAGTGTCGGGTCGAGCAAGTTGCCCACTTGCAGACGCACTTGCTCGCGCACCCGGTCGGCGATGCGGTAACCGCCCGTTTCTTCTGTGAAGTGGCGGTCGCGAAATTCGAGATCGGCCCCGCGAAACGAGTTCTTGCCGTACACACCGCGCCGGGCACGTTCCACCGACAGCGGGCTGACGTCCATCCCCTGAACCTTGAACTGATGGGGCGCCAGGCCCGCATCCAACAAGGCCATGGCAATCGAATAGGGCTCTTCGCCAGTCGAACACGGCAGGCTGAGGATGCGCAGCGCGCGCATCTGCTTGATCTCGGCCAGGCGCAGCAGGGCCAGGCGAGCCAAGGTCGCGAAGGATTCGGGATAGCGGAAAAACCAGGTCTCGGGAACGATCACCGCTTCGATCAGTGCCTGCTGCTCGTCGTGGGAATGTTGCAGGAGCTGCCAGTAAGCTTCCGTCGACTGCGCCTGGGAGGCTTGGCAGCGCTGGCGCACCGCACGCTCGATGATCGCCTCGCCCACCGAGGCAACGTCCAGGCCGATGCGTTCTTTCAAGAACGCCGAAAAACGCGGGTCACTGCTCATAGGCTTAACTCGGCGGAAAACAGCAAGGCGCGTACTTCAGCGCTCAGCAGTTCGGCAATGCCAATCCACTGCATCAAGCCCTGTGCATCCTCGCGTACCGGCCCCAGGTAGGGCGCCTGCTGGTTGTCCACGCCATAAGGCTGGAACTCGGCGGGGTCGCAACGCAGGGTGTCGGTGGCCTGCTCCAGGATCAGCCCCAGCCCACGCGCTTCACTCCAGGGTTGCGGCTGGTAGTTGACCAGCACCAGCCGCGTGCTGGTGCGAGCCTGGGCCGGGGTGCCGAACGTCAGGGCACTGACATCGATTACCGGCACCAGCGTACCGCGATGCGCAAAAATACCCGCCACCCACAGTGGCGCATGGGCGATGGGTTTGAGCGGCAGGCGCGGCAGCACCTCCGCCACTTCGGTGGCCTTGAGGGCAAAGCGTTCGTTGCCGATGCGAAACACCAGGAACAACGCCGTTTTCGCTGCCGGGACGGCGACGCGTTTAGCCGCGAGATCGCTCATCAGACTTTGAAACGCGACACGCCACTGCGCAGACCCACCGCGACCTGGCTCAGCTCATCAATGGCAAAGCTGGCCTGACGCAGGGATTCGACGGTCTGGCTGCTGGCATCGCCCAATTGCACCAGCGCGTGGTTGATCTGTTCGGCGCCGGTGGCCTGGGCCTGCATGCCTTCGTTGACCATCAACACCCGCGGCGCCAGGGCCTGTACCTGGTGGATGATCTGCGACAGTTGCTCGCCCACTTGCTGCACTTCGAACATACCCCGGCGGACTTCCTCGGAGAACTTGTCCATGCCCATCACGCCCGCCGACACCGCTGACTGGATCTCACGCACCATTTGCTCGATGTCGTAGGTTGCCACGGCAGTCTGGTCGGCCAGGCGGCGCACTTCGGTGGCCACCACGGCAAAGCCGCGACCGTACTCACCAGCTTTCTCCGCCTCGATGGCGGCATTGAGAGACAACAGATTGGTCTGGTCAGCCACCTTGACGATGGTCACCACCACCTGGTTGATGTTGCCGGCCTTCTCATTGAGGATCGCCAGCTTGGCGTTGACCAGGTCGGCGGCGCCCATCACCGAGTGCATGGTCTCTTCCATGCGTGCCAGGCCCTGCTGGCCGGAACCGGCGGCCACCGAGGCCTGGTCGGCGGCGGTGGACACTTCGGTCATGGTACGCACCAGGTCCTTGGACGTGGCCGCAATCTCGCGGGAGGTGGCGCCGATTTCCGTGGTGGTGGCTGCGGTTTCCGTGGCGGTGGCCTGTTGCTGCTTGGAGGTCGCGGCGATCTCGGTGACCGAGGTGGTGACCTGCACCGACGAACGCTGCGCCTGGGACACCAGGGCAGTCAGCTCGGTCATCATGTCGTTGAAGCCGGTTTCGACCGCGTTGAATTCGTCCTTGCGCTCCAGGTTCAGGCGCTTGCTCAGGTCGCCGGTACGCATGACTTCGAGGATCTGCACGATACGCTGCATCGGCGCCATGATCGCGCGCATCAGCAACAGGCCGCACAGCGCCGCGGCGAGAATCGCCAGCAGCAGCGAGACGCCCATGCTGACCTTTGCCGCTGCTACGGCATCATCGATGGCAGCGGTGGCATTGTCGGCGACCTGTTTGTTCTCATTGATGATGTCGTTGAGCTTCATGCGGCCTGCGGTCCAGGCGGGGGTCAGTTGCTCGTTGAACAGCCTCAGCGCCTCGGCCGAGTTGTTGCTCTGATGAGCCGCCAGGACCTGGGCAAGAATGGCGTTGTAGTTCTGGTGCAGTTTTTCGAAGGCATCGAATTCGGTGCGATCCTGGGTGATATTGATCGTGCCCGCGTAACTGGCCATGTGCTGCTCAAGCCGCGCTTCAAATGACTTGTAGTCCTGCTTGTCTTCATCGGAAATGCCCTGGTTTTCGTGGATCCCGACCAGTTCCTGGGTTTGCAGGTAGCTGTCGACCCAGGCGCTGCGGATCATAGAGCTGAAAAACACGCCGGGCACGGCGTCGTCGCGCACGGAGTTTTCGCTGGCTTCGATCTTGAGCAGGCGCGAATAGGAGAGCACCACCATCAGCAGCATGATGGCGATAATTACCGCAAAGCTCGCCAAAATCCTTTGGCGCAGGGTCCAGTTCTTCACAGTAATTCCTCGCAGGGGCATTCAAATGGAGGGGAGTATAGCTGAGCGGATGCTCGGGTTTATCAACGCTTTTGAGGGGGGATCCACAGAATGCGTAAGTGGGATGGGTGGTACGTGTGCCTAGGGAGATCCAACTGATGGGCCGCAGTTCAAATGTGGGAGGGGGGCTTGCTCCCGATGGCGGTCTTGTAGTCGACCGGGATCTTGGATCAGACCGAGTACATATCCATTGCTGCGGTAACGGTTGCTATTGGTTCCGCTTTTACAGCGGGTCACTTTTGGAAAAGAGCCCGGAATGCCGGCCCAGCCAAAAGTAACCAAAAGGGCTCTTGCCCCACCACTCGGCACCTCGCTTAGGCTCGGTGTGCCCGTAATCCGCCATGGATTTGGGAGGCCGCCGCCACGCGCCGTCCATGGCGCGGGGCGGCTAAACCGGCATCCCTGCCGGTTTACCCCCCAAATCCCTGTCGAATTCCGGCCAGCGTGGTTTGACGGGGCGCCTAAGATCAAGATCAAAAGCAGATCAAGAGCGGCTCGCTTCGCATCGTGGTTAGCGGGGCAGAGCTGCGTCGATAGCCTTACTTATGCGTTGAGCCGTACTTGCTTTTCCAACTCCAGCTTTAAGCCGGGTTCAAGTTTCAGTTGGCGGGCCAGTTCATCCAGGTAGGCTTTTTCCATGAAATTTTCCTCATCCACCAGCATTACGCTGGCGATGTACATTTCGGCGGCCATTTCCGGGGTGCTGGCGGCGCGGGCGACGTCGGTGGGGTCCAGGGGCTTGTTAAGTTCGGCGTGCAGCCAGTGTTGCAGTTCCTGGTCGTTGTCCAGCTTGGTGAATTCGCCTTCGATCAACGCGCGCTCGCGCTCATCCACATGGCCGTCTGCCTTTGCGGCGGCCACCAGTGCCTTGAGAATGCCCTGGCTGTGTTGTTCAACCTGGGCCGGAGGCAGGCGGTCGATGGTTTGTGGTTCGCCTTGGGGGGCGCTGGCTTGCTGGGCTTGCCAGTTGCCGTAGGCTTTATAGGCAATCACACCCAATGCGGCCAGGCCGCCGTAGGTCAGGGCCTTGCCGCCGAATTTGCGCGCTTTTTTGTTGCCCAGCAGCAAGCCCATGGCTCCAGCCGCCAGGGCGCCGCCGCCGGCACCGCCGAGCATGCTGCCCAGCCCGCTACCGCCGAGTAAACCGCCAAGGGCGCTTTTGTCGTTGGATTTGCGTTGGCCGCCAGCCTTGTTTTGCAACATATCCTGGCCAGACTTGAGCAACTGATCGAGCAATCCGCGGGTATTCATTCGTAGCCTCCAGACACTTGGGTTCATAGGACCAATAGGCCCCCAGCGTAAGACGAAGTGCCAAAAAGCCGCGATCTAGAGTGCTTCCAGATGTAACGCGGGTATTCGACCAGGAAATGTCTTGTTGCATATGCAGCGCCATCATCCCGCCATCAATCAATTTGCCTTGTTCATCGAACCGCTTAAGCTATCCGGCGTCTGTTTATTGTCCGTTGCGTTTGGCCGAAGGCATGTCCGAACCGTTATTTCTGATCCGCTACGTGCCAGGAACGGCGCGGGATTTGCTCACGACAGGTTGTCTCTATGCACCGCAGGAATTTGCTCAAAGCATCCATGGCCATTGCGGCTTACACCGGTTTGTCGGCCAGCGGCCTGCTGGCCGCGCAGGCTTGGGCCGGGAACCGTGCCGCCGACGGCAAAGCCGTGGCGTTCGATTTCGAAGCGCTCAAGGCGCAAGCCAAGCAACTGGCCACCCGTGGCTATCAAGACACTAAGCAGGTGCTGCCACCCACCCTGGCCACCATGACCCCGCAGAATTTCAACGCCATTGGCTACGACGGTAACCATTCGTTGTGGAAAGAGTTGAACGGTCAACTGGACGTGCAATTCTTCCATGTCGGCATGGGCTTCAAGACGCCGGTGCGCATGCACAGTGTCGACCCCAAGACCCGCGAGGCTCGCGAAGTGCATTTCCGCCCTTCACTGTTCAACTATGAAAAAACCACGGTAGACACCCAGCAACTGACCCGCGACCTGGGTTTTTCCGGCTTCAAGCTGTTCAAGGCGCCGGAGTTGGACCGCCATGACGTGCTGTCGTTTCTCGGCGCCAGCTACTTTCGCGCGGTGGACTCCACCGGCCAATATGGCCTGTCGGCCCGCGGCCTGGCGATTGATACCTACGCGAAAAAACGCGAGGAATTCCCCGACTTCACGCAGTTCTGGTTCGAAACTCCGGACAAGAATGCCACCCGCTTTGTGGTCTACGCCCTGCTTGACTCGCCAAGCGCCACCGGCGCCTACCGCTTCGATATCGACTGCCAGGCCAACCAGGTGGTGATGGCAATCGACGCGCACATCAATGCACGCACTGCCATCGAACAATTGGGCATCGCCCCCATGACCAGCATGTTCAGCTGCGGCACCCATGAGCGGCGCATGTGCGACACCATCCACCCGCAAATCCACGATTCGGACCGCCTGGCCATGTGGCGCGGCAATGGCGAGTGGATCTGCCGCCCGCTGAACAACCCGGCCAAGCTGCAATTCAACGCGTTCGCCGACACCGACCCCAAAGGCTTCGGCCTGGTGCAGACCGACCATGAGTTCGCCAGCTACCAGGACACCGTCGACTGGTACAGCAAACGCCCAAGCCTGTGGGTTGAACCTACCACCGCGTGGGGCGAAGGCTCGATCGACCTGCTGGAGATCCCCACCACCGGCGAAACCCTGGACAATATCGTCGCCTTCTGGACCCCGAAAAAGCCCGTGGCCGCGGGTGATTCGCTCAACTATGGCTACAAGTTGTACTGGAGCGCACTGCCACCGGTGAGCACGCCGCTGGCGCAGGTCGACGCAACCCGGTCAGGCATGGGTGGTTTCACCGAAGGTTGGGCGCCCGGCGAGCATTACCCGAAGGTGTGGGCGCGGCGTTTCGCCGTAGACTTCAAAGGCGGCGGGCTGGATCGCCTGCCAGCGGGCACCGGCATCGAGCCGGTGGTGACCTGCTCCCATGGTGAGGTGAAGGATTTCAGCGTGCTGGTGCTGGATAACATCAAGGGCTATCGCATCCTGTTCGACTGGTACCCCACCAGCGACAGTGTGGAGCCGGTGGAGCTGCGCCTGTTTATTCGCACCCAAGACCGCACCCTGAGCGAAACCTGGCTGTATCAGTACTTCCCGCCCGCACCGGAGCAGCGCAAGTACACCTGAAATTAACCGCCTGATCATTCCCACGTCGCAGCGTGGGAATGATCGCAGGTGGCTTAGAACCGCGATACGCTTTTCATCGCGCCAATCAGATACCGCATCGCCACCTGATCACTCTCGGTCAGCGCCCGGTACTGGGCCAGCAACTCCATTTCATCCGAACTCAACCTTCGACCCCGCAATGACATCCGGCGGCTCAGAAAAGACGCCATCGCACCCGCTACGCCATAGGATTTGGCCATGGACCACTACTCCTGATATCAGTCAAATACTCCTGGTGCCCATTTCCAAACTCCCCCGAAGCACAACGCTTTCGTGGTCAAGCAGCCTACCTCCCTGGGCTAGGAACCAGGCTAACCCTAAGCTTAGAAACTATCTCGTGGCACGTGGGATTTTTTTAGAGTATTCACTTAAAAAAATGGCCTCGGTAATAAAACCCTACAGCGCTTGCTTACGCCGTGGTCGATACAGGACGCGAGTTCTGGCAACCGCAAGAAAAAACCCACCGTATCAGGGTGGGTTCGACCTAACTGTGCGCGGGATCAATCCCGCAGATCCGACTCATGAATCGGCTGGTCCCGATGGGTTGCCCGCTGGTACTGCGCCGGCCAGATAGCCTTGCGCCCGCCCAGGTCATCGTCGGCATGCAGCGGCCAGTACGGGTCGCGCAGCAGTTCACGGGCCAGGAAGATGATGTCGGCCTGGCAGGTGCGCAGGATGTGCTCGGCCTGGGCCGGTTCGGTAATCATGCCAACCGTGCCGGTGGCGATGCCCGACTCCTTGCGCACGCGCTCGGCGAAGCGCGTCTGGTAGCCAGGGCCGGTGGGGATCTCGGCATTGGCGGCGGTGCCCCCGGAGGACACGTCGATCAGGTCGACGCCCAGTTCTTTGAGGCGGCGCGCCAACTCCACGGTTTCATCCGGGTTCCAGCCGTCCTCCACCCAATCGGTGGCCGATACCCGCACAAACAGTGGCAACTCCTGAGGCCAGGCCGCACGTACGGCCTTGGTCACCTCCAGTACCAGGCGAATGCGGTTTTCGAACGAGCCGCCGTAGTGGTCCTGACGCTGGTTGCTGATGGGCGAGAGAAACTGGTGCAGCAGGTAGCCATGGGCAGCATGGATTTCCACCACTTCAAAACCTGCGGTCAAGGCACGCTTGGCGGCAGCGACAAAGTCGGCGATTACTTGCTGGATCTGCCCTTCGTCCAATTGCTTGGGCTGGGTGTGATTGGGGTCGAAGGCAATCGGCGAAGGGCCCACCGGCACCCACCCGCCCTCCTCCGGCTTGACGCTGCCATGCTTGCCGATCCAGGGCCGATGGGTGCTGGCCTTGCGCCCGGCATGGGCCAGTTGAATACCCGCCACCGCGCCCTGGGCCGCGATAAAGCGCGTGATACGCCGCAGCGGCTCGATCTGGGCGTCGTTCCACAGGCCCAGGTCCTGGGCGGTGATACGCCCATCAGCCGTCACGGCGGTGGCTTCGGTGAAAATCAGCCCCGCGCCCCCCACGGCTCGGCTGCCGAGATGCACCAGGTGCCAGTCATTGGCCAGGCCGTCGTCGCTGGAGTATTGGCACATCGGCGAGACCGCGATGCGGTTGAGCAGGGTCAATTGGCGCAGGGTATAGGGTTCGAGCAGCTGACTCATGGCGCACCTCTTCTGGGTTCTATGGGCACTGTTCAACAGTGTTTAGAGCCTAGTCGACAACCACCGATTGCACAGGGTTCAGAAAGGAAAGCGGGAGCCGATTGCCGGCTCCCGTTATGCAGCGCCTTACATTTCGACCTGGGTGCCCAGCTCGATCACACGGTTTACCGGCAGCTTGAAGAAGCGCAGGTTACCGTTGGCGTTCTTCAACATGAAGGCGAACAAGGTTTCGCGCCAGCGCGCCATGCCCTTGATGCGCGAGGCGATCACGGTCTCGCGGCTGAGGAAATAGGTGGTGCGCATCGGGCTGAAATCCAGATCATCCAGATGGCACAGCTTCAGCGCTTCGGGCACGTCCGGCTCATCGGTGAACCCGAAATGCAGGATCACGCGAAAGAAGCCTTCGCCGTAGGAGTCCACCTCGAAACGCCGTGCGGCAGGCACCCGTGGAATGTCTTCGTAGACCACCGTCAGCAGCACCACCTGCTCATGCAGCACCTGGTTGTGCAGCAGGTTATGCAACAGCGCGTGGGGCACCGCATCCGGGCGCGCGGTCAGGAACACCGCCGTGCCCTGCACGCGATGAGGCGGCTGCACGCGGATGCTGCTGATAAAAATCGGCAATGGCAGCCCACCCTCGTCGAGGCGCTCGACCAGCAATTGCTTGCCGCGCTTCCAGGTGGTCATCAACACGAACAACACGATCCCCGCCAGTACCGGGAACGCGCCGCCCTGGATCACCTTGGGCACGTTGGCGGCGAAAAACAGACCGTCCACCAGCAAGCAGCAGAGCAACACCGGCACCGCCAGCACTGGTGGCCACTTCCACAGCAACAGCATGACCGCCGACACCAGGATGGTGGTCATCAGCATGGTGCCGGTCACCGCTACGCCGTAGGCCGACGCCAGGGCACCGGAAGATTCGAAGCCCAGCACCAGCAGGATCACGCCCACCATCAACGACCAGTTCACAGCGCCGATGTAGATCTGGCCTTGCTCGGCACTCGAAGTGTGCTGGATGTGCATACGCGGGATGTAACCCAACTGGATCGCCTGGCGGGTCAACGAGAACGCACCGGAAATGACTGCCTGGGACGCGATCACGGTCGCCAGGGTGGACAAGCCCACCAGCGGGATCAGCGCCCAGCTCGGCGCCAGCAGGTAAAACGGGTTGCGCGCGGCCTCCGGATCGCCCAGCAGCATCGCGCCCTGGCCGAAATAATTGAGCACCAGCGCCGGCAGCACCAGGATGAACCAGGCACGGGCGATGGGCTTGCGCCCGAAGTGGCCCATGTCGGCGTACAACGCTTCGGCGCCGGTCAAGGCCAGCACCACCGCGCCAAGAATTGCCACGCCGATGCCGGGGTGAACCATAAAGAAGCGCACGCCCCATGCTGGGTTCAGCGCACTCAATACTTCAGGCTGCTGCAGAATGCCGTATACCCCGAGGCCGCCCAGCACCAGAAACCAGGTGACCATCACCGGGCCGAACAGCTTGCCGATACGATCGGTGCCGTGCTTCTGGATCAGAAACAACGCCACCAGCACGATCAACGCGATGGGCACCACCCATTTTTCCAGGCCGTCGAACGCCAGCTCCAGGCCTTCAATGGCCGACAATACCGAAATCGCCGGGGTGATCATGCTGTCGCCATAAAAGAGCGCCGCGCCACACAGGCCGCACACCACCAGGAAACTGCGCAATTTAGCGCGCTCCCCGGCTGCCCGCCGCGCCAACGCCGTGAGCGCCATGATGCCGCCCTCGCCCTGGTTGTCGGCACGTAGCACGAACAACATGTACTTGATCGACACCACCCAGATCAGCGACCAGAAGATCAGCGCCAGTATCCCCAACACGCCGTCATGGTTGACCTGTACTCCGTAACCGCCGTTGAACACCTCTTTAAGGGTGTAGAGCGGGCTGGTCCCGATATCGCCATAAACCACCCCCACCGCCGCCACCAGCATGCCAATCGGCTTGGCGTTTGAATGCTCGGCACCTGCTGCCTGACTACTTGCCTGACCCATCAACCACTCCTGCCCTTTGACCCAAGGTCTTTTATAAACAGCACGACTAAGCTGACCCTAGCATGCGCTGTTTTACTTCTCGAAACAGACGTTTTATTGACCCAAGGGCATTACCCGTGCGCAACGGCGCGAAGCATAGCGCAGCACTCGTCGCATTTCCCTGCATAAAGCTGGTCAAGTGCGCTGCCCGCCGATAGAATTGCGCACTTTTTGATCAGAGGCGCACCAAGCGCCCATCCGTTGCCTTGTCGTGCACGACCGGCAGCGTCATTCAATACCGAGGTTAGACATGTCCACCACCATCGCAAAAGCCAACCCCAAGGTTGGCTTTGTTTCCCTGGGTTGCCCGAAGGCTCTGGTCGACTCCGAGCGCATCCTCACGCAATTGCGGATGGAAGGCTATGACGTCGTGTCCACGTACCAGGACGCCGATGTGGTGGTGGTCAACACCTGCGGCTTCATCGACTCGGCCAAGGCGGAGTCGCTGGAAGTGATCGGCGAAGCCATCAAGGAAAACGGCAAGGTCATCGTCACCGGCTGCATGGGTGTGGAAGAAGGCAATATCCGCAACGTACACCCCAGTGTGCTGGCCGTGACCGGCCCGCAGCAGTACGAGCAGGTGGTCAACGCCGTCCACGAAGTGGTGCCGCCACGCCAGGACCACAACCCGCTGATCGACCTGGTGCCGCCCCAAGGCATCAAACTGACCCCACGCCACTACGCGTACCTGAAGATATCCGAGGGCTGCAACCACAGCTGCAGCTTCTGCATCATCCCGTCGATGCGCGGCAAACTGGTAAGCCGCCCGGTGGGTGATGTGCTTGACGAGGCCCAGCGCCTGGTCAAATCCGGCGTCAAGGAGTTGCTGGTAATCTCCCAGGACACCAGCGCCTACGGCGTCGACGTGAAATACCGCACTGGCTTCTGGAACGGCGCGCCGGTGAAAACCCGCATGACCGAACTCTGCGAAGCCCTCAGCAGCTTGGGCGTGTGGGTGCGCCTGCACTACGTTTACCCGTACCCGCACGTGGACGAGCTGATCCCGTTGATGGCCGCTGGCAAGATCCTGCCGTACCTGGACATCCCGTTCCAACACGCCAGCCCCAAAGTGCTCAAGGCAATGAAACGCCCGGCGTTCGAAGACAAGACCCTGGCGCGTATCAAGAACTGGCGCGAGATCTGCCCGGAGCTGATCATCCGCTCCACCTTCATCGTCGGCTTCCCCGGCGAGACCGAAGAAGACTTCCAGTACCTGCTCGACTGGCTGACCGAAGCGCAGCTGGACCGCGTCGGCTGCTTCCAGTACTCGCCAGTGGAAGGCGCTCCGGCCAACCTGCTGGACCTGGCCGTGGTGCCGGACGACGTCAAGCAAGATCGTTGGGAGCGCTTCATGGCGCACCAACAGGCGATCAGCTCTGCACGCCTGCAACTGCGCATCGGCAAGGAAATCGAAGTGCTCATCGACGAAGTCGACGAGCAAGGCGCCGTTGGCCGCTGCTTCTTCGATGCGCCGGAAATCGACGGTAACGTGTTTATTGACGATGCCAGCGGCTTGAAGCCGGGCGACAAGGTCTGGTGCACCGTGACCGACGCCGACGAGTACGACTTGTGGGCTGAAAAGCGCGACTGAAGCGTGTTTGCGTAATATTTTGAAAAAGCCCCGCCTCTGACAAGATGCGGGGCTTTTTTAGGTCTATCGTTTTGCCCATCAGCGCCGATTACGGCAAGGGGCAGCGGGCATGCGTCAGCATTCGGTTATCCACACACCTAAAACCAGCGATTACGCGCGCTTGGCGCAGATCTGGGAAGACTCGGTACGCGCCACCCACGATTTTCTGCCGGGCAGCTATATCGACTTGCTGAAAAACCTGGTGCTGACTCGCTACCTGGACGCGGTGATGCTGATCTGCACCAAGGACTCACGCCAGCGCATCACCGGGTTCGCCGGGGTGGCGGCGGGCAAAGTGGAGATGCTGTTTATCGACCCGCAACACCGTGGTCAGGGCCTGGGGCGGCAACTGCTGCGCTATGCGATCGAACATATGAATGCCGATGAGCTGGACGTCAACGAACAGAACCCCCAGGCCCTGGGTTTCTACTTCAAGCAAGGCTTCGAAGTGATCGGACGCACGGAGCATGATGGCCTTGGCCAGCCTTACCCGTTGCTGCATTTGCGTTTGCGCACATCTGTGGGAGCTGGCTTGCCTGCGATGCGAGCGACGCGTTAGCTCAGGTTGACCGAGGTGATGCCATCGCAGGCAAGCCAGCTCCCACAAAAAGCCACTACCTGAAATGGGGCCGGGATTAACCGGCGCCAGGCAGGTACAATAGCCGCCCCCTTTTGTTACGGCCCTTGTCATGACTGACCCCATACGCCTCTCCAAACGCCTTATCGAACTGGTCGGTTGCTCCCGTCGGGAGGCTGAGCTGTTTATCGAAGGCGGCTGGGTCTCGGTGGACGGCGAAGTGATCGACGAGCCGCAGTTCAAGGTCACAACCGAAAAAGTCGAGCTGGACCCAGAGGCCAAAGCCACCCCACCAGAGCCGGTGACCATTCTGTTGCACGCGCCGGCAGGCATGGACGCTGAAACCGCCATGGCCACGATCAGCGCCGAGACCTTGTCTGAAGAACACCGCTTCAGCAAGCGCCCGCTCAAGGGGCATTTCCTGCGCCTGACCGCCAGCGCCGACTTGCAAGCCAAGGCCAGCGGCTTGCTGGTGTTCACCCAGGACTGGAAGATTCTGCGCAAGTTGACCGCCGATGCCGCCAAGATCGAGCAGGAGTACGTAGTAGAAGTCGAAGGCGACATGGTTGCCCACGGCCTCAACCGCCTGAACCACGGCCTGACCTACAAAGGTAAGGAACTTCCCGCTGTGAAAGCCAGCTGGCAGAACGAAAACCGCCTGCGCTTTGCGATGAAAAACCCGCAACCCGGCGTTATCGCGCTGTTCTGCGAAGCTGTTGGCCTGAAAGTCATCGCCATCCGCCGTATCCGCATCGGCGGCGTGTCCATTGGCAAGGTGCCATTGGGCCAATGGCGCTACCTGTCCGGCAAAGAGAAGTTCTAAGCCGTTCCCCTTTTCCCGACACCGCCTGATTGGGCGGCGTCATCAGTTCAATAGCAGGATTGCTCACCATGATTCACAACGACGTACTGCGCAGCGTGCGCTACATGCTCGACATCAGCGACAACAAGATGGTCGAGATCATCAAGCTCGGCGGCATGGACGTGACCAAGGAAGACCTGCTGACCTACCTCAAGAAAGATGAGGAAGAAGGCTTCGTGTTCTGCCCGGATGAAGTCATGGCTCACTTCCTCGATGGCTTGGTCATCTTCAAGCGCGGCAAGGACGAAAGCCGTCCACCGCAGCCGATCGAAACGCCGGTGACCAACAACATCATCCTGAAAAAGCTGCGCGTGGCCTTCGAACTGAAGGAAGACGACATGCATGCCATCCTCAAGGCAGCGGAGTTCCCGGTGTCCAAGCCAGAGCTGAGCGCGCTGTTCCGCAAGTTCGGCCATACCAACTACCGCACCTGTGGTGATCAGTTGCTGCGTAACTTCCTCAAGGGCCTGACCTTGCGGGTCCGTGCCTAAGCCATGAGTTACCAGGTCTCGCCCGTCGGTTTCGTACGCTCCTGCTTCAAGGAGAAGTTCGCCATCCCGCGCCAACCGCAACTGGCACCGGCTGCCCGTGGCGTGCTGGAGTTGGTGGCGCCGTTCGACCAGGGCGAGGCCGTGCAGGGGCTGGAACAGGTCAGCCATGTGTGGTTGCTGTTCCTGTTTCATCAGGCCCTGGAAGACAAGCCACGCCTGAAAGTGCGCCCGCCACGCCTGGGCGGCAATACGTCCATGGGCGTGTTTGCCACCCGTGCCACCCACCGACCTAATGGCATTGGCCAATCGGTGGTCAAGCTGGACAAGGTGGAACCGGGGCGACTGTGGATTTCCGGGATCGACTTGCTCGATGGCACGCCGGTGCTGGATATCAAGCCATATGTGCCCTATGCCGACATTGTCGACAGCGCTACCAACACCATTGCCAGCAGCGCGCCGCAACTGATTGCGGTGCAGTGGCTGAAGACGGCGCTGCAACAGGCGCAAGGCCACGCTCAACGCCTCGGCGAGCCGTTGGTGGAACTGATTGAGCAGTGTTTGGCGCAGGATCCGCGGCCGGCGTATCAGGTTCCTACGTCGGAACGGGAATACGGTGCGCAATTCTGGGATGTGGATGTGCGCTGGCACTACCCGGAACCCGGGATGATTTGTGTGCTGGAAGTGGTTCCCGCCGGATAAACCGGAGACTGAATTTGGGAGGGGGCTTGCCCCCTCCCACATTTTGATCTGCTTACTGACGCGGTATTACTTCTCGACGAACGCACGCTCGATCAGGTAATCACCCGGCTCACGCATCCGTGGCGAAACCTTCAGGCCGAAGCTGTTCAGCACTTCGCTGGTCTCATCCAACATGCTTGGGCTGCCGCACAGCATGGCGCGGTCGTCTTCGGGGTTGATCGGTGGCAGGCCGATGTCGCTGAACAGCTTGCCACTGCGCATCAGGTCGGTCAGGCGGCCTTCGTTTTCGAACGGCTCGCGGGTCACGGTCGGGTAGTAGATCAACTTGTCACGCAGGGCCTCGCCGAAGAATTCGTTCTGCGGCAGGTGCTCGGTGATGAATTCGCGGTAGGCGACTTCGTTGACGTAGCGCACGCCGTGGCACAGGATGACTTTTTCGAAACGCTCGTAGGTCTCCGGGTCCTGGATCACGCTCATGAACGGCGCGAGGCCAGTGCCGGTGCTGAGCAGGTACAGGTGTTTGCCCGGCTTCAAATCGTCAAGCACCAGGGTGCCCGTCGGTTTTTTGCTGATGATGATCTCGTCGCCTTCCTTCAAGTGCTGCAATTGGGAAGTCAGCGGGCCATCCGGCACCTTGATGCTGAAGAACTCCAGATGCTCTTCCCAGTTTGGGCTGGCAATCGAGTAAGCACGCATGAGCGGGCGGCCGTTGGGCTGTTGCAGGCCGATCATCACGAACTGACCGTTCTCGAAGCGCAAGCCCGGATCGCGGGTGCACTTGAAGCTGAACAGAGTGTCGTTCCAGTGATGAACACTGAGGACACGCTCGTGGTTCATGTTGCTCATGTACGGGGGACTCCTGGAAATGGGTCTGCGCCAAAGGTAAGGATGCGCAATTGCACAGCATTCTAATGGCGGCGACAATATCTGTTAACTGGATTATTAAGATAAGGGTTATCGGTTATATCGATATGCGATTTACTCTCCGTCAACTGCAAGTTTTCGTCGCCGTCGCCCAGCAGGAAAGCGTCTCGCGCGCTGCTGGCCTTCTGGCCTTATCTCAATCCGCCGCCAGCACGTCGATCACCGAGCTGGAGCGTCAATCCAGCTGCCAATTGTTCGACCGCGCCGGCAAACGCCTGAGTCTCAACGCCCTCGGTCACCAGCTATTGCCCCAGGCGGTTGCACTGCTGGACCAGGCCAAAGAGATCGAGGACCTGCTCAACGGCAAGTCCGGCTTCGGCTCCTTGGCGGTCGGCGCGACCCTGACCATCGGCAATTACTTGGCGACGCTGCTGATTGGCAGCTTTATGCAGCAGCATCCCGAAAGCCAGGTGAAACTCCATGTGCAGAACACTGCACATATCGTGCATCAGGTAGCGCACTACGAAATTGACCTGGGTCTAATTGAAGGCGACTGCAGCCACCCGGATATCGAGGTGCAGACGTGGGTAGAAGATGAGCTCGTGGTGTTTTGTGCGCCGCAGCATCATTTGGCCAAGCGTGGCGTGGCCAGCATGGACGAATTGACCCACGAAGCGTGGATACTGCGCGAACAAGGCTCGGGCACGCGCCTGACGTTTGACCAGGCCATGCGCCATCATCGCAGCGCGCTGAATATCCGTCTGGAACTGGAACACACCGAGGCGATCAAGCGGGCAGTGGAGTCGGGGTTGGGGATCGGCTGCATTTCGCGGCTGGCGCTGCGCGACGCGTTCCGCCGGGGCAGCCTGGTACCGGTGGAAACCCCGGATCTGGACCTGGCCCGGCAGTTCTACTTCATCTGGCATAAGCAGAAATACCAGACCTCGGCGATGCGCGAGTTTCTCGAACTGTGCCGCGCTTTCACCGCCGGGGTGCAGCGCAGCGACGAGATCGTACTGCCGAGTATTGCCTGATCGTTAGATCAGGATCACCGCCCACACCAGGGTGATCATGGTCAGTGCCACAAATTGCGCGGCGCTGCCCATGTCCTTGGCGTTCTTCGACAGCGGATGGCGGTCCAGGGAAATACGGTCAATGGCCGCTTCTACCGCAGAGTTGAGCAACTCGACAATCAACGCCAGCAGGCACACCGCAATCAGCAGTGCCCGCTCGACCCGGCTGACCTGCAGGAAAAAGCTCAAAGGGATCAGGATGACGTTCAACAACACCAACTGACGGAACGCCGCCTCGCCGGTGAAAGCTGCGCGCAGACCATCCAGGGAATAGCCCCCTGCATTGAAGATACGTTTGATACCGGTTTGACCCTTGAAAGGCGACATAGATGTAGGCAACTGAACCAAAGAAGTGGGGAAGCTAGATCACGCAAAGTCAAAAAAGCGTGAAGCGGCTGTAACTTAATGTTGCGAGATTGACTCAAGTTGTTGCAAGAGCAACGCCGCCTGGGTCCGGGTACGCACTCCCAGCTTACGGAAAATCGCCGTTACATGGGCCTTGATGGTCGCTTCCGACACGCTCAATTCGTAGGCAATCTGCTTGTTCAGCAAACCTTCGCAGACCATGGTCAGCACCCGGAACTGCTGGGGTGTGAGACTGGCCAGGCCATCACGGGCGGCCTTGGCTTCGTCGGACACGTTGATTTGTTCAAACGCCTGGGGCGGCCAGGACACATCGCCGTCCAATACCGCGCGCACGGCTTTCTGGATCTCTTCCATCGCGCTGGACTTGGGAATGAAGCCACTGGCGCCAAACTCCTTGGAGCGCACCACCACGTCGGCTTCCTCCTGGGCCGAGACCATCACCACGGGGATCTGCGGGTATTGCCCGCGCAGCAGCACCAGCCCGGAAAAGCCGTAGGCACCGGGCATGTTCAGGTCGAGCAGCACCAGGTCCCAGTCGGATTTTTCGGTGAGGCGAGCTTCCAGTTCGGCGATGCTGGCCACTTCGACCAGGCGAACATCAGGGCCAAGCCCCAGGGTGACTGCCTGATGCAGAGCGCTGCGAAACAGCGGATGGTCATCGGCTATCAGGATTTCGTATGTGGCCATTGGTTAAATGATCCTGTTTTTTATGGCAGCCCTGATGGTTCAGGGCTCACCAATACACAAGGCGACGGCCTGGCAGCTATCGCCACAGGGCCTGCTCAACGTCAAAAGCACATGAAACGACGTCGAGCATTCACGGTTGCGCCCCAATCGGCGCCCAGCATGACCAGCGTAGCCTGGAGGGTCAAGCGCTACGCCCGTGGGCATTCTAGCGGGTTGCGGGTTCAGGGTGCCATCATGCAAACGTCGTCTGGCTAGGCTGCCGGTATATAGGGTGCAAGGCGCATATGGACAGCGTCCATCGGGTCCAAGGGCATTTGGAACTTGGCTGCCAGGTAATGGGCGCTGAATACATCGAGGTAGGCGTCCAGCACTTCGCTGGCAGTCAAGTCTTCGGCCAGCTCCAGGCACAGCGCCGCCACCTCGGCAGTACAGAAATGGTCATCACGCTTAGAACGCCGCAGCTTGTAGCGCGATAACTGCTCAGGGGCGAGGCTCAGGACTGGCAAATGCTCCAGGTAGGGGCTTTTGCGAAACATCTTGCGCGCTTCGCTCCAAGTGCCATCCAGCAGGATAAACAGCGGACGCTTGCCCTCCTCCACGCGGACTTGACTGACCACCCGTTGCGGCGCCACAAACTCGCCGGGAAATACGATGTATGGCTGCCACTGCGGGTCAGCCAACAACGTCAGCAAATCAGGATCTACCTCGGTACGTGACCAGGCAAATGCCGTGGTGTCGCCGATTACATCGGCAATGAGCCAGCCCGTATTGCTCGGCTTCATCGGTTCAACGTCGTGCATCAGCAGGCACATGGCTGACTTGGCCGCGACTTTGGGCCGCCAGGCGCACAAGCAATATTCGGGAATCACCCGACAGCCGGGGCAGCGCTCAGCCCGGGAACCACGATTGAGAAACGGCCTGATGGCACGCGCCAGGCGTTGGGTGCGCAAGCGGGAAACGGCGTGGCTCATCGGGCACGCGGCGAAGAAAAGGAAATCGACACGGAACAAACTCGTGAAAAACAGAAGTGCCCGCAGTTTACCAGCGATACGCCTGGCTGTAGTGGCAAGGGCTCACCTATAATTGCGCGCCACTGAACGCACAGCGCAGTGGCTGGTCTATGCACCAGTAACCGAATCAGGAGAGTTTCATGCTGCGTTCCATGCTGCGCCTTGTTGCCCCATCCCTCGCCATAGCGTTGGTCTTGCCTATGGGCGCCCACGCGGCCTCGCTGCTGGAGGCTCAAATGAACAGGAAACTGCAAAGCGTCGCGGCCGAAAGCAACAAGGACCTGCCCCGGGAAATTGATGAAAAGACCCTGGAAGTGGCCTACACCGTTGAAGGTATGCAGCTGATTGATCACCTCAGCGTTCAGCCTGATCGTGCCGAACAGATGCGTGCCAACCCCAAGGCTGTGTATTTCCAGCTCGGCCGCAGCGTCTGCACCAACCCAGGCTACCGCGAGCTGATGGCCAAGGGCGCAGTGATGCGCTATGAAATCACCGAGAACAAAAGCAACCGCCCTGTGGCATCGGTCAAGTTCGTTGAAGCGGATTGCCCGGCACCGGCTGCGGCGAAGAAGAAAAAGTAAGCACGATTTGACCGTCGCGCGCTGCTGTCCAGCGGCGCGCACTCCCCCGCTCCAGCTCCTGCCAACGACTAAACTACGCGATGAGTAACCAATAAGCGGTTGCCAGCCAAGGGTTTTTCGGCCCATGATCAAGCCATCCCATACGCCCGCCCACAGCTACTTCAATGCTGTTCTGTAACACTTTCAGGGCATAAGCGGCCTGCCCTCCTGTGGCATGCAACGACACATGCAGTGTCGTGGCCCCGACGACGCTCTCGTCGACTATCCAGGCCCTGTAAAGAAGGAGAAGTTGAATGCCTTATGAATCCAATGATCAGTTGCTTCGTCATTTTGAAGAAAACGGGACCGACCTCACGCAGCAGGTCGACGCGCAAATCCAGTTGATCGCCCCCAACAGCCCGAATATCCCCCTTTATCGCGACATGATCCTTACCGTTCTGCGCATGGCCCAGGACGACCGGGATCGCTGGAATGCCAAGATCACCCTGCGCGCCATTCGTGAATTGGACCATGCATTTCGCGTACTCGAACAATTCAAGGACCGGCGCAAGGTGACGGTGTTCGGCTCGGCACGTACACCTGTGGAAAGCCCACTGTATGCACTGGCCCGAGAGGTGGGTGCAGCATTGGCGCGCTCCGACCTGATGGTGATCACCGGCGGTGGCGGCGGCATCATGGCGGCAGCCCACGAAGGCGCGGGCCTGGCGCACAGCCTGGGGTTCAATATCACGCTACCCTTTGAACAGCACGCCAACCCCACTATCGATGGCACCGAAAACCTGCTGTCATTCCACTTCTTCTTTACCCGCAAGCTGTTCTTCGTCAAGGAAGCCGATGCGCTGGTGTTGTGCCCTGGCGGTTTCGGCACCCTGGACGAGGCTCTGGAAGTACTGACCCTGATCCAGACTGGCAAGAGCCCGCTGGTGCCAGTCGTGTTGCTGGATGCGCCGGGCGGTGGGTTCTGGCAAGGTGCCCTGGACTTTATCCGCAGCCAGTTGGAAGCCAACCGCTATATCCTGCCCACCGACCTCAAGCTGATACGCCTGGTCTACAGCGCCGAAGAAGCAGTGGATGAAATCAACCAGTTCTATGCCAACTTCCACTCCACCCGTTGGTTGAAACGCGAGTTTGTGGTGCGCATGAACCACCCTCTCAGTGAGCGTGCTCTGGCCCATTTGCAGCAAGAGTTTGCCAGCCTGCGGCTCAGTGGCGAGTTTCAACAGCTCGCCTATACAGGCGAAGACCATGACGAACCAAGGTTCAGTCACTTGACCCGCCTGATGTTCAACTTCAATGGCCGCGACCAGGGGCGACTGCGTGAATTGGTGGATTACATCAACCTGCCGGAAAACTGGGCACAGGCCCAAGGCAAGACGCAGCAACGTGTGACGTCACTGCCGGCGTAGTTTTTTGCAGG